>VXNS01000071.1:40911-62916 GCA_009840445.1 Synechococcus sp. SB0662_bin_14
GAGAAATTCCTGGATCAGGCCGAAAATCAAGCCAATACCATGCAGACCGAGATGGATAGCCTCCTGAATCAAACTAGAAATCAAGCCACCACAATACAGACTGAAATGGACAGTCTTCTGACTCAAATCCAAGATGAGGCCAAGAAAATGCAGACTGAGAGGGAAAAGATCAGTGAAGACCTTAACAATAAGGTTAATGAGTTTAAAGGTCAAATCACATTGGTTGTTACAATATTTTCTGCAGTATGTTGTGCCTTGATCGTCGGTTTAGTTGCTCCTTATGTGCGTAGCAAAATAAAGATATGAAGTCTCAATAACCCCTGGAAACCCCTCCCCTCCTGTGTAGCCGGGTGAGGAGTTGAAACGGGTTGTCAACGATCCCTTCCTTGCGGACGAGGTGCAGGACAGAGAACAGACCCAGTAGCCTTCCAAGAGAGCCCAGACCATTGGCCCGCCATGGATGAACCCAGCCGCTTCCCGGCCCGAAGCACGCCCCCTGTCGGCATCGTCATGGGTAGTGATTCGGATCTGCCCACCATGGAACCGGCGGTAGCCATGGTGCAACGCTTTGGGGTGGGCTGTGAGGTGCGGATTCTCTCGGCCCATCGCACACCGTTGGAGATGGTGGACTACGGCTGCACCGCTGCCGAGCGGGGCTTGAAGGTGATCGTCGCCGGCGCTGGCGGAGCGGCCCATCTGCCGGGGATGATGGCCTCCCTGACGGTGTTGCCGGTGATTGGCGTGCCGGTGCAGAGCAAAGCCCTCGCCGGGGTGGACTCCCTCTACTCCATCGCCCAGATGCCCGCCGGCGTGCCCGTAGCCACTGTGGCCATTGGCAACGGGGCCAATGCAGGATTGCTGGCGGTGCAGATTCTGGCCACGGCGGACCCCCGGTTGACGGAGCAACTGCGTCAGTACCGAGATGGCCTGCGGGCCATGGTGCGGGAGAAGGATGGGCGGCTTCACCATGGCGCGTGACACCTCCCCCTCCCAGCCGTTGGCGGGGCGCCGGGTGCTGCTGACCCGTGCGGCTGATGCATCCTCCACCTCCCGGAACCTGTTCAGGGCGGCAGGGGCCCAGGTGATCGAGTTGCCGGCCCTGATGATTGGCCCCCCTGATGATTGGGGTCCCCTGGATGATGCATTGCGGGCGCTGGAGCGGTTCCACTGGCTGATTTTCTCCAGCGCCAACGGTGTGGCCGCGGTCCGTCAACGACTGGACCACCTGCGCCTTCACCAAGGACCGGCCTGGCCCCGTTTGGCGGCGGTGGGCCGCAAAACAGCGCAGGCCGTTGAGCGTCAAGGCTGGCCCATGCCTTTTGTGCCCCAAGACTTCGTGGCCGATAGCCTGCTGGCCTGTTTCCCTGAATCCGTCCATGGTCGCCAACTGCTGCTGCCCCGGGTGCAGAGCGGTGGCCGCCCCCTCCTGGCGGAACAGTTCCGACGGCAGGGGGCCATGGTGGTGGAGGCGCCGGCCTATGAATCCCGTTGTCCCGCCACCATCCCGGCCGCTGCCACTGCTGCCTTGGGCCAGGGCCACGTGGACGTGATCACTTTCACCAGCAGCAAAATTGTGCGCAACACCATCGCCCTGCTGGCGGCCCACCTGGGGGAGCGCTGGCAGTCCCGTCTTGGCGGGCCGAAGGTGGTCTCCATTGGTCCGGAAACCAGCCACACCTGCCGGGCCTTGCTGGGCCGGGTGGACGCTGAAGCCAATCCCCACCACATGGAAGCCCTTGTGGCCGCCGCCGGGCGTCTCTTCCAGGAGGCCCCTTAGGCCAACGTTCAGGGAAAGAGCCTGCAGGTCACCATCATCCCGGACGGGCCATGGCGCAAGACCAGTCGCTGCTCTGACACCTCAACGGCGGCAACCTGCAACCCGTCCGCCAGTAAGTCCGTGGACGCGCCACCCACGTCCCCCGGTTGAAGGCTGCCCGCTCCCGCCTCCCCTTCCACAAAGGCCTGGGGCTGGTCGTTGAGCACGGCCACGCCGGTGAGTCGCAGGGGGCAGCTTGGGGGCTCCGCCGGTGGCGTTGCCGTCTCCCCGGTGGCCACAGCCACCGGCAACGGGGCAAAGGGATCGGGGCGGCTGGTGGTGTGGCGTTGCCGTAGGGCGTCAGGGGTGGGGAGCCTGGTGAGGCCCGACAGGTCAACGGGCCGGTTGGGCTCGGGCAGTGACCACGCCACTGGCGCCTCCTGCTGGGTGGTGATCCCCACGGCAGGAGGCTCCCCCTGGCAGGCTGCCAGCATGGGCAGCAGGGCAAACAGTAGCAAGCGCCTCACCCTTGTTTGGGCCGCCATGGTCCTCCTCCAGCATCAGTTGCTGGCCCCAGGGTTCCCTCCTCTGTTGCATGGCTCCCCCTTGCGCCTGCTCGGAGCCCGCTCAGAGACGTGGGCTGCCGGCGCCGTCTTCCACCAATTCCTTGAAACGCTCCAGATTGGCCTGTAGTTCCTTGTCCACCACGCCCCGCAGCAGGGAGCCCTTCATCAGCGGCGCCAACATCAGCGGCAAGGCATAGCCAATGCTCAGCTTCACCGTGGTGCTGGTGGGGGAGACGCCGTAGAAGCGCACAGCCCCCTTGGTGGGCAAACCCGCCACCGATTCCCAGTGGAGCTGCTGCCGTTCCACCTTGCGGGTGGTGCGCGCCTTCCAGGTGAACCGGAAACCCTGGGCCACCAGGGTCCATTCCGTCAGCAGAGGATCGTCCAGTTCCCGCACCGATTCAATCCAGCGCATCCAGCGGGGCATGGCGGTCAGGTCGCTCCACACGCCCCACACCTGCTCCAGGGGCGCCGCCACCTCCACCACCACACTGTGCTCCAGCCAGCGGGCCATCTCAAGCCACTGCCGCGGACGTGGCCAGACGGGCTGGCCGGTTCAAGATGGCTGCTGCAGCCAACAACCCACTCATGGTGGCCCCTTCCATGGAATCAATGTAGTCCTGGCGAGTGTAGCTGCCCGCAAGGAAGAAGTTGCTGACGGGGGTGCGCTGCTCGGGGCGGTAGGGCTCCATGCCGGGTGCTTCCCGGTAAAGGGACTGGGCCAGCTTCACCACGTTGCCCCAGAGCAGGTTGAAGCCGCTGCTGGAGGGGAACAGGCGCCGCACCTGCTGGTCCGTGTGGGCAATGACGTGCTCGTTTTTGGCCTTGATCCAGGGATCACCTGGCGTGAGCACACACTGCAGCAGGGAGCCACAACCGGGCTTGCGGTAGTCGGCGGGGCTGGCGAGGGCCAGATCGGCAAAGCAACTGAAGTCCGCATCCGCGGTGTAGAGCAGGTTATCCAGGCCGGTGGGTTGGGCTGGATCCATGGCCGCCCGGGTCCGGCGCAGTTCCGTCACCCAGCCGTCATAGCGCAGTTGCACGGTGGCCACCGGGACGGTGGTGAGCCGGTCGATGTTGGCGAATTGGGCATGGCGCTGCTTCCAGTGCTTCGGCAGGAGCCGCTGAATGCCGGGCACGTCGCAGGCGGCCAGATAGGCGTCAGCCTCCACCCGCTGCTCCCCTGTGGGTGTGGTGAGGGACAAGCCCGTGACCCGTGTGGCGTCACCCTGCTGCTGCTCGTGGATGGTGCGCACCCGGTGGCGCAGGTGCAGGCGGCCGCCATGGTCCTCGATGTACCGCAGCAGGGGGCCATGGAGCCAGCGGTGGGGGGAGCCCTGCAGCAGGTTCAATTTGGACGCCTCGGTCCGGGCTGCAAACATCATGAAAATGGTCAACATGCAGCGGGCCGAGATGGCCTTGCAATCCAGAAAACCCAGGGCATAGGCGATGGGATCCCACAGACGCTCCAGGCTGGCGCTGCTGCCCCCATGGCGGAGAAACCACTCCGCAAAGCTGAGGCGGTCCAGGCGCCGAATTACCGCCATGGCGCCCTTGTAATCCACCAACCCCCGCACAATGGGGGAGGCGCCCAGGGCCAGGGCATTGCGCAGCTTATCCACCCAACTCAGTTGGGCCGTGGTGAAAAACGCCTTGAGCCCGTTGAACGGCGCCCCCAAGGGGAAGCGGAAGTCAAGCTGACCCACTTCGCCACCGGCATTGACAAACAGGTGGGTGTGCTCCTTGGGCAACAGGTTGTCCAGGGCGCCCACCTTGGCCATGAGGGCAAACAGGTTGGCGTAGTTGTAAAAGAAGACGTGGAGGCCCATCTCGATGTGGTTGCCCCGGTCGTCCACCCAGCTTCCCACCTTGCCCCCCGCAAAGGAGCGCCCCTCGTAAAGGTCCACCTGGTGGCCGGCATCCACCAGTTCCACCGCCGCCGCCAGCCCCGCCAGCCCCGCACCAACAATTGCAACCCTCACCCAGTGCCAAGCAGGACAGGGGCCACTCTATGAACCAGGGGCAGGGGGTGGTGAGCGTCAAACGCCATGGTCCCCACTGCAAGCCGATCTATGGTTTCTGAACCAGGCAGCGACTGCCATGAAGGCGTTTGCGTTTGACAAGCACATTATCGACTCCTATGAACAATTCTCCCGGTCGTTCAGCAGCATTCGGGCCGATGACCTGCGTGACGAGATTGACCGTCAGTACGGCAACAAGCGTTTTTGGCCGGATGCGCTGTTGTCCCTGAACCCGCGCTTTCGATCCGGTCCCACCGTGGATCGTCTTGTGGCTGATGGGACGCTTGACGAGGCAACGGGTAAAATCTTCCGATTACCTGGTCCTCTATATCGGCATCAGGCCGAGGCCATTGCCAAAGCCGGCGCGGGCAAGAGCTATGTGGTGACTACGGGAACCGGGTCGGGCAAGTCGCTCTGCTTCTTCATCCCCATTGTAGACGCCATCGTCCGTGCCCGTCAGGCCCAGCAGCCACGGGGGACGCGGGCCGTCATTGTCTATCCCATGAATGCCCTGGCCAATAGCCAGATCAACGAAATTGAGAAATTCATCGCCCAGTCCGGCCTGCCGGAAACTCTGAAGCCCGTCGTGCGGCGCTACACGGGCCAGGAAAGCCGGGAGGAACGCCAGCGCATTGCCAGGGAGCCGCCCGATATTCTGCTGACCAACTTCATGATGGCCGAACTGCTGCTGACCCGGCAGGACGAGCTGGATACCACAGTCGTCGACCATGCCCGGGGCGTGCAGTTCATTGTCCTTGACGAGTTCCACACCTATCGGGGGCGCCAGGGAGCGGACGTGGCCATCCTTGTCCGCCGACTTCGCAACCGATGCACGCCAGACAAGGCGCCCATCTGTATTGGCACCTCGGCCACCATGGCCAACGAGGGAGAAAGCGCTGGCAGAGCCCAGGCGGTGGCGGCTGTTGCCGCACGGCTCTTCGGAACGCCCATGGGTCCGGATGCCGTGATTGACGAATCCCTGCAGCGCACCACGGACGACAGTCTCAAACTCCAGCATGTGCGCCCGAAACTGGCGGAGGCCGTGCGGGCTGACTTGTCCCATGGGCTCACCGACGAGAAGCTTCGCACCCACCCGCTGGCGGTGTGGGTGGAATTAGCCGTTGGCCTGGAGGATCAGCAGGAGTTAAAGCGCAAGGAACCCGTCCCCTTTGACAAGGCTGCCGAGAAATTGGCTGGAGACAGTGGGCAGGACCATGACACTTGCCGCGCCAGCCTGGAGAAGTTCCTCACAATGGTCAGCCTGCCGGAGACTGAAAGGGGCGGGACGGGGGACGGCGCCTTTTTGGCGTTCAAGCTGCATCGATTCATCTCCGGGGCAGGTGATGTCTACACGACCCTCACGGAGTCCCCACGCCGAGTTCTGTTCGATGGTCAACTGGAAGACCCGGAGACCCCAGGACATCGTCTATACCCAACCCGTTTCTGCAGGGCATGCGGCCATGAAGCCCATGTTGTCACCCGCGCCACAAGGAGTGGTGAGGAGATCTTTCTGCCCCGCAATATCGACGACACCCCCATTAAGGATCAGGACCAGGACAACGTGGCCGGCTACCTGACGCCAACGAGACAACAAGGGGACACGGACTATCTGTTCACAGGTGAGCTGGACACATTCCCGGAAGACTGGCGCGAAGAACGCAACGGCAGCGAACGGCTTCGCGCCAATCGGAAGAACCAGGTTCCCGAGCAACTGACCGTAGACCCGGGCGGGCGCTGTGGTGGGCCTAGCGCCAACTTCTGGTTCATTCCGGGGCGGTGGCGGTTTTGTCCCCGTTGTCTGGATCAGCCCCATCCCGCCATGCGGGAGCGCAGCAAGCTGATGGGCCTGTCGGGGGAAGGGCGCAGCTCCGCCACCACCCTGCTGGTGGCCACGGCCTTGGCGTGGATGAACGGCGCGACCAGCGGCATCGCTCCCGAGAAGCGCAAGCTTCTGGGCTTCACGGACAACCGGCAGGATGCGGCGCTCCAGGCGGGCCACTTCAACGACTTTCTCTTTGTCGGTCTTTTGCGGGGCGCCACGTTGCGGGCCGTTCTGGATGCTGGCAACGACGGGATCAGCGAGGACAAATTCGGTCTGGATCTGGTGAAGGCGCTGGGCTTCACGGCAGCCAACAAGGCCGCCCGTATCCACTGGATGCTGGAACCGGATGCCGGGGCCGTTGTCCGGGAAAACGCCCAGCGGGCCCTGGCCAAGGTGCTGGCGCACCGTGTCTGGACAGACCTGCGCCGCGGCTGGCGATACACAAACCCAAGCCTGGCGGTGCTCAAATTGGTGGATTTCCAGTTTGTCGGTCTTGAGGATATGGCCGACGATGGGGAAAGCCTGGGTGCCGTCCTGCCCCAAGAGGTGGCGGCTGAGCGAGAGCAACGCAAAGAAGTCCTCCGGATCATCCTGACTGCCTTGCTTGAGGGCCTTGCCGTCAATACGGAGGCATTGGACCCGGCGACTCTTGATTCCGTTGCTCAGAAATCCAGAAATCTGCTCCGTGCTCCATGGGCCATGGATCAGAAGGAACAACTGCGCGATCGCAATGCATTGATCCTGAAGCCAGGCAGGCAGCGCCGTGGGGAGCAGGCAGTGATTCGTGCAGGCCACAACTCCCGTATTGGCCGAGCCATCAGGAAGATCCCTGGCATGACCCTCAACAGGGACGACTATGCCCAGGTCATGGCGGGGCTGATGGAACTGATGAGCCGGGAGGGGCTGGTGTCACCCTGGGAGATTGAGGACGACCTCCATGGCTGGCATCTCTCCCCGGCAGCGCTCAAGCTGGTTCCAGGTGAAGCAGTGCGCCGAGGAGAACCGCTGGGGAACCCGTATTTCCATCGCCTCTACCACGGCGTTGCCGATGATCTGAAGCAGGGCCGCAGCAGCTATTGGGGCCTGGAAAGCCGTGAACACACGGCGCAGGTTCCCCAGAAGCAGCGGGAGTGGCGGGAATGGCGTTTTCGTTATGAAGAGGATGATCGCCAGAAAATTGGCGAGAATCGTGCAGACATCAAAGCCGCCGGAGAGCCGGACCAGTTTCTTCCCGCTCTGTTCTGTTCTCCCACCATGGAGTTGGGTGTGGATATTTCAGCGTTGAATACCGTCTATCTGCGCAATGTTCCCCCCACCCCGGCCAACTATGCCCAGCGGGCCGGGCGTGCTGGCCGCTCAGGGCAGGCTGCGGTGATCATGGCCTATTGCGCAGCCCAATCACCCCATGACCAGTACTTCTTCAAGCGCCGCAACGCCATGGTTGCCGGTGTGGTGCGCCCGCCAGCGCTGGACATCACCAATGAAGAGTTGGTGCGGTCCCATCTCCACGCCGTCTGGCTTGCGCAGGCGCAGCTTGCCCTCTCGCCGGATATTCCGCAGGTGTTGGATCTTGGGAAGGACAATTTCCCGCTGAAGCAGGAGATTCTGGATGTTATTCAACAGGAGAGCCTGGTGGATGCTGCCCAGGCTCCGATGAGGCAGGTTCTGGATCAGATTCTGGACTCCGTTGATGGGGCAAGGCCTCTCTGGATGGGCAATCCAGACAACTTTGTGCTGACAATTGCCAAGGGAGCGCCAAAAATGTTTGACCATGCCTTCGACAGATGGCGGCAGCTATACAGTGCTGCCCGCACTCAACTGCAAGAGGCCAACGCCCGCTCCGAGACCCCTGGCCTTCCTCGCAAGGATCGCAGAACCACCAAAGCCGCCCAGGCCCAGGCCAGCAACCAGATTGCTCTGCTGGAGGAAGGCAAAGCCTCCAACGGTTCGGACTTTTACTCCTATCGATACCTTGCCACCGAAGGTTTCCTGCCCGGCTATAACTTTCCCCGTCTTCCCCTTTATGCCTTTATCCCCGGTGAGAACAGGGCCGGCTCCTTCCTGCAACGGGCTCGTTTCCTGGCCATTTCAGAGTTTGGTCCCCGTAGCCTGATTTATCACGAAGGCCGCGCCTATCGAGTGACCAAAGCCCAGTTGCCGCCGGAGGTGCGCACCAGCGACGGCTCGGAACTGGCCACCAAGGACATTTTCATCTGCTCCAATTGCGGCGCCTGCCATGAACGTGAAGTGGAACGCTGCCATGCTTGTGACCAATCCATGGCCAATGAGATGCCTGTACAGCGGACGTTGCGGATCGACAACGTAGAAGCATCAGCAGCCACGCGCATTACCGCCAACGATGAAGAGCGTATTCGCCAGGGATTTGATATTCAGACCGTATTTTCCTGGCCAAGGCAACAGGATCGCCTGCAGATCACGGAAGCTGACTTTCGCTGTGGGGGAACAACCATCCTGACACTGCAATATGCCAACAGCGCTGAAATCAGTCGCATCAACAAGGGCCTGAAACGCCGCAAAAACCAGACTGTTTTTGGCTTCAACATTGATCCCCAAAGCGGCTACTGGGAGAAGTCGGAGGTGGAGGAGGCCGAGGAGGATTCACCGGAGGTGAGCCGGCCGGTGCGCATTGTTCCCATCGTGCGGGAGCGCAAGAATGCGTTGCTCATGCGTTTCCGTGAGCCGGATGCCTATGCTCCTGAGACGCTGGTCACGGTTCAACATGCCCTGGTTCGCGGCATTGCGGTTGTCTTCCAGTTGGAGGAGGGGGAAGTGCTGAGCGAACCACTGCCCCAGCGCAACTGCTGCCGCTCCATCCTCACCTATGAGGCCACCGAAGGGGGCGCGGGTGTATTGAGCCGACTTGTGGAAGAGCCCCGGGCGCTGGGCCGCGTAGCCCGGGAGGCGCTGGGCCTGATGCACTTCGACAAGGTGAACGAGGCCATTGCCGCCGGTGAGGCATCCCTTCTCGTTGATCAACGGGAGGACGCCTGTGTGCGAGGCTGCTATCGCTGCCTTCTGTCCTACTTCAATCAACCGGACCACGAGTTGATTGACCGCACCAGCGATCAGGCCAAGCAGTTGTTGGTTGATCTGGCCCGTGGTGAAGTGGTTCTGAACAGCATCCCGTCAGGTCCATCGAGCAGCAGTCGGAAGAGCGGTTCATGGCTGGCCCTGTTCAAAGAAGCGGGCCTCCCCACACCGGACTCTGCGCCCATCACCATGGCGGGCCAGGTGTTCCCTTTTGTGTGGCGTAGCCATTTCGTTGCCGCTGCCATGGATGCGGTGACGGACACGGCGCAGGAGATTGGCCTTGCCAAGGGCTGGATGTTGTTTGCCCTGCCGGACACCACCACCGAGGGGCTGCCCAGCGGATTGACGGCCATGTTCGAGACTTGAGATCAAGACTTGGAACGGATGAGCATGAATCCTGCCCCCGGCGACCTGGTAAAGGCCCGTGGCCGTGAGTGGGTGGCCCTGCCGTCTCCTTCGGACGGCATCCTGGCGCTGCGCCCCCTCTCAGGTAGTGAACAGGACGTGGTCCTGCTGGATCCGTCCCTTGAACTGATCCCCGTGGAGCCGGCGCGCTTTGATTTGCCGGCGGATGCCGGGATCACGGTCCAGTCCAAGGCCGGGCTCCTGGCGGATGCCTTGCGGCTCACCCTCCGCCGTGGCGCCGGTCCGTTCCGCTCTGCGGCCCAACTCGCCTTTGAACCGCGCACCTATCAACTGGTGCCCCTGCTCATGGCCCTGCGCCTGCCGGTGCCCCGCCTCCTGATTGCCGATGATGTGGGCATCGGCAAGACCATCGAGGCCGGCTTGATCCTGCGGGAATTGAAGGACCGGGGTGAGGTGGACGCCTTCTCCGTGCTCTGCCCTCCCCACCTGGTGGAGCAATGGGTCGATGAGCTGGAATCGCGTTTTGGGATCACGGCGGTTGCCGTCACCGCCGCCACGGCAGTGCGTCTGGAACGGGGACTGCCCATGGCCCAGACCCTCTTTGACGCCTTCCCCGCCACCGTGGTGAGCCTGGACTACATCAAGGCCGAGAAACGCCGTGAGACCTTTGCCATGGCCTGCCCGGACTTTGTGATTGTGGACGAGGCCCATGCCTGCGTGGGCACCCACAGGGGCAAACAACAGCGTTTTGCCCTCCTCTCCGGCCTGGCCAGGGATCCAGATCGCGGCATGGTCCTGCTGACGGCAACCCCCCACTCCGGAGACGAGGCGGCTTTTGGGCGCCTGCTGTCGCTCGTCGATTCATCCTTCGCAGAGATGGATTTTGACGATCCCCGCTATCGGGAGCGGCTGGCTCGGCATTTTGTGCAGCGGCGGCGGGTGGATCTTGTCTCAGGGGACTGGCACGAGGACCGCGCCTTTCCCAAACACGAGACCACCGAGGATCCCTATCCCCTGTCGCCAGCCCACATGGCGTTCCAGGAGGCGGTGCTGGACTACTGCCTTGCTGTGGTGGAGCAGGTCGGGACTGGCCAGCGGGAGCGGCGGCTGGCGTTTTGGGGCGCCCTGGCGCTGATGCGCTGCGTTGGCTCGTCCCCTCGCGCCGCCCTCAGTGCGCTGCGCAACCGGGCCTTGAACCAGGACGAGCGCCTGGAGCCCCGGATCTACGACGAAGACGGAGAGGATGAAGACGCCGTTGACCTGGAGCCCGGCGCCAGCTTTGCTCCCGATCCGGCTCTCCTCGCCCTGGTGAGCCAGGCCGAGGCTTTGCTGAATCAACCTGATCCCAAGTTGGCGGCCCTCGTCAAGGCCCTCACGCCCCTTCTGCGCCAGGGGGCCAATCCCGTGGTGTTCTGCCGGTACATTGCCACGGCGGAGCATGTCCGTAACGGTCTCCGCCAAGCCTTCCCCCATCTCACCCTTGCTGCCGTTACCGGCGTGCTGACCCCTGACGAGCGGCGGGATCGGGTGGCGGAGATGGGCAAGCAGGCCGGCCAGCGCCTTCTGGTGGCCACCGACTGCCTTTCAGAAGGCATCAACCTCCAACAGTTGTTCGACACGGTGGTTCACTACGACCTGTGTTGGAATCCCACCCGCCACCAGCAGCGGGAAGGCCGGGTGGATCGTTTCGGGCAGCCGGCGCCGCTGGTGCGCTCCATCATGATGTTCTCCCCGGACAGCGCTGTTGACGGCGCCGTGCTGGAGGTGATCCTGCGCAAAGCCGAGGACATCCGCAGAGCCACGGGCGTCACCGTGCCCCTTCCCCGGGAACGGGGTCCCGTCACCGATGCGCTGCTGGCCGCCATGGTGTTGCGGCGGGGCGCCACCCCCCAGTTGGCCCTTGATTTGCGCCTTGATGAGGGCGCCACGGCCGTGGAGACCCGCTGGCGGGACGTGGCGGAGAACGAAAGGAAATCCCGCACCCGCTTCGCCCAGAACGCCATGAAGCCCCAGGAGGTGGCGCCCGAATGGGAGAAGGTGCGCACGCTTCTGGGGTCTCCCGATGATGCCCGGACTTTTCTTCAGCGCGCCATGGCCTGCTTCGGCGTGCCGTTGGAGCCCAAAGGATCTGTGGTGTTGGCCCATGTGGAAGCGCTGGAAGCCGGTCTGCGGGAACGGCTCCAACAGCGGAACCTGACGGGATCGGTGCGGCTGGCCACCGCCGAGCCGGCGCCCGCTGGCGCCCAGCGATTGACCCGAACCCATGGGCTGGTCACCACCACGGCGGAAGCACTGGTGGAGACCTCCCTGGATCCGGAGTCTTTGCCCGGGCTGGGCATTGGTCGGGTTGGCGCCTGGCCCACCCCGGCAGTTGAGCGGGTGACATGGCTGCTGCTGCTGCGGCTCCGCCATCAGCTCACCACCCATGCCCGGCGCGAGCGGCTGCTGCTGGTGGAGGAAGCAGTGTTGGCGGCCGTCCAGGACAGCGCCATCACGGCCACAGGGGAAGAGGCCCGGATGCTGTTGAACACGCCCGCAGCGGCCAACATGGCGCCAGTGGCGCGGGATCGATTCATCACGGCCGCCAAGGCGCACCTGCCTGCTCTGCTGAAGGGACCGTTGGCGGACTTTGTCCGCGCCCGCGCTGCTGAACTGGGCCAGGATCATGCCCGACTGCGGACCGCGGCCCGTTCAGCCGCCCGCGTCAGTGTGGAGGCCGTTCAGCCGCCGGACGTGATCGGCCTCTTTGTTCTGGCGCCCAGTGCGGTGTAAGCCGTGGCCGGCCCATGGTCCTAAACTGGCCTGCTGATCCCGTGACCCATGGCGCGATGACCTCGGAGACCAGGCTGGGCAAAGCCATCGCCACCAGTGAGGCCAGGCAACTACCTGCGCCCAAGGCTTGAGCGCCGTGGCCCGTCAACCTGCCACCGAGATAGGGGCCTGGCCCTTCCTCAGCCTTGAGGGCAACCTCCTCACCCCCGCCATGGTGGCCCGGATCAGCGACCCCAGGGACGATTCCGCCACCCGCGCCAGCTACGCAGTCCGCAAAGGGCTGACGATTCGCGAGGAACTCTCCACCGCCTTCCGGGTGGGCCAGTCCCACTGGGACGAGTTTGCCCGGCGTCACGATCCTTCCCTGGCGACCACGCAGCGCTTTGTCCGGGATTTTCTGGCGGAGACCTTCGGCTTCCACGACCTTGCCCCAACCGACGGGATTGTGTCCTTCGTTGTCGGGGAGCGGGTGCCTGTGGTGGTGGCGCCGCCAGGGGAGGACTTGGAGCGCCGCAGCCCCACCCTCTCCACGGATCGCTCCCGCTCCCCCGCCTTTGCCCTTCAGGACTGGCTCAACCATCACGACCACGCCCTCTGGGGCCTGGTGACCAACGGCCGCCGGATGCGGCTGCTGCGGGACAACGCCTCCCTCACCCGACCGGCCCACATCGAGGCCGATCTGGAGGGGGATGTTCACCAACGAAGATGCCGCCTCCTTCGCGGCGTTCTGGTTGCTGATCCACCGCAGCCGTTTTGGGCAGTCCGGCGCTCCGGCAACGGATTGCCCTCTGGAGCATTGGCGCGAGGAAGGCGCCAGCCTTGGGGAAGCCGCCCGGGACCGGCTGGCGGCCCAGGTGCAGCAGGCCCTCAAGGTGTTGGGTTCCGGCGTCCTGAGCGCCAACCGCCATCTGGCCAGCCAGTTGCAAGCCGGCCGCGTCCCCCTGGCGGACTGGTTCAACGAACTGCTGCGGCTGGTGTATCGGCTCATCTTCCTGATGGTGGCGGAGGACCGCAATCTGCTCCACCCCGCCCGGAGCACGGCCGCCGCCCGCCAACTCTACAGGGACGGCTATAGCCTCACCACCCTGCGCCGCCAATGCCAGCGCCGCGCCACCTGGGACAGGCACCAGGACCGCTACGAAGGCATGAAAGTGGTGTTTCGCGCCTTGGCTGAGGGGGAAACGCGCCTGGCCCTGCCCGCCCTTGGCGGCCTCTTCGCCCCCAACCAGTTGCCCCGCCTGGAGACGGGCCCGCCTCCCCAACAACGCCTTCATGGCGGCCCTCTGGCATTTGGCGTGGCTACCGGAGCGCACCGGTCGGGTGCCGGTCAACTGGCGGGCCATGGAAACCGAGGAACTGGGCTCGGTGTATGAATCCCTTCTGGAACTCCAACCCCAACTGGCGGACGACGGCCGCAGCCTGGTGTTTGCCGCCGAGCCCAGCGAACGGAGAGGCAACCAGCGCAAAACCACGGGCTCCTACTACACCCCGGACAGCCTGGTTCAGGCCTTGCTGGACAGCGCCCTTGACCCCGTTCTGGACAGCACCGAAGCGGAAGCCGAAGACCCCGCCGCGGCGCTTCTCCAGCTCTCCATCCTGGACCCGGCCTGTGGTTCGGGCCACTTCCTGCTGGCCGCCGCTCGCTGCCTGGCCACCCGCCTGGCCCGCATCCGCGCCGACGGCGCCCCGGAATTGGCGGACTTTCGCCCGGCCCTGCGGGACGTGGCCCGCTGCTGCCTCCACGGGGTGGACAAGAACCCCATGGCCGTGGAACTCACCCGTGTGGCCCTCTGGATCGAGACGGTGACCCCCGGCCTCCCCCTGGGCTTTCTGGATGGGCAAATCCGCTGCGGCGACGCCCTCCTGGGCCTGGTTGATCTGAGCGTGCTGGAAAACGGCGTTCCCGACGCCGCCTACAAACCCCTGACCGGCGACCACAAAGCCACCGCCAACCACTACAAGAAAGCCAACCGTGCCGCGAAGCAAGGCCAGATTGAGCTGGATCTGGGCAGCGGCGCTGCCATCCTTCCGGCCATGCAGCCCCTGGCGCTGGCGTTTTCCCGCCTTCGCAACCTGGGGGAGGACACGGTGGGACAAATCAAAGCCAAGGCCAGCCGCTTCCGGGATCTGCGCCAAACACCGGAGTTCCAGCGGGCCCGGGCCGCCGCGGATCTCTACGTGGCCGCCTTCCTGCTGCCCAAAACCGGCGCCGCCCCAGCAGCCCACAACCGCACGGTGCCCACCACCGATGAGTTATGGCAAGCCCTGGCCGGACATGAGCCGCCCGCCCTGGGGCCAGCCCGCCAAGCCGCTGCCGCCGCCCGCGCCTTCCACTGGCCCCTGGAGTTTCCCGACGTGATGGAGCAAGGCGGCTTTGACGTGGTGCTGGGGAATCCGCCGTGGGAGCGCATCAAGTTGCAGGAGCAGGAGTTTTTCGCCAGCCGCAGTGACGAGATTGCCGACGCCCCCAACAAAGCCGCCCGGGATCGGCTCATCAAGGCGTTGGCAACTGACCCCATCGGCAGCGCCAGACGTGGGCTGTGGGATGCCTTTGTTCAGGCCAAGCGCCTCTCCGAGGCCGTCAGCGAATTTGTCCACGTGCCGGGGGTCGGTGGGCGTTTCCCCTTCACTGGTCGGGGTGACGTGAACACCTATGCCCTGTTTGCCGAGTTGGTGGCCAATCTCAGCAGCGCCCGCGCCGGGGTGATCGTGCCCACGGGTGTGGCTACCGACGCCACCACCGCCCCGTTCTTCGCCCACTTGGTGGAGAAGGAACGCCTGGCCAGGCTGGTGGATTTCGAGAACCGCGCCGGGCTCTTCCCCGGAGTGCATCGCAGCTTCAAGTTCTGCCTGCTCACCATGGGGCAGCGGGAGCCGGCAGCACGGTTCGCCTTTTTCCTGACCGATCCCGCCCAACTGGCTGTCTCCCAGCGCAGTTTTACCCTCTCGCCCCGGCAGATTGCCGCCATCAACCCCAACACCCGCACCGCCCCCGTGTTCCGCTCCCGTCAGGACGGGGAGTTAACCGCCAAAATCTACGGCAAGGTCCCGATGTTGATGGAAGAGAGCAGGGGCGCCCAAGGCAACCCATGGGGGTTGTGCTTTGCGAGCTTGTTTCACATGTCCAACGACAGCCACCTGTTCCGCAACGCCGCCGCCTTGTCCGCTGGCGGCTGGGTCCGCAACGGGACCGGCTGGGTGGCCGAGGGCGCCAATTCCAACGTTGCCCCGGACCTGCTGACGGCAGACGGCCCATCCCTCGATCCGGCCCCTGAACCGCAGCGAGTCCACCGTTACGTGCCCCTCTATGAAGCCAAGATGATCCACCAATTCGATCACCGTTGGGCCACCTACGGGGAGACGGGCAAAACCATGGATGCCACCCCGGCCCGGAAGGCCAACCCCCAGTGGGAGCCCACCCCCCGCTACTGGGTGCCCGCAGAAGAGGTGACCGCCCGCCTGGATGCCAAGGGCTGGACTCGCAACTGGTTGCTGGGGTGGCGTCGTATTACCAACGCAACAAATGAGCGGACGATGATTGCAGGGATCGCTCCACGATGTGGAGTAGGTGATAGCCTTTTCCTGATGCTGCCGTCAATCGATCACCTGCCGTCAATCCCAGGGCTACTTGGTGCGCTTACATCCCTCACCTGTGATTTTGTTGCACGCCAGAAAGCTGGTGGAACCAATCTGAGTTTTTTATCATCAAGCAATTCCCCATCCCTGCCCCCAGTTTCTATAGCCCTGAGCGCCTCGCCTTTGTCACGCCAAGGGTGTTGGCGCTCACCTACACCTCCCACGCCCTGGCCCCCTTTGCCCGGGATCTGGGCTATAGCGGCCCGCCCTTCCCCTGGGACGAGCAGCGGCGCGCCCTGCTGCGGGCTAAGCTGGATGCCTTCTATGCCCGCGCCTATGGTCTCAGCCGTGATGAGTTGCGCTATATTCTGGATCCCGCTGACGTGATGGGTGCGGATTATCCCTCGGAAACCTTCCGTGGTCTGAAGGAAAAGGAAATCAAGGCCCATGGCGAATACCGCACCCGGCGGCTGGTGTTGGCGGCGTGGGATGAATTGGAGGCCGGTGGGGGATTTGTGGATCTGGGGCTTTGAGGGGGATGGGCTTGGGTTCGGTGATTACACCACCCCATGAGCTTGCGCTGAGGTGGTGTTGAGTGTAGACATAAGGTCTGTCCATAAGGCAACTTCATCATGATCATGGAACAAAATCATCAATCTACAGATTCGATTCTCTCGAACGCCAGAAAGAATTTTGAGGAAAGCAAAAGGGAAATTGAACATCTACTAGAAATTCATACGGAAATGGAAGGAGGACAATCTGGTAGGCGTGGCCGGAGACCTGAGCAAATCCAAGTTCTACATCGCGCTGCAATAGTAATGATCACGGCATGTTGGCAAGCTTATGTTGAAGATCTTTTCCGTGAAGCTTCTAATAAATTGTTATCTCATGGAAATGCTTATCAAAAAAATATTCTGAAGAGATACGTGAATGAGAAACTACACTATTTTCATAATCCATTAAGTGACAAAGTAAATAAATTATTCAAATGTTTGGAATTAGAAAATCTTTCTCATCATTGGACCTGGCGAGCTATGTCTCATAACAATGCGATGAAGAAGCTTGATAAATATGTTGGGATTCGTCATAAGATTGCGCATGGAGGAGAAAGTGACGATTCAAAACCAGATAAATCAGTTGTTACAGATTATCTAAATCATGTCGAACGTTTGGTTGAGAAGACAGAAGAGGCAGTGAAAAATCATGTCGATGAACCAACCGAGTAGGATGTTCGCCAATAGGGCAAGTGGAATGCTGGAAAACCTCAAAATGGGTTCACATAGGGTTCTGACTCTCCTGTCACAGAAGAGCTTTTCAGAAGGCCGGAACTGGGAGTAGGAGGGGTCCCAGTGTTTCCGCAAGTTGGGATGGGAAGGCCAGGACAAGGGAGCCGGGATCCCATGGATGCCAACCGAACCTGAACCTGTGCTACACTTGTGTCCATGTTCAGTCTGGGAGCCGCAACCATGATGGTCAGGCCAACAGCTCTGCTGGAGGATAGGGAGATCCTCGCCCTGCTGGAGCAGCCAAGCCAGCGGTGGGCCGCCCCGGTTGCAGGGTGGACGGTAGAGACCGGGGAAGACTCCCTGGACTACCCGGCCATCTGGGTCTGGGTCCTCCTTGAAACCATCCAGGAGTTTGAGCAACGGGATGCAATCCGTAAGCAGGTCCGTGAGCGGATTGCTCAATCAGGGGAACGGCGCTGGGTCTATGTACGATTCCTCACACAAGTGGGGCAAGCGGAATTGGCTGAGCTGGAGCGTGAGGAAGCCCTTGAGCAATCCCAGGAGGCGCCAGCATGAGCCTTGCTGCCGACCTGTTACAGCAGGCCCACCACCTTCTTAATCTGGACTCACGCCGACCCAGGCAAGCCAACCTGAGACGGTCAATCTCAACAGCCTACTATTCACTGTTTTCTCTTCTTGTTGATGCAGCGACAGTAGCCATGGTAGGTGGTGGGCTGGAGAGAAAGCTTCTACGAGGTTATGTGATTCGCGCCTTTGGCCATCGGAGTATCGCTGATGTCTGCCGTGGGTTTGCCCAGAAAAATCCTGGCCAGAAAATCAGGGAAGTGTTGGCAGGCCATGAGATTTCTGATGATCTAGCCCACATAGCAGACACGTTTTGTAGTCTTCAAAATGAGCGCAATGAGGCTGACTACAATTTTGGCCGCAGCTATGCCAAAGAACAAGTTGCAATTATTATTGATGATGCTAAAATAGCTCATCAAAAATGGCAGAATATCAAAGATGACAAAACAACAAAGATTTTCCTTGTGGCACTGCTGGTGCATCAAAACCTCAAAACGTCTAGATAGAGAACGATCTCAGTAACGTCTTGATTTAGAAACAGAACAAGTCTTTAAGCCACTGAGCGAAGCGCCGGGCAAGCTCAGAATCAAAGTTGAGGCCATGACCTTCGGAGATCACTGCACCCATTTTCCCTGGCTGCTTTCTTGTCGCCAGCCATGCGTAGACTTCTGCTTTTGAGACCTTATACGGCTTTCCCACGTCCAAGCCACCCTGTCGATTTTCTGCTTGTTCCATTGTGTATTGATTGATGTACTCCTTGGCAAGTGGCCAAGTTCGGTTGTTCTCGTGAATCAGCCCCGCAAAGAAGTTTTCAAGCTCGCCACTGGATTGATTGTCTGGCATTAGCCAGACACCAACATGAAGAGTTGATTTCGGCTTCTGTTTGGGTCTTACATTACGACGAATAAGCCCTTTGTGGCAAGGTAACTCTGGGAGGGCATCCTCAAAATCCAAGACTTCCTCCAATTTACTTCTTATCTTTTGCCATGGATGGTTAGAACAGTCAAATCTTTGTCCGTTAGCATCTGCTAGAATCCCTACAACCTCTCTTCCGGGCTCCTTGATCTCAGTTGATATTGTTCTAATCATATTATCAATACCACCTTCTTGTCTACTGCGATCAGGAATATAAAACATTTGTGTACTATCTCCGCTATCACTTTCGTTGTCGTCGTCCGTAAATTTACAGACTAATTGATTGCGTAACATTTTCCAGCAAAAATTCTTGACGAAATGCTTGTCGTCATCACCTTCTACCAGTAAAATCCGGCTTTGCAAATTACTCATTACTCTACCTCATTTCAATGTTATGTTGAGATGCTATTTTTATTTCTTCTTCACTATATTCTACAGCTTGAGCGTCTTCTCCTTTTCCTTCAATTCTTACAAGAGCAGAATGAGTATTCTCTATTTCTGAATTCCGTATAGCTTTTGCACAACCAATAATTGTGTCCCGACTATGGGTTGTTGCCACTACCTGGATATTATGTTCATGGGCAGCTTCGAGAATCATTTTCCAGAGCTTTTCATGAACAGTATAGTGAATTCCATTTTCCACCTCATCGATGAGGAGAATGCCATTGCGGCTCTTCAGCAAAGCAGCAGCAATCCCAAAAAAGCGCGTCACCCCGTCACCCAGGCTTTTCAGGGGAACACGCGGTTCTTGCTCCGATAACTTCACCATAACACGAGGCCGAGACCTTCTTTCACTTCTGCCAACTGCGACAATCCCATAAACTTTATGGCCAAGAATAAGCTCTAAAGCCTGGATTGGTCTATGGGCTTCTTTGGTTAAAGCGACTTTATCAATAAATTCAACTAGGCTTTCATCGTCTGGTAATCTAGGACCAATGAATTCACAGTTGAATCTCCCTGTTGATTGATCATCATCCATTGTTCTCAATAAGTATCTGCGCCTTAAGAATCTCATGTATTCTTGGCTACTTGTCTGGGGTAAAAGATACTTGAGATGCTCCTTAAAGATAACCATGAGAGGCGGAATACCTGTATCTTCTATTCGGGAAAGCGGGAGCATTAGTCTTTCTTCCTCTTCCTTAGATAGCTTCCCTTCTTGATAGATCTCAAGCTTGATATTGTTTTCATCACTGTCTGGACCAATGGAGATGGGCTGGCCAGGGGAGAAGCCGCGTCCATGAAACAGACCAGTGTAATCCGCTACGAGTAGCTTGTTCCCATCCTCGTCCAGGCTATCTCTCCACTCATCCTGTTGTCCCAGCCTTTCCGCCAGCAGAGCAACCAAAGGCCAGGGGGTATCACATGTGGCCGCAGCATAGATGCGGATGGTATCCAGCACGGTCGTCTTGCCAACGCCGTTTCGCCCCGTCAGCAAGGTCACGCGGCCCAGTTGGGGAATCGAGAGGTTCGGAAATCCCCGGAAACCGGAGATGAAGAGGCTGGGCAGTGGCAGTTCGCCACCCATGGCGTTGTCTGATCGGATCTAAAGTTTACCACGTTGCTGAAGCCTGTGTCCAGGCATTCTCCCACACGACTCACAGGACCAGGACACGGATGAGGCCGTTGCACGGATGAGCACACCCATGGTCCAGGCGCCCCAATCCTTCATTGTCCGCCAGGAGTGCGAGAAGGCCGCATGGCAGCACGGGTTTCGCCGGCCCATGGCGGCAGCCAGCGAGGGCTGGGCCGCTTTTGCCTCTACCACCGTTCCGGGGAATCTGTCCTTGGCCGCCGCTGGAGACCACGGGCCTTGGTTCCTGGCTCTGGACCATGGCGGAGTCGTTGAGGCCGTTGGCCTCGCCCCCACCGCCATGCCCGGCCCCGGTCTGGCCCGCTACAGCTTCCCCGACCTCGGCGCTCTCTATGGGGTGCTGTCACGGGTCTATGCCCTCTCCGCCAGCCTCCCCGATGCACCGTTGCAGCAGTTTGTGGCCCAGGTTCGCAGCCTGCCCCGCACCACCGAGGCGGAGCGGTTGGTGGTTCAGCGCATCGGCCAGGATATTTTTCGCGCCAGCCTCATGGAGTACTGGCAGGGGCGCTGCCCCCTTACCGGCATCAGCGATCCGGACCTGCTGCGGGCTTCCCACATCATTCCCTGGCAGCATTGCCGGACGGACGCCACCAGGTTGGACGTGCACAACGGCCTGCTCCTCTCCGCCCTCTGGGATGCCGCCTTTGATCGAGGCCTGGTCACCTTTGACGAGGCTGGCCAGCCACAGTTTTCACCCCGCCTCAGCCAGGCAGCCCAGGCTGAACTGCGCTGGCAAGAGTCCATCCCCATCACATCCAGACACCAGACCCACCTGGCCTGGCACCGCCAACACGTGTTTGGCAGCGATCCCGGACGGGATTGAAACCCCCTGGCCGGTCAAGATGGGCTGAGGGATACCTGAGGCGCCATGACCAAGCCCGTGCTTGTCATTGCCAGCAGCAACACCGGCAAGCTGGCGGAGTTTCATGAGCTTTTGCAAGAGGCTTTGCCCCATGGGGCCGTTGATGTGCGCCCTCAACCGGCGGGGGTGACGGTGGAGGAAACCGGCGCCGATTTCCTTGCCAACGCCTGCCTGAAGGCCACAGCCGTGGCCCGCTTCACCGGTGCATGGGCCTTGGCGGATGATTCCGGCCTCTGTGTGGATGCCCTGGACGGCCGTCCCGGCATCCACTCCGCTCGCTATGCCCCCAGCAATGCCCGGCGGCTGGAGCGCCTGCTGGAGGAATTGGCCGGCCGTCAAGACCGCTCGGCCCGGTTCATCACGGCTTTGGCCCTGGCCCGGCCTGACGGCTCCATTGCCCTCACCTCCCAGGGGATCAGCAATGGGCACATCCTGGAGGCCCCCATTGGGGAGGGGGGCTTTGGTTACGATCCCCTCTTCTGGGTGCCGGCGGTGGGCCTCAGCTTTGCCCAGATGACGCCCGCACAAAAACGCCGCCATGGCCACCGCGGCCGCGCCTTTGCCGGCTTGCAACCCCAACTGGCGGCATTGCTCCGCCACCAGGCGGATTCCTTCAAGGCGCCGCCTCCGGGCTCAGCGGCGCCGGGTGCATAAGGGCAATGCTCTGGCGGGGCACCAGCACCGGCTCCTGGTCCTCATGCAACTGCAAGGCCAGGGCCATCGGATCCTGCCAAAGCAGCCGACCTTCCAGCCGTCGGCCCTGGTGGAGCACCACCACCAGCACCTGCTGCCGGCGGATCCACTGCTGCACCAGGCGGATGTTGGGCAGGGTTGAATCAAACGGGGCCATGTTGGCGCCGGGGGTGTTGTCAAGCAATGGGGTGTTGGGGGGGGTG
>VXNS01000037.1 GCA_009840445.1 Synechococcus sp. SB0662_bin_14
CGGCCAGGCGCAAATCCCGACGGTGCCAGAACAGCCATGGGGCATTCATGGCCGTTCTTCTCTTGCCAGAAAGGCCCGGGCCTGAAACCACGCGGTGACGGTCTTGGCGTCAAGGGATTCCTCCCCACTGGTCAAACGTTCCTCCAACTGGGCGGGTGTCAGGGTGATCACCTGCAGGTCTTCATCGGCGTCATGTCCCGGCGGCTCCGGCAAGGGCGTAAGCTGCCGCGCCAGAAAGAGGTGGATCACCTCGTCGGAGTAACCCGGGCAAGGCAGCAGGTGCCCCAAGCTGTCCCAGCGGGCAGCGGCAAAGCCCGTCTCCTCCCCCAACTCCCGCTGAATGGAGGCCAGGGGCTGCTCACCCGTCTCCAGGGTGCCGGCGGGAAACTCCAGAAGCCGCCGCGCCACGGCAAAGCGGTACTGACGCAAGACCACCACCCGGCCGTCCTCCAGAATCGGCACCGCCAGGCACGCTCCAGGGTGGCGAATGCAGCCGTACACCCCTTCGGCGCCAATGGGCAGCCGCCAGCGGGCCAACTCGAAGGACACCTTGCGCACCTGTAACGTGGCCAGGGTGTCCAGCAATTGGGCGGGCTCGGAAGGGGAGGGGGCCATGGGTGGGTCCGGGATCACAACTGCCCGTGTACGCCGCTGTAACGGGATCCGGCGCGTGAAGCAAACTGTATTAGAGCAGTTGGGGGTAAGGAGGCGCACACTTGCCCAGGAGTTCCTGGCAACTGCAGGGTGCGTGGGGAGCCACCAATTGGGGATCCAGCGCCACCAGCGGCGCCAGCACGAAACTGCGCTGCTGCCAGCGGGGATGGGGGAGTAGGAGTTCCGGTGTGGCGCTGCGCCGCTGGCCAAACCAGAGCAGATCCAGATCCAGGACACGGGGTCCCCAACGGGGTCCCGGCTGGCGGCCCGCCTGCCGCTCCAGGGCCTGGAGGCGTTGCAGCAACGTCATGGGGGACCCGCAACAATGCAGCAGCGCCACGCCGTTGATGTAGTCCGGCTGGTTGGGGGGTCCCCCCACCGCTGCAGAACGAAACCAGGGGGAGCAGCGCAGCAGGCCGCCTGCCGCCATGGGTTTGAGGGCTGATACAGCCCAGGTCAAGGTGGCCAGGGAATTTCCCAGATTGCTGCCCAGGGCAATGGCGACGGGTTCACAGGCGGGCATCACCTCAAGAGAAGTCCTTGTTCGAGACCAGATCTAGCCCGATTGCCACCAAGGCGGTAATGGGATGAAACCGGGTGATGGCCATGGGTCCGTGGACGATGGGAGGTCATTAGAGTGGCGGCAAAGCAGAAACGCCCGTGGAGTTTGCCAAATACCAAGGCCTCGGCAACGACTTCGTGATCGTGGACGGACGCTCCGGGCTGCCCATGGAGCCCAGTGCGGCTCAGGTGAGACAGCTTTGTGATCGACGCTTGGGCATTGGCGCCGATGGGGTCATCCTGGCGCTCCCGCCCCGGCAGGGGGGCGACCTGCGCATGCGCATTTTTAACGGGGACGGCAGCGAGCCGGAGATGTGCGGCAACGGCATCCGCTGCCTGGCCCGCTTTGTGGCGGATCAGCAGCAGCAGGGGGTCTGCCCGGACACCCTCACCATTGAAACCATGGCGGGTCCCATGGGCGCCAGCCTGCAGGACCAGGGACAGGTGACGGTGGACATGGGGGAGCCCCACCTGGAGCCGGCGGCCATTCCCACCACCCTGGGGGTTGATGCTCAGCAAGTGGTGGCTGAACGACTCCTGGTGATTGGTCAGGTGCTGGAGGTGACCGCCGTGAGCATGGGCAATCCCCACGTGGTGATCCCCGTGGCGGACGTGGACCAAGTGGATCTGGAGCAACTGGGGCCGGCGCTGGAAACCCATCCCGCCTTTCCCAATCGCACCAACGTGCATTTTCTCCAGCCGCTCAGTGATCAGCACCATCGCCTGAGGACGTGGGAGCGGGGAGCGGGTCCCACCATGGCCTGTGGAACCGGGGCCTGCGCCGCAGTGGTGGCCGCCCATCTGCTGGGGCTCGGCCAACGCCAGGCCCGGGTGACCCTCCCTGGTGGTGCCCTGGCCATTGACTGGCGCGACGACAACCACGTCTTCATGACGGGGCCTGCGCAGCGCACCTTTGTGGGCCAAGTGGTGTTGGATCAGCCTGAAGCAGGCGCCTCTGCGGACACCGAGGCGGCGGCCTATGCACAAACCATGTCGTTTCTGGCCAACACCTCCCTGGACGAGATGCTGGAGCTGGCAGCCAACTCCCTGGCCCAGCGCACCCAGCGCCGCGGCGGACCTCCCGTCACCCCTCCCGGTGAACCCGTGCCGGACCAGGGCCACCGTGGCCACTGAGCCGCGCCTCTATCTGGATGGTTGCGCCACCACGCCCCCCAGCGCTGGGGTGCGTGCCGCGGTGGCCGCTGCCCAGGAGGACCTGTGGGGCAATCCCTCCAGCCGCCATCTGGAGGGTCGTCAGGCATGCCTTGCGTTGGAACGCTCCCGAGAGCACGTGGCCCAACTGCTGGACGTGCCGCCGGACTGGGTGGTGTTCACCAGTGGGGGCACCGAAGCCAACCAACTGGCCATCCACGGGGTGCTGGGTGCTGCGGGAGGAGCCGCCATCTGCTCGGCGGTGGAGCATCCCGCCGTGGGCAACCTTCTGCACAACCGCCAGCAGGCGGCGACGCGGCTGGAGTTGCTCCGGCCTGACGGCCATGGTCGTCTCAGCGGAGCGAGTCTGCTGGAGCGTCTCCATGGCGGACCGGTGGACCTGGTGTCGGTCATTGCGGCCCAGAGCGAGGTTGGCAGCCTCCAACCCCTGGGCGCCATGGGGGCCGTCTGCGGCAGCCGTGGCATTCCCCTCCATAGCGACGGGGTCCAACTCTGCGGCAAGGCGCCCTTGTCTCCCCGTCGGTTGGGTGTGGATCTGCTCACCATCTCCGCCCACAAGTTCTGTGGTCCCAAGGGGATTGGCGCCTTGATCCGTAATCCGCGCCTCACCTTGAGGCCCGTGTATCCGGGGGGTGGTCAGGAGTCGGGGCTGCGGTCCGGTACGCCGGCGGTGCCGCTGGCGGTGGGCTTTGGCGTGGCGGCCCAGGAGGCGAGGCGGGCGTTGGAGCAGCAGTCGGAACCCCTCTGGCAACGCTGGGCACGCCGGTTGCGGGAGCAGCTTTGGAACGTGCCGGGGATTGAACCCACGGGCCATCCGGAGGACCGCCTTCCGGGCCACGTCAGTTGTCTGGTTAGCACGCCGGGGGGCGAACCGCTGGAGGGCAGCCATGTGGTGCGTGCCCTGGATAGCTGTGGCTATGCCGTGAGCAGTGGTTCCGCCTGCCGCTCCGGTTCGGCCCAGCCCAGCACGGTCCTGCTGGCCATGGGCGTTGACCCGGCCCGGGCCCGCAGTGGATTAAGGCTGTGCCTTGGCCCCTGGCTCTGTGGAGGAGACACTGCCGTGGTGGAAGACCGCCTCCGGGAGCTGCCCCGGGTGGTGCGTCAACTCTGCTGCCGCCTCACCCCCCTGGGCCAGCCCGAATCGGTTCGCCAGAGTGGTGGATGATGCTTCAAGCTTGTCTTCGGCGTCCTTAGCCCATGGATCTCCCCGGTGACCTCAACGCCGCCCGCCGCCAATGTGCCGCCGCCCTGGAGTCAGCCTTGGCCGACGGCTTCACCCGCCTGCAAGTGGACTTGCGGTTTGAAGGGCTGCGCTGGCCTGCCGTTGCCCATGGGCTGTGCCACGCGTTGCAGCAGCGGGAGAGCCGGGAGACCGTTGTGTTGGCCTTTGCCGACATGGGGGCAGCAGCCTTGGCCAGGCGGGATTTTGATCGCTCTGCAGCCGAAGCCGTCACCTTTGCTGATCTCGCCAGCGGCCGCTGCCCGGCCAATGCCGCCCTGTACATGGCTGTGACGCCCGCAGCACCTGACTTCACTGCCTTTGAAGCTGCCTGCACGGCCCTTGGGGAACGTCCCGTCATTGCCCTGAATCCAAGGCTGGAGGATGCTGCGGTGGGCATCGGCAGCGTTGCCCGCGCACGACGGCGCGGCTTTCTGGCCCGTTGGCGCGTGGCCTACGGGCTCTATCCCCTGGAGCAAGCCGCCCTGGCCTATAGTCACCCTGGTCCCTGGCGGTTGTTCCGGGAAGACCCCGACGGCTTCCGCCCTGTGGCATCTCTCCCCTACCGACCGGACGGGAGCGCCATGGACCAACTGCTGGGGCAGGACCGTTTGGCTGGAGGGCTGGCCAAAGCGGCTGACGACCTGCTGCAACAGATGGGTTAAGCCGGGGCTCAGGCAAGGGCCGCGGTCCTGATCCGCAGCGCCTGACAGGGAAGGCCACCGGGTCTGGCAGGGGCTGCGGAGCATCGGGTACCATCCGGTCCAGCACGTCTTCCGTCGCGCCGTGAAATTTTGGCTGCGTCTCCATCCGGTGGATCTGGGGGCCTTTGTGGCCCTGGCCCTGGCCGCGGCCGGCCTGCTCTGGAGTCCAAAGCTGGTGACTGGCTTGGCCGCCGCTGGCGGCTATCTTGAACCCATTGACGTGATTGTGGACATCAAGCATATCCCCGTGGCAGACCCGGACGCCCTCCTGGCCAGCATCAAGGAGGAAGGGGAGACACGGCTTGTGGTGCGCAACCAGCCCTCCGGAACCCTTCAGGTGCTGGATGGGCGTCTGCGGCGGCGCCTGGTGGCCCTGGCGGACGGCGTCACAATCCCGGATCCCAATACTCGGGAGTTCCCCACCTTTGATGCCCAGTTGGTTCTCCAAGGGCAGGGGCAGGAAACCAGAACCGGTTTTACCCTGGGGAATACCAACCTCAAAATTGGCGTTCCCATTGAAGTGGAAGGCAGGCTGTACCGCCTGAAGGGCGTGGTCAGCGGGCTGGCCAAGGGGAACGGCTAATGGGGAATCAACGCAAGCGCGCAGTGCTGTTGGGGTTGATGCTGCCCCTCTTATCAACGCCTGCAAGTTATGGCCAGGGCCTGGTGGAGCTCCTGGATCAGGTGGCCGACGGTGAACCTGTCACGGTGGTGTCCCGTGACTATCCCGGACACGGGGCTGCCACAGAAGCCGTTGCCCCGAAGACCGTGGTGACGGCCCCGCCTCCGGGGCAGATTCCTTCTCTGCCGACACCCTCTACAGCACCGCAAGAGCCCCCCGTCCCATGGCTTGCTCCGCTCCCCCCGTTGGCGGCTCTCGTCCGTCTGGAATCCCATGTGAGTTGTGCCCCGCTGCAGAGGGAGGTGTTGGCCGTCCTGGGCAGTGAACGCGCTGCCTGGAGTGTGACGGTTGCCGACCCCGTCGGCCGCCTGATGGCGGATGTCAACGGCCACATGCCCCGTATTCCTGCCTCCAACCAGAAACTCATCAGCACCGCCCTGGCCGTTGACCGCCTGGGTGTGAACCATCGCCTCAAAACCTCCCTCTGGCGCCTGCCCAACGGCACTCTCCGACTGGAAGGGGAGGGAGATCCCGGCTTTAGCCCCCAGCAGGTGGCGCGCATGGCGGCCGCCCTCTCCGGCCACGGTGTACACACAGGCACCGTCAGCATGGAATTTGAAGAGCTGGTTCCCCGACACTGGTGGCCTGCTGATTGGCACAGTGCTGACCGCAACTGGTCTTACGGCGCTCCGGTAACGCGGCTGGCGGTGAGCGCCAACAGCAGTGGAGATTACGCGGTCTACGACCCTCCCAAGCGGCTGGCGGGGATTTGGAGCCAGGTGCTGAATCGGCAAGGGTACGGGTTTGAATGGGCGGAGGTGCCTGCGGACTCACCCAACCCACAGGGAAGTCAGTTGATCCACGAAGAGCTGTCCCAGCCGCTGCAATCCCTCATGTCCCGCGCCAACACGGACAGCCACAACAACACCGCAGAGGTGCTGCTCAGGGTGGGCAGTGGAACTTGGAACCTGGCTCAAGCCAGCCAGGTCACCCTGCAATGGCTCAAGGACAAGAACCTTCCCGTGGACGGGGTCACCATTGCCGACGGCAGCGGCTTGAGCCGCTCCAATCGCAGCACCACCCGCCTCTACACCAGTCTGCTGCTCACCATGCAGTACCACGCCAACGGGAGCGAATGGTATGGAACCATGGCCGTGGCCAATCGTACGGGAACCCTGGAGCGTTTTTCCAGTTCACCGTCCCTGACGGGGAAGTTTGTGGGAAAAACGGGCACCATTCGTGGTGTGAAGGCTCTCTCCGGCCGGATGGCAACCCCCCATGGGTATCGGTTTTTCAGCATGCTGGCCAACGGTTCGGCGGAACCGCGCTCCCGCATGGTGGGCATCCTGGAGGCGGTGTTCAAGCACTCCTCCTGTCCTCGCGTGTTCTGAGCTGGGTGGTTGCGGCAGTTTCCTGGGGAGGAGCGATCCGCTGCCGGGGCGTGGCCGTTGGGCGGTCCTGGGCATGGACGGCTGCCCTGCCCTGCTCCTGGCGTATGGCGCACACCACCTGCTGAAGGTCCCGCAGCTTATTGTTGAGATCGTCCAACACCTGCCGGGCGTAATGATCAGCCTCCTGTCTGGTGACCGTGGCTTGTCGTATCAACTCTTCACAGTGGGCATGGGCCTTCTGGCATAACGTCCGCATGTCCTGCCGCATGTCCTCAACTTCCCGCTGGGCAAGCTCCTTGCGCCTGGCCTTCTCTTGATTGATGCGCTCCAGTTCTTGCAGCGCCTGGAGGCGCCGCTGCTCCAACTGTTGGTTCTGCTCCTCCTTGCGGGCGACGTACTCCTGCTCCAACTGGCTGCGACGGGCCGCGAACTGCTGCTCGGTTTGCTCGATCTTCTTCTGCAACGCCTGCTCCTGCTGGGCGACGGCCTGCCGCGCCTTGTCCAGCATCGTGTCCCGCTGTGCCGCCGCCTCGGCCACCACCTGCTTGGCGCGGTTTTCACCCTTCTGGACGGATTGCTGGATCAGGTGTTCCCGCTTGTCCTTGGCCTGCTGAACGATGGACGCACCCTGGTCACGAATCTTCTTCAGGTAGCCTTGCTGCTGGTCGATCAAGGCCTGGGCCTGCTGAAACGTTGGGGGGAAGCTTTCGCGAAGCCGGCTCAGAGCCTCGATGACTTCATCCTCGTCCACCAGCAACATGCCGGTCAGCGGCAGACGGAGGCCTTGCAGGATGCTCTCCTCCAGTTGATCCAGTTGATCCAGAACGATGCCGGGTTCTTGGCTGGAAGACGACGCAGGGGATGGACCCATGGCGCAGGGGGGAACGGCTAACCCGAATTAAAGTGCCTGTTGAGGTCTTCTGCCACTGCTGCGGGGACCATATGGGACACATCACCGCCAAAACGGGCCACTTCCTTGACCACGGAACTGCTCAGGAAGCTGTGGCGTGCCGCCGTGGCCAGAAACAGGGTCTCCACCGTGTCACACAGGGAGGAGTTGGTGTGGGCCAACTGCAGTTCGAATTCGAAGTCGCTCAAGGCCCGCAAGCCCCGTAAAATCACGGTGCAGCCTTGCTGACGGGCAAAGTTGGCCGTCAGGCCGTCGAAGCTTCTGACGGAGACGTTGGCCAGATCCGCCGTGGCCAACCCCAACTGCTGCTTCCGCTGCTGGAGGGAAAACGCCGGAGTCTTACCGGGATTGCGCAACACGGCCACAATCACTTCGTCGAAGAGGCGGCTGGCTCGCTGAATCAGGTCCAGGTGGCCGAGGGTGACAG
Source organism: Synechococcus sp. SB0662_bin_14 (assembly GCA_009840445.1). Lineage (GTDB taxonomy): Bacteria > Cyanobacteriota > Cyanobacteriia > PCC-6307 > Cyanobiaceae > Synechococcus_B. Next base: position 7,662 of record VXNS01000037.1, read on the forward strand.
GGTCAAAGCTCCCGGGGTAGAGGGCACGCACGATGGGCAAGGGTGGAGACCCCAAGCGAGGGGATGGCTGCCACACTAAATTGGCCACAATGCGGTCAGTCCCCATGGATCTTGATGTTGCAGCCAAAACAACCCTGTTGAAGACAATCCCCCACGGCCTGTTCATCTGCGGGGTTGCGGAAGGTGACGTGGTCAACGGCTTTACGGCAAGCTGGGTGACCCAGGGTTCCTTCTCCCCTCCCCTGGTGGTGACGGGCGTGCGGTCCGATTCCACCAGCCACGGCATGATCCAGCGCACGGGCCGTTTCAGCTTGAACGTGATGGAGGTGGGGCAACAGGAGCTGGTGGCCAAGTTCTTTCGCCCGCAAGCGGCTGTTGGGGGCCGCCTCGCTGAGGTTCCCTATCGCCTGGGCGCCTTGGGACTGCCCCTGTTGGAGGATTGCCTGGGGGGGCTGGAATCTGAACTGGTGGGCCACGTGGCCGCTGGTGACCACACCGTGTTCGTGGGTGAGGTGAAGACCGCGGTGCTTCACCGGGAGGGGGAGGCCCTCACCCTGTCCCACACCCGCTGGACCTATGGGGGCTGAGGCTACGGAAACCCGCCCCCGTGCGTTGCGCAACGCCATGGCTGGCGGCTTGCTGCAACATCCGGGTGAACTGGAAATCCGGCTGCGGGAAATTCCCCTGGAGCCGGGTTGTTATCTGATGCGGGATCGGGACTCTCGTGCCCTCTATATCGGCAAAGCCAAAAAGCTCCGCAGTCGGGTGCGGAGCTATTTTCGTGGCCATGAACTGCTGAGCCCCAGAATTCAGCTCATGGTGCGGCAGATTCACGACATTGACTTCATTGTTACGGATAGCGAAGTCGAGGCCCTTGTATTGGAATCCAATCTGATTAAAGAGCATCAGCCTTACTATAATGTTCTCCTCAAGGACGATACCAGCTATCCCTATCTTTGCATCACCTGGAGTGAAGACTATCCCCGCATTTTTATCACGCGACGGCGCCGTCTTCGCTCCCCCCAGGACCGTTTCTACGGTCCCTACGTGGACGTGGGTCTTCTGCGCACCACCCTGGCCCTGGTGAAGCGCGCCTTTCCCCTGCGGCAACGCCCCCAACCCCTGTACCGGGATCGAACCTGCCTGAACTTCCACATCGGACGTTGCCCCGGCGTCTGCCAGCAACGCATCAGCCCCGAGGACTATCACGCCACCCTTCGGAACGTGGCCATGGTGTTTCAGGGGCGCAATGAGGAGTTGCGCATCCTCCTGCAGCAGCAGATGGTTCGTGATGCCGAACGGCTGGACTTCGAGAAGGCCGCCCGGATTCGGGATCAGTTGCAAGGTCTGGATCAACTGACCGCCCATCAAAAAATGTCCTTGCCGGACGACCGGCTCAGCCGGGACGCCATTGCCATGGCCGCCAACGACCAACTGGCTTGTGTGCAGTTGTTTCAAGTGCGGGCCGGCAAGCTGGTGGGGCACCTGGGGTTTCACCTGGACCCCCAGGCGGCGGCGCCTGGTCATCTGCTCCAGCGGGTGTTGGAAGAGCACTACAGGGATGTGGAGCCCAGTGAAATCCCCCAGGAAATTTGTGTCCAACATCCGTTGCCGGAAGCGGACGTGCTGGCCGCCTGGCTGAGCCAACGGCGGCAGCGGAAGGTTCACGTCCTGACGCCGCAGCGACAGCAGAAGGCGGAGCTGGTGGAATTGGTGGAGCGCAACGCCGGCTTCGCCCTGCAGCGGGCCCAGCGCAGCTCCCAGGAGCAACGGCTTGCCCTGGAGGATGTGGCCCAACTCCTGAACCTGGATCACCCCCCCCGGCGCATTGAGGGCTACGACGTCAGCCACGTTCAGGGCAGCGACGCCGTGGCCAGCCAGGTGGTGTTTGTTCAGGGTCTGGCTGCACGACAGCACTACCGCCGCTACAAGCTGAAGTCCAGTAGCATCGCCCCCGGCCACAGCGACGACTTCATGGCCATGGCGGAGGTGATGAGGCGTCGTTTTCGGCGCTGGTCCCAAGCCAAGGCAGAGGGAGAGGACATGGGTCACCACCGCCAGGGTTCTCACCCACTGGATCCCGTCGGCCTCAGTGACTGGCCCGACCTGGTGATGATTGACGGGGGCAAGGGCCAACTCTCCGCGGTGATGGATGCCCTGCACCAGTTGGGGCTGGCGGAGGATCTCCACGTCTGCGCCCTGGCCAAGCGGCGGGAGCAGGTGTTTCTACCCGGTGCCCAGGAGCCGGTGGACAGCGATCCCGACCAACTGGGCATCCTGCTGTTGCGGCGTCTGCGGGACGAGGCCCATCGCTTTGCCGTCACCTACCACCGGCAGCAGCGCCGGGATCGCATGAAGCGTTCCCGTCTCAGCGAAGTGCCGGGCTTGGGTCCCAAGCGGAGCCGCACACTGCTGAGCCATTTTCGCTCCCTGGACGCCGTTCAGTTGGCCTCGGCGGAGCAAATTGCCCAGGTGGAGGGCATTGGCCCCGGCGTGGCCCGTCAGGTGTGGGAGTTTTTCCATCCCCAGACCGAGGGGAACAAGGCCTGACAGGCCAGCGAGCCGGAGCAATGCCAATCTAAAGAAACTTGAATTTTGCGAGGTGGTTTGAACTGGGCTGTGGATTCCATGAACGCTTTAACATTACAATCTCGGAACCTTGCTTCATTGAACGTTGGCATCAGCCCTGGGCTCAGGATATCTGGCCATCCGTGCCGCGTTTGACACAAGCTTTGTGAACGTTCGTAACC
>VXNS01000026.1 GCA_009840445.1 Synechococcus sp. SB0662_bin_14
TTCTTTGCCGAGCCGCCGAGCCGATTCTAGCAGAAAGCTTACCCGCTTGTGGCAATTCCATGCCTGAAAGCTTTACCGAACCGGAAACGCCTCCAGGTCTCGGCATTCCTCCACCATTGCCCCAACTGAACCCCTTGCCTTCCAGGAGACCTCCCCTTCCCTTGGGTGCGTTCATGACTGCAGAGCAACTGCCCCTATCCCAACCAATGGCCCATCCCCTTATTGTTCGGTTTGATACCAAAATCTTTTCCTTGGTTCCTCCTTGTATCTTTCTTTACTTTTTTACCCTAACTTAATGTTGCTCCGAATGGGCTTGGCATCGTCGCAATTCCCTCCCGGAGGAGGGGCCATCCCCAGAGTCGTGCCCCTACCCTGGAAAGGCGATCCCCTGAACCGAGACGCCAATGGCCGCCAGCCCGCCAACAACCCCGTCCAAGGCAGAGGCCCCACCCACAGCGGTCCCCCCCGGCGCGGGAACCTTGGCGGCATCAACCCCAATGGGGTGAGCCGGCGGTGGCGGGACCCATCATTTCCTCCTCGGTGATTGCCCTGTTCGGCGTGGGCGTGGTGGCGTTCCAATCCTTGAAAGACCACATCACGGCTTTACAAGACGATATTAGAGCCGTCGAGATCCGCCTGGGGAAGACCTGAAAGACCTCAGAGCGGAATTGAAGGTGGACAACAGGGCATTGAACGACAAGCTGGATCGGGTGTTGGAGAGCCTCAGGCCGTGACGGGGAAGGGCGTTAGTCTGGAGGACCCCAGGTGGTCCACGGTCCACTTCACTCCTTCCCACCATGGCCTACCCTCTGGATCGCCGCACCTATGCGGAAACCTATGGTCCCACGGTGGGGGATCGCTTGCGGCTGGCGGATACGGACTTGATCCTGGAGGTGGAGAAGGATTGTTGCGTTTATGGAGAAGAGGTGAAGTTCGGCGGGGGCAAGGTGATTCGGGACGGCATGGGCCAGAGTCAGGTGAGCCGCGGGGAAGGGGCCATGGATACGGTCATCACCAATGCCTTGATCCTGGATTGGTGGGGCATCGTCAAGGCGGACGTGGGGCTGCGGGACGGCAGGATTGCCGCCATCGGCAAAGCGGGCAACCCCGATATTCAAGACGGGGTGGACGTGGTGATTGGTCCGGGCACGGAAATCATTGCCGGGGAGGGGCAGATTCTTACCGCCGGCGCCATTGACAGCCATGTCCATTTCATTTGCCCCCAGCAGGTGGAGACCGCCCTGGCCAGCGGGGTGACCACCATGCTGGGGGGCGGCACCGGACCCGCCACCGGCACCAATGCCACCACCTGCACGCCGGGCGCCTTTCATCTGGCGCGGATGCTGCAAGCGGCCGAGGGGTTGCCCGTGAATCTGGGTTTTTTCGGGAAGGGGAACGCCAGTGTGCCCGAGGCTCTGGAGGAACAGGTGCGCGCCGGCGCCTGTGGCCTCAAACTCCACGAGGACTGGGGAACCACCCCCGCCGCCATTGACTGCTGCCTGACGGTGGCGGACCGGTTGGACGTGCAGGTGTGCATCCATACGGACACCCTCAACGAAGCCGGCCACGTGGAAGACACCATCGCCGCCATTGCCGGGCGCACCATTCACACCTTTCACACGGAAGGCGCCGGGGGCGGCCATGCGCCGGACATCATCCGCATCTGCGGCGAGGCCAACGTGCTGCCCTCCTCCACCAATCCCACCCGTCCCTATACCGCCAATACCCTGGAGGAACACCTGGACATGCTGATGGTCTGCCACCACCTGGACCGCAGCATTCCCGAAGACGTGGCTTTTGCCGAATCCCGCATTCGCCGGGAAACCATTGCCGCCGAGGACGTTCTCCACGACCTGGGGGCCTTCAGCATCGTTGCCAGTGATTCCCAGGCCATGGGACGGGTGGGGGAGGTGATCACCCGCACCTTCCAAACCGCCCACAAAATGAAGGTGCAGCGGGGTGCTTTGCCGGAAGACAGCGACCGCAACGACAACCAGCGCATCCGCCGCTATATGGCCAAGGTGACCATCAACCCCGCCATTGCCCACGGCATTGACAGCCAGGTGGGATCGGTGGAGGTGGGCAAGCTGGCGGATCTTTGCCTCTGGAAACCCGGTTTCTTCGCCGTAAAACCCGAACTTGTCCTCAAGGGCGGCGCCATTGTCTGGGCCCAGATGGGGGATCCCAACGCCTCCATTCCCACCCCGGAGCCCGTCCACGGACGCCCCATGTTTGCCAGTTTCGGGGCGGCCATGGCCCCAAGCTGCCTCACCTTCCTCTCCCAAGCCGCTGTGGACGCCGATCTTCCCCACCGCCTGGGTTTGCAAACACCATGTGTGCCCGTGTGCAACACCCGTGAAGGCATCGGCAAAGCTGCCATGAAGCTGAACACCGCCACCCCTGCCGTCCAGGTGGACCCCCAAACCTATGAGGTGTTTGCCGATGGGCAATTGCTCACCTGTGAGCCAGCCCAAGTGTTGCCCATGGCGCAGCGGTACTTCTTGTTCTAGGTGGGGTAGCCAACTGAACTCAGCCCCTGTTCTGCTAGCATTACCCAGCAGGTCCTGAGCGAAACCATGACACGCTCCACGGTCACACGTCCCCGTGGAACCACCACGGCACAGCAGTTGCAGGAGGTGGTTGCTGCTTCTGAAGGCGAAGTGGTGCTACGTCGTGACCTGAAAGGCTATGCCAGCCCCTCTCAACTGAGTCGTGCCCTGAGGCAGTTGATGGAGGACGGCAAGCTGGTGCGTATTGGGAGCGGGGTCTACGCCAAGGCGAGACCGTCTTCCCTATCGGGTCGGCCAGTTCCCAGGCAAACGCTTGCAGTCCTGGCGGCCGAGACGTTTGACCGCCTTGGCATTGCCTGGGAGTTGGGTGAAGCCCAGAGGCTTTACCGTGACGGATTGACCACCCAGATTCCCTGGCGGACAACGTTTGACACGGGACATCGCCGCATTAGCCGACGCCTGCGGGTGGGTCAGCGGGTGGTGAACTATGAAAACAAGGCCCAGTCTCGATGACCTGGCCATCCCTTGTGTTGAGGATGATGTGAGGGGTATTTGGTCAGAATGATCAGCATTCTTGATGATGACTATCGTCGTATTCTTGATCTCGAAGTCGACCAGTTTGGCTACAGCAAATTTCCATCGGCAATTCTTGAGAAGGACTTGCTGATGGTCAAACTTCTGGGCCTGCTGGAAGTCTTTAACTGGGGTGAATGCACTGCCGTCTTCTGTGGCGGTACATCCTTATCCAAAGGATATGGGTTGGTTGAGCGCATGTCCGAGGATGTTGACTTCAAGCTGCAACTGCCGCAGGGCTCAAGTCGGAGTCAGGCTCGTATAAGACGGCGTAAGCTGCGCGAGGGTTTGGCTCAGTATCTACGCACGGCAGGGTTTGGCATGGGAGAGGATCCAGTTGTCAAAAATGAAGGTTCCTATTTCTACTTCCCGCTGAGTTATCAGTCTCGCTTCCCAGCGATTGAGGTCTTGCGGTCTGAAATCAAGCTGGAGTTTATTGTGCGCACTCCTCTGTTGAATACGTCCAAGGTGGAAGTCAGGTCGCTGCTATTTGAGTATCTGGGGCAGGAAGAGGCGCCGATCCACTTTCAAGCTGTGGACCTCCAAGAGACGCTCGTGGAAAAGGTGGTGGCATTCTTGCGCCGCACGGCCACTTGGCAAGACAATGGCTGGCCCAGGAACCGGCCTCTCCATCCAGATGACGAACGACTGGTGCGCCATCTATACGATGTGCACCAGTCGCTCCAGCAGCCGGGGGTGAATACCCCGGAGACCAAGATAGAGCGCAAGCGCCTATTCCAGAAGATCGTTGAAGACGACAAAAAACAACCCGTAAGAAAAGATAAACTCTTCCAAGGGAATCCCATTAAAAGACTTGGCAGCTCACTGGAATAATTATGTACTTATTCGTCAGATTTTGAAAAACTCTATAAGCGTATCTTGGAAGAGCTTGTGTATGGGCAGACCGTCAGTTTCGGCGAAGCCTGTGGGGCGTTTAGCTTTGTTGCCGATGAGCTTTTGGCTGCTGACTGCGGGGAGACGGTGTGAGTAGTTGATTTCCATCTCCCAAGCCGCTGTGGACGCTGATCTTCCCCACCACCTGGGTTTGCAAACACCCTGTGTGCCCGTGTGCAACACCCGTGGGGGCATCGGCAAAGCCGCCATGAAGCTGAACACCGCCACGCCTGCCGTCCAGGTGGACCCCCAAACCTATGAGGTGTTTGCCGATGGGCAATTGCTCACCTGTGAGCCAGCTCGGGTGTTGCCCATGGCGCAGCGGTATTTCTTGTTCCAGGTCCAAAACCAGACGCCACAGAGACAGGCCGTTGTGCATGCCACACTGCTGTTCACGCAGTGTGGCCAATCTGGACTTCCCAGTCTTCATAAGGCTTTTAAGACGGAGGTAAGTGCCATTGGACAGACATTGGACCCAAGAGGGGCTTCTCGTCTTGGAGATCCTCCTGTTGGACCTGCTGGAACTGGCTGGCTTGGGGGTTGGATGGAGCGGGTGCAACAGGGGCGGGGCGGACCTGTTTGTTAGTGTCATATAGGTCTTGATTCTAGACTCAATTCAAGTCTCATATGGGAGGAGTAAGATATTGAAGCTGTCGATGCGCTCCTCCCTCTCCGGTCAGCCTCGCACTCCAAGGGAACACCACCTGCCTAGCCAATCTTCCCATGAAGACGTCTGATCAATCTCTGTCTTCAAGCTAAGCTATCTCATGTGAGACTTATTTATGGACTCAATACAAGTCTCATATGAGAATAATAAGATATTAAAAAGGCAGTTATTTGCCAATGCAAAACTTGCTAAATATTTTATCCAGAATATCTTCACTGACATCTTTCCCGGTAATTTCTCCAAGATGTTGAATAGCATCTCGGAGATCAATGGTCCAGAAATCCCAAGGCAACTGAGCTTTGGCTGTACTGTCTAAACAGATCAAGGACTTGATAGCCTTCTGGGCCACACTGGTTTGACGGCGGTTAAGGCTTGTGTCAAGACTCTCCAAATCCGTAAGACCACAACAATTAAGCAGGGCCTGGCTGAAGACTTCCACTCCTTGTCCTGTCATCGCACTAATGGCCAAGGGAAACTTGGATGGATCATTAGATTGATTGTTATTTTGGTCCAATAGATCAACTTTATTGCCGACCCGCAACTGAGGAACCTCTTCCGGCAGCTCATCGGCAAGGGCCTGGTCAGTTTCGCTCCAACCCACGCTCATGTCAAATAACAAGATAATCACATCCACTTGTGTAACGACCTGACGGCTACGGGCAATGCCCAGCCTTTCCACCGGGTTGCTGGTGTGACGGATGCCAGCGGTGTCCACCAGCGTGATGGGCACATCCCCTAACATTAAATCAGTCTCCACAATATCCCGCGTGGTTCCAGGATAATCCGTGACAATGGCCCGATCACGACCGCTGAGACAATTCAAAAGGCTGGATTTCCCCACATTGGGACAGCCAATAATAGCAACCCGTAGCCCTTGTTGCAGGCGCTGCCCCCGGAGACTATCCTCCACAAGTCGGGATAAATCCTCGGCCACTGCCTGTATCTTCTCCTTCACGGTTTCAGGATTTAAAAGTGGTAGATCATCTTCGAAGTCCAGATGGGCTTCCAGGTGGGCCAACTGCTCCAGCAGTTGCTGACGTAGCCCCTCAATGCGGCGGTCAATCCCCCCATCCAAGCCTGCCAACGCCAGCGCCGCCGCCCGGCGACTGCGGGCACTGATCACCTGGGCCACAGCTTCTGCCTGGGTAAGATTCAAACGTCCATGTAAAACAGCACGCTGGCTGAACGCTCCGGGTGCTGCGGCCTCGGCACCGTTGGCCAGCACCTGCTCCAGCACCCGCTGCACACAAACCAGCCCCCCATGACAGTGGAGTTCCACCACGTCTTCCCCCGTGAAGCTGCGTGGGGCTTGCATATAGAGCAGCAGCACTTCATCAAGAACCTGACCACTGGCGGGCTCCACCACATGACCATACAGCACCCGATGGCTTTCCCATACCTGGTGACGCTTGCCTGCTGGGCGGAATACACGCCGACCAACGGCCTGTGCCTGTGGACCGGAGATGCGCACAATGGCCACACTGCCCACACCGGCAGCCACGGCTGTGGCGATTGCAGCAATGGTACTTCCCGGACCGCCCATGTGTTGGCAACTTGGCAACAAGAGCGTCAATGCTAATTCTTTGGCCCGGGGCTTCGCCTTGGTGAGGGATCGCAGCAAACGGGACAGGCAGCATCTTCTTGTAGTCTCGCCACCAGGGGGATCTGTTGTACAACGCCAACGCCGACAGGCGAGGCGGGGAGCCTCCCCGGGTGGCACCGGGTCAACGGCAAGGCCGACATCTCCACAGTGGGCTAACCTGCCTGACGACGCACGGTTTAATTTCTCTAATCCCGTAGATCAAGGTGGCAGGACGCCTCTCCACGAGGCAGTGCGTAAAGGGGATCCAGAAGAGGTGGAGGCTCTCGTCAATGCTGGCGCCAATTTTCATGCCTCAGGCAAGACCGGGGGGCTCCACTTGCAGTTGCACAAGCCATGGAACGCTGGAGCGTAATGCACGTGATTCAGGCAGCAATGGGATGATCCTGCCTCAACTGGTTCAGCCTGGCCTCGCTCTCCACGTCAGGGGTGAGCCTCCAATGGCGGGGGCTCGCTGGAAGGATTCGTGCTGGCGGGAAACTGTGCCGCTCCGGGAAGGCTGAGGCTGACAGCCCCCTGGCCCAGGCGCAAGGTGGATGCCCCCAGCCAGGCCCGGCGCACGACGGCCAGACCCACACTGCCTGTGGCCAGGGCTGAGCGGGAGGTGACCACCCCGGCACGGGCGCCGCCTCCGTCCCGGAGCACGTTGTCCTCAGGCAGGTTCCCAAGGGCGGTGGAACTGCGCCAAAGGCGCAGTTGCTGTTTGACGCCGTCGTAGGTCAGCAACCTGGCCAACACCTCTTGCCCCAAGTAGCATCCCTTGTTGAGGGCCACAGCCCCGGCAAGGCCCAGTTCAAAAGGATTGAAGGCGTCGTTGATCTCGCTCGGCCATGCCGGCGTTCCCTGCTGGAGCCGCAGCAACTCCGCCTGGATCCCGGTCAGCCGGGGAATATGGCGTAGCCAGGGCGGCAAAGGGTGGGGGTCCGGCAGCAGAAGCCGCAATCCCGGCACGCCGTCGCCAAAATCCGTGCCCCGCAGCACCAAAGCCTGGTGATTGCCCTCGGCCACTGAGCACCACCCAGCGCCGGGGGGAGCCATGGTGATGCCCTCGGCTGCCAACAAAGCCGGGGCAGCATCTCCTAGAACGGTCACCTGCTGCGCCTGGACCATGGGCAACAGGGTGACCTGATCCGCGGGAAACAGATGGCGATCAAAACGCTGATGCAACGCCGGCCCGTCACCAGCCAGAACCACCAACCGGGCTGCGTGCTTGTCCGCCAACACGTCCAGGAGGGCCACAGGTCGCGCCGTGGCGGTCACCGCACAACTGCGACGCAGACAACCGGGCGGGACGCTGCTCAGGTCCTGGGTGGTTTGGCCATGGAGAAAGCGCAAGCTATCGGCGCCGGTGAGATGCAACAGGTGGACGGAACGGACAGTCCACACCGGCCATGCACCAGGCTCCGGCAAGGCCTGGCTCAGCCAGTGGGGGAAGGGTAGTGCAGCGGTCATGGTTGGTGTTCCAACGGGGTGCTGATGTGCTCCAGCAGGAAGAGGGCTTTGAGATGCAGGTCCTCAGCGGCCAGGGCGGCTTGCCCGCCGTCCTGGCGATCCACGACGGCCACCACCTCCTGAACGGCATAGCCCGCCTCCCGCAACCGCTTTACCGCCTTGAGACAGGAACCGCCCGTGGTCACCACGTCCTCCAGCACTGTCACCGGAGCGCCTGGCGCCGGCAGTGGACCCTCAATCCAGGCGCCTGTGCCATGGCCCTTGGGCTCTTTGCGCACGATGAGGCCATCCAGTGGTCGGCCCACCAGGCCAGCGGCCATGGCCACGCAACTTACCAGGGGATCGGCGCCCATGGTGAGGCCCGCCACAGCTTGGGCCTTGGGGTCCACCGCCTCCAGCAGCAGCGGCGCCAGTAGCGTGGCGCCGCTGCTGCTGAGGCTGACGGGTTTGCAGTTGATGTAGTGCTCACTACGCCGACCACTGGCCAGGAGGAAGTCACCACGCCTGTAGGCCTGACGGGCCAGCATCTGCCGCAAGGCTTCACGGCGGGCAGACGGGGAATTCACCAGTGGAGCACGGGACCGGATGTCCATGACGCCGACAGAAGAACATCCATCCTGAAGGTTGATGGTTGATGGTTGATGGTTGCGGGCCTGTTCCTCCGGTCAGGTCACATCCAGATCACAACCCCGATACGTGGCGGCCTCCGCCAAGTGTTCGGCTTCGATACGTTCGGAATTTGCCAGATCGGCAATGGTGCGCGCCACCCGCACGAGGCGATCAAGGCTGCGCATGGAGAGGCCGAGGCGATCAGCGAGGCGATCCAGCAGGTCCCGGGCAGCGCTAGTGAGGGGGCTGCAAAGGCGCAGTTGACGGCCGTCCAGGAGGCGGTTGTCAAACAGTTGGCGGCCAAAGCGCTGGCTGGTGTTCCGACGGCTGACGTCCAGGCGCTGCTGCACCTGGACGGTGGTTTCCGCGGCGACGGGACGGCTCACCTCCGTGGGTGAAAGCCGTCGCACCGGCACGTGGAGATCAATGCGGTCCAGCAGGGGACCTGACACTTGGCGCCAGTAGCGACGCCGCACGGCATCACCACAACTACAGCTATGCACCGGATCCCCCCACCAGCCACAGGGGCAGGGGTTGGCTGCCGCCACCAGTTGAAATTGACAGGGGAAGCGCAGCCGCTGCCCGGCCCGGGCAATGTCGATGGCGCCCTGCTCCAAAGGTTCCCGCAGGTGGTCCAGGCAATGGCGGCCAAATTCCGGCAGCTCGTCGAGAAACAACACCCCGTGGTGAGCCAGGCTGATCTCACCGGGCACCGGGTGGGGTGAGCCGCCCCCCACCAACGCTGCCGGGGTACAACTGTGGTGCGGGGCGCGGAAGGGGCGCTGGCTACGCAGGCCCGCATCCGGCTGGGCAAAGGCCACCGAATGGACCCGTCGCACCGCCAAGGCCTCTTCCATGGAGAGCGGCGGCAACAAATCCGGCAAGCAGCGAGCCAACACGCTTTTACCGCAGCCGGGCGGTCCCACCAGGAGCATGTGGTGCCCACCGGCGGCGGCGATTTCCAAGGCCCGCCGCCCATGACTCTGCCCCTGCAGATCCCTGAGATCAAACCTGAACTCATCCACCATCTCCGCAAAACGCCCTTGATCCGGGGCGGGGTGGACTTGAGGATTGTTCAGTTGGTCCTGGGCTTCGTTCAGGTCTGCCGCGGCGAGCACGGAGAGGCCGTCAATCTGGGCCGCCTCGTCCCCGTTGGCTTTGGGCACCAGCAGATGTCTGGCCCCCGCGGCCTGGGCCGCCTCAGCCATGGCCAACACCCCGCGCACCGGCCGCAAGCTGCCGTCCAGGCCCAGCTCCCCTGTGGCCCAGAGGCCTTCCAGCCAGGTCAAGGGAATGCGCCCAGCGGCGGCCTGGAGGGCAAGGGCCATGGGCAAATCAAAGCTGGGACCTTGTTTGCGCAAGGCGGCCGGAGCCAGATTGACGGTCAGGCGAGACACCAACGGGCGCTGACCGCTGTTGCGCAGAGCGGAGCGGATTCGCTCGCGAGATTCCTGAACTGCCGTATCCGGTAAACCCACAATCTGAAACGCCGGCAGGCCAGGGCCTAAATCCGCCTCCACCACCACGGGACAGGCCTCCACCCCGACAATGGCGGCGCTGGTGCAACGGGCAAGCATGGCGTTGAGCAGTGAGGGTTTGGCCCAGTGTTCCCACCCTTTGCCCCGTCGTTACCGCTAGCCTTTCCCCATGGTGCAGCCCAATCCCTACAGTCGGTACTCCTCCGCCCAGAAGGTGAGGGCCCTGGTGAAGGGCATCCAGGGCCACAAGCGCTGGAACGAAGCCCTCGCCAAGGCGTCGGACCGGGAGGCCATGCTGGATCTGCTCCAACAGGCATCGGACAAAATCGGCCTGGGTCTGAGTCGGCAGGAGCTTGCGGAAACCCCACCCTTGCGGGATTGGCTCTGGTTCAAGAAAAACAGTCCCCTGTTCACCATCGGTAGTCAGGACTTTGGTCCGTATTAATCCTGTTGGAAGCGTGACGGCAACATCAGCGTTGCGGTGGGAGGGAGCCCTTGCCCGTCACCACGGCGCCTACTGCTGTTGCCGTGTGGTACCGAAGGCGCCAACGTAGGTTTCCGTATCGAAGACACCCCAGGCTTCGCTGTGGCCGGGACCGTGGAAGCGCCCGTGGAGGTGGTGCTGCC
>VXNS01000068.1 GCA_009840445.1 Synechococcus sp. SB0662_bin_14
ACCCCCCAATACCACTTTCCTCTTCGTCTCGGGGGCCCGGAGATTCGTATATGATATCGGGGCAGGGTGGGGGATCACCTGAAGCGATCGTCGCCGCGAACCATGGTTGCCCTGGTGGGGCCAGGGGGGCTCCTCCATGACGGACGCATCACGGGTCCTTCTGCCGGACCGGCCCCTCCTCTCCCCGTTGGCCGGGGATTCCGGCGGCGACGGTGGTTCCGTCCACGGGGCCTCCTGCGCCCTGCCGTCGGGATCGTCCTCCAAGAGCCAATTGATGCCCTCGCCAACCCAACGGCTCACCTGGCCGATGCCCCCCGAACCTCTGCGGCGCCGTGATCCCGGTCTGGCGCCAGCGGCGCCGTGGACAAAGTCACGGCCAGCCTCCACCAGGTTCGCCAGGGTGTGACCAGGGCGACGACGGTAGGGATCTTGAGTCACCATGGCGCCAGCCTAACCCCAACGGGCTTCCCCCCGGACCCTTGAGGGACGGGGTTCAAACCGCAAAAGGAAGCGCCGGTCCCAGCGTCCTCCGTTGAAGCGTCCACAACAAGCGCGGCAGGCCAGGCCTTTCACGCGCCGTTGATAGGGGGTGGTGGTTCCACAGAAGTCACAACGGGCCTGCCAGGATGACGGGGTTGGGGGGACGGGGAAATGGTGCCGAATGCTGATGGTCAGGTCCGTTCCCTGACCGTTGATGTCCTCCATCTTGGCCCGGAAGCAGGGTCCATGGCCTTCCCGCTGGCGCAGAACCAGATCCACCCAGGCATGAATCATCTCGTGGACCAGGGTGCTGCGGGTGGCTGACGCGGGCAACGGTGACAGCACAGGCAACGAGAGGACAATCTCCGCAACGTCCCCGCGGCGACGGTAAGACCCTGCGGCGCGGCTCATGCGGCGGCTCCATCTGAGGCGCAACCGGTCGTAGGGAATGGCTTGGGCGAAGAACGTCCGGTTGTAACGGTGGAACAACGGCGGCAAGAACGCTACGCCCATGTCCCGTGCTCCAAACCGTAGTTTTAAGACTAGCCCCCGGAGGGGCCGACAGTCAGGCACAATCGTCAGACACGAGTTCCTTTCGCCACGGCTGCCCGGTCCATGGACATGGCTCTTTTGCGGGATTATGGGACGAAAGCCCTGCTGGCAGCCCTGGCGGCGCTTCTCACCTATTGGCTGATCAGCGCCGTCCGCCTCATCATCAACGCCCGCGGCATCAATCCACTGGTCAAGCAATTCTTCAACCAGGTGGCGCGGGGGCGGGTGGATGCCGCCTACCTGCTCACCACCAAGAATTATCGGCTCCACGTGAGTCGCCAGAATTTCATTCGCCTGCTCTCCAGCCTGGAGCTCAGGCGCTACCGCAACCTCAAGTCCGGCCGTCCCCGCGTCCAGGAGGGGCGGATCATCCTCACCGTGAAGCTCAATTCCGAGGACAAAAAACAGGTGTTGCCCCTGGATTTCACCTTCGTCAAGGTGGGGGAGGACTGGCGCATTGACCGCATCCTGAAGGTTTGAACCAGGGGGGCCCACCTTGAGCTCGTCTTCCCCGTCCCTTGCCGAGGCCGAGGCCAGGGCGGACGCTCTGCGGCAGCAACTCAATCAAGCCAGTCACGCCTATTACGTTCTGGCGGAACCGACCCTCCCGGATCAGGAGTACGACCACCTCTATCGGGAACTGGTGGAGTTGGAGGAGCTTCATCCCCAACTGGTGCGGCCCGAAAGCCCCACCCAGCGAGTGGGCGAGCCGGTGGAGGCTGGTTTGCCCAGTGTCGTCCACAGGATTCCGCTTCTCAGCCTGGACAACGTCTTTGCCGTGGAGGAGTTGCCGACGTGGGAGCAGCGGTTGCGCCGCTATCTTGACGGCTCCCCTGACCAACCCCTGGCCTATACCTGTGAGCTGAAGGTGGACGGGATGGCCCTGGCTCTACGCTACGAGCACGGCCTGTTGGTGCAGGGGGCCACCCGGGGAGACGGTCAACGGGGGGAGGAGATCACCGCCAGCGTCCGCACCATTCGCTCCATCCCCCTCCGGCTGCGCTGTACGGACCCGCCAGCCTGGGCAGAAATCCGTGGGGAGGCGTTTCTGGCGGAAGCCACCTTCTCCGCCATCAATCAACAGCGCCGCCAACAGGACGAGCCGCCCTTTGCCAACGCCCGCAATGCCTGCGCCGGCACCTTGCGCCAGTTGAATCCCCGGGTGGTGGCCAGCCGCAAGGTGGATTTTGTGGCCTACGGGCTTCACCTCTCGCCGGAGCAGCCCCAGCCCCGCCAGCAGTTGGCGGCCCTGGACTGGTTGAGCACCGCCGGGTTCAAAATTGACCCCCATGCCCGGCGCTGCATCAGCCTGGCGGAGGTGGGACGGTTTTACCAGCATTGGAACCTTCAGCGTCACCAGCTTCCCTATGGGGCAGACGGGGTGGTGGTCAAGCTGAACGACCTGGCCCTTCAGCAGCAGGCGGGCCACACCCAGCGGGCGCCCCGCTGGGCCGTGGCCATGAAGTTCAGCCAGGTGGAGGCCAGGAGCACGCTGCGGCGCCTTGTGGCCCAGGTGGGTCGCACCGGCGTGGTCACGCCGGTGGCGGAGTTTGACCCGGTGGAACTGGACGGGAGCACCGTGGCCCGGGCCACGCTCCACAATGCCGACCGGATAGAAGACCTCACAAAAGGAACCGGTCTGCACGGGGCAGACACCCTCGTGGTGCGCAAGGCGGGTGGGGTGATTCCTGAAGTGGTGCGGGTGGAGCCCTGCTCACCTCCGGGCGAACCCCTCAGGTTTCCCCGCCACTGCCCGGAATGCGGTTCCTCCCTGGTGCGGGAACCCAAGGAAGCCGCCCTGCGGCAGTGGCTGTCCGATCCAGTCAATCAACCTCTCCTGGACCGTTGCCCCAAGCTCAAGGCATCGCTTCTGGAGGCTCTGGCCGGGTTGAAGCTGGAGGCCGCCACCCGCTGTGTCAACAGCAGTTGTCCAGCAATCCTCCGCGGCGCTCTGCGCCATTGGGTCAGCCGTGACGCCCTGGACGTTGACGGCCTCGGCCGTGAGCGGATCGACCAGTTGGTGGGGTGTGGCCTGGTTCACACCATTGACGATCTCTATGGATTGCAGGAGGCTGATCTGACCGCGTTGGAGGGTTGGGCCGAGCAGTCGGCCTGCCGCCTTCTGCAGTCGCTGGAGCTCTCCAGGCAGCAACCATGGCATCGTGTGCTCTACGGCCTGGGGATTCCCCACGTGGGCACCGCCAACGCCGCGGTGTTGGCCCGCGCCTTCCCCTCGGCAGAGAGCCTGGCGGAGGCTTTTGCAGTGACCCGGCAGTTCCAGGGCGCCGATGAACCTCTCTTGGCCGGTCTCAAGGGGGTGATGGGTAAAGTGTCTGCCTGCAAGCTTCAACAGTGGCTCAGCCAGCCCGGCAACCGGAATCTCCTGATTAACCGGGAAGCCTCCTGGGAAGCGTCCGGGGGGCACTTGCTCTGCGCCATTCCCGACGTGGGAGCAAAAAAGGCCGAATTCCTGATCCGCACCTTCCCTTCGGCGGAGCAGTTGATCGCAGCGTTTTCCGCCAACCGCAACTTTCAAGGGACCGACGAGCCGAAGGGGCTGCAAGGGGTTGGCAACAAAATTGCCCTGGCGCTGCAGCAGTGGCTGGCCAATCCCGCCAATCAAAAACTCCTGGAGCGCCTTGCCAAGACCGGCCTGCAGCTTCAGGGACAGGTCCATCCGTCCATGGCGTCTAGCCAGGGACGGATGGCGGGCCAGGTTTTCGTGCTCACCGGCACCCTGCCCTCCCTCAGCCGTGGCGAAGCCCAGGCGCGGATCGAGGCGGCAGGGGGAACCGTGACCAGTGGCGTCAGCAAGAAGACCACCCACGTGGTGGTGGGCGCCAATCCGGGCAGCAAGCTGGACAAGGCCCGCGCCCTTGGGCTGGCGATTCTGGACGAGGCCACTCTGTTGCGGCACTTGGAGCCTGCACCCACGTGACGGAAATTGCGGCAGACTGGAGGCAGTGCTCCTGTCACGTCATGGACCAAGGCATTGAACGCTGGATCAAAACGGACTGTGGTCGCGCCAAGTACGCTCACTTGGCTCAGCGGCGCGGCGTTCTGGCCCGCCTGCGGCTGTACTGGTTTGTGGCCATTGCCGTGCTCCGCGACGTTGTCCTGTCCCCCGTCAGCCGGGGCATTCGCAACCTGTTCCGGGCCGCCTGATCAGGTGTCCGTTTCACTGAGTTGCTTTTTCAGCACCTTGCTGGCGGTGCGGCCCACCAGCCAGACCACGGCAAAGGTGGCTGCCACGCCAAGGATTCGCAGGGCAAATTGACCCTGCTCCAGGCCACCCTCCAAGGTCAACCCCCGGCGGACCGTGTCGCCAATGTAGATGTAGAGGATGGTGCCGGGCAGGATGGTGGCTGAGGCCGCCATGTAGGCCAGGAAGCGCAGGTTGCTGGTGAGGGCACACACCAGGTTGATCAACACGAAAGGAAACAGGGGCGACAACCGCAGCAGCGCCACCAGCTTCCAACCCTCGTCCCGGCTCAGCACCTGCTCCAGCTTCTGCAGGCGTGGATTCTGCTCCAGTTTCCTCTGGGCCCAGGGACGTAGCCACCGGCGCGTGAGAAACCAGTTGCCGGCCATCCCGAGAAAGGCGCCCGCCAACACCGCCAGCACCCCCAGCCGCGGCCCGAACAACGCGCCACCCAACAGGGTCAGCACCGAGCCCGGCACGTAGAAGGTGACCGCCAGGGCATACAGGGCAATGAACACGATCCAACCCACCGGTCCTAGTTCCCTGAGGAAGGTTTCGACGGGCTCGATAAAGGACGACATGGCGTTAGTGGCGGGGAACGGGAGACGGAACCCTGTCCCGGTTGGGACGGGGCTGCCCTCAGCCCAGGGAGGCGAGGCGACTTTGGGCCAGGCGCTGTTGCTGCCGGGCCTCGCTCAGGTTAGAGCGCATCCTGCTCACCACGTCCTGGGGGGCCTGATCCAGAAACTTGGGATTGCTCAAGCGCTCGGCAAGGACGGTGATCTCCTTCTCCGCCTTGCCCAGGTCTTTCCGCAGGCGGTTCCGCAGGGCGTCCACGTCCACGAGACCACCCACCGGCAGCAGGATTTGCAGTTCACCACTGACGGCACTCAAACAGCGGGGCAGGTCCAGGGCGGTGGTGCTGATGTCCACCGCGCCAGCCCTGGTGAGACCGGCAATGTCGTCCCTGGCCTCCTGTAACAACCGACAGAGCCCTTCGTTGTCGCTCACAAAGAGCACGTCCGCGCTCTGGGAGGGTTTCAAGCCCGCCACTGCCCGCAGGTTGCGCACCACGCGAACGGCGTCAATGACGGCCCCGAACTGCTGTTCCAGGTGGTCGTTCAGGTGGGCCGAATCCAGTTGGGGCCACCGCTGCAGGGCCAGGAAGGTGTTGCCGTCAGCACCGCTCAGCCGATGCCACAGCTCCTCGCTGACGTGGGGCATGAACGGGTGGACCAGCACCAGCAGTTGCTCAATCACCAGAGCCAGAACCTGCTGGGCCGTGCGGCGATCCTCCGGATTGCTGCCGTTGAGGCGCCGCTTGAGCAATTCAATGGTCCAATCGCACACGTCGTTCCAGGCAAACTCGTAGAGGATCCTGGCCGCTTCCCCCAGGCCGTAGATGTCCAGCTTCTCTGCCATGGCCCCACTGGTGCGCACCAGGCGGGAGAGGATCCAGCGATCTGCGATTAAAAGCTTGTCCGGATCCGGCCGGCCGAGGGACGAGGGGGTGGCTCCGTCCAGATTGAGGAGGGCGAAACGGGTGGCGTTCCACAACTTGTTGGCAAAGTTGCGCGATACCTCGACGGCGTTGGATGTTTGTGTGGCGGGATCGAAGTCCAGGCGAATGTCCTGCCCCGCTCCGGCCACGCCCCGCACCAGGGAAAAGCGCAGGGCGTCCGCCCCGTAACGCTCACAGAGCACCAGGGGATCAATGCCGTTGCCGGCGGATTTGCTCATCTTGCGGTTCTGGGCGTCCCGCACCAGACCGTGGATGTACACGTCGGCGAAGGGAATGGCGCGGGTGCAGACTGCGCCCATCATGGTCATGCGGGCCACCCAGAAGAAGATGATGTCGAATCCCGTGAACAGGGTGCTGTTGGGATACCAGCACCGCAGATCGGCACTCTCCTCATCCGGCCAGCCCATGGTGGAGAAAGGCCAAAGGGCGCTGGAGAACCAGGTGTCCAGCACGTCTTCATCCTGCTGAATCGTGGCGTTGGGTCCGTAACGGCGCCGGGCCTCGTCCTGGGCTTCGGTTGCATTGCGGGCCACCACGTAGGGTGTGTCGCTGCGCAACCGGGAGCCGGTTTCACTCACCACAAACCAGGCTGGAATGCGATGGCCCCACCAAAGCTGGCGGCTGATGCACCAGTCGCGGATCTCCATCAGCCAATCCCGGTACACCTTGGCCCAGCGCTCGGGAACAAAGCGGGGGCGTCCCTGGTTCAGGGCAGCCAGGCAGGCATTGGCCAGTGGTTTGGTGCGCACAAACCACTGGGTGGAGAGCAGTGGCTCCACCGGAACCTTGCCCCGGTCCGAATAGGGAACAGTGTGACGGTAATTTTCCACTTTCACCAGGGCCTGTTCAGTGGCCAGGGCGGCCACAACGGCCTGCCGCGCCTCGAAGCGCTCCAGGCCACGGAATTGCCCCGCAGCTTCGTTCATGCGGCCGTCCTTGCCCATGACCGTCACCAGAGGCAGGCCATGGCGCTGACCCATGGCAAAGTCGTTGGGGTCATGGGCCGGGGTCACTTTTACGCAGCCGGTGCCGAATTGGGGATCCACGTGGTCATCGGCAATCACCGGAATCTTGCGACCCACGAGGGGCAGGGTGAGGGTACGGCCCACCCATTGGGCATAGCGCTGGTCGCCGGGATTGACCGCCACCGCCACGTCCCCCAACATGGTCTCGGGGCGGGTGGTGGCCACCTCCAGGTGACCGGATCCATCGGTGAGGGGATAGCGTAAATACCAGAGATGACCGTCCACTTCCTTCATCTCCACCTCCAGGTCGCTAACCGCCGAGCCGGAGGCGGGACACCAGTTCACCAGATATTCCCCCCGATAAATCAGCCCCTTCTCGTGCAACCGCAAAAACGATTCCTGTACGGCCCGGCTGAGTTCCGGGTCCAGAGTGAAGCGCTCCCGCCGCCAATCCACGGAAAATCCCAGACGGCGCAGTTGGGTGGTGATTGCTCCACCACTCTCCTGCTTCCAGGCCCAGGCCCGCTCCAGGAAAGCTTCACGGCCAAGCCGGTCTTTGCTGGTTCCTTCCCGGGCCAGTTGTTTTTCCAGAAGCGTTTGCACAGCAATGGAGGCGTGGTCCATGCCCGGCAGGCAGAGGGTGTTGTACCCCCGTAACCGCTTGAACCGCACCATGGCGTCCATCAGGGCCGCTTCAAACGCATGGCCCATGTGCAGGTTGCCCGTCACGTTGGGGGGCGGAATCACCACCCCGTAGGGTTGGCCCGGGGCCTGGGGATCCGGATGGAAGGCATGGCAGTGCTCCCAGGCCGACTGCCAGCGGGCTTCTGTGGCCTTGGGATCGTATTGCCCCATGGATACCGGCGCCGGGTGTTCAGGGGAGGCCCCCCTGTCCTGCTCCATCGCGGTCAGCACAACATGGCCGCCACGGATCTCAATGGCCATTTGATCACCGGGTGTCAAACCCAGTTGGCCGATATACGTCTTGCCAACCAGCAGGTTGCCGTTTCCTTGAACCTTGGCTACGAAGCTGAGCTTGCGGCCGCCTTGGGTTCCACTGCCAATCCGTATGCCTTTGGCCTGGAGAAGTGCGTCGTAAAACGCCGTGAAGTTGAGGCATTCACGGCCGTCCTTCATGGTGGTGACATAGCCACAAGCGCGAACAACTTCTGTTTTGCTGGCGCCAGCGAGCTCACGGACCTTGTTGAGAAGCTCTGCGTGTTTGAGCATCATTCAGGCAAAGGGGTTTGCGTCATCGTTGAACGTGGTCAGCAACGGCATCCTACGCTTGCTGAAGCCACCAACAATTACTCCTCTCCGCCGTCGTCCTCGCTGCCCAGGGGAACAAGGCGGATGTGCTTCCGGCCCAGCTTGATCTCAAATTCGTCACCAGGGTTCAGGCCCAGCTTTTTGGTGTAGGCCTTGCCAATGAGCAGATTGCCGTTGCCCTGAACCTTGGCCAGGAAGCTGAGCTTGCGGCCGATTTTGGTCCCACCGCTGCGGCCAATCTCCACACCCTTGGCATCAAGAACTGCTTCGTAGAACGCCGTGAAGTTGAGGCGCTCCCGCCCGTCCTTTGTGGTGGATACGTAGCCACAGGCGCGGACCACGTCCGACTTGCCGGCATCAGCAAGCTCACGGACCTTGTTGAGAAGCTCTGTTTTCGTCAGCATCGTTTGAAGAACAGGATGGCTAAACGCTAACAACTTTAGCATGGTTTGGTACTAGGGCAAGACAAGGGACAATAAAGAATTTCCAATCGTCCGCCACCTACATTAAACAGCCGTCGTTAGCAACAGATGGGCGATCCAGGGTTCGAACCAGGGACATCCTGCTTGTAAGGCAGGCGCTCTACCGCTGAGCTAATCGCCCGATAGGGGACGTCGGTATCTTAGGGGACCGTCCCGAATCCTGCCGGGTCACTTAAGCCTACCCTCAGGAACGTGGAGCCTCCCAGTCTCTGGAGCGTTCTCAAGGCTTTGAGGCAGGCCTCCACTGACTTGTAGTGACCATGAAAGGCCAGTTCCTCTCTCTGCAGGACGGGAAACGTTGAGTAAATGTAACGAATCTCCGTTTCGCTGGTGATGCCGTAGAGAAGAAAAAACAGGGCGTCAAGCCTTGCCCGCAAATGGCGGCGGCGCTGCGGATTCCAAACGAAGGGTGGTCCCCGGTGGCCCAGATCACGGGCAAAGGCCGTAAGGTCCCATGCGGTGTAGGTGAGTTCCAGCACCGCCGCTCTGATGATGGCGGCGACCGTGGTGGACCCTATCCTCACGTTGAAGCAGCGGTCTGGAGGCACAACGGGGAGCTGCTCAAGGATATGGAGCGTCAAACTTGTGCCGTAAAGCTTCTGGCGGACGACAAAATCAAAGACGACGGAATTCAGGTTGGCAAGAATGAAACAAGCCCAGGACGGTCGTCTGCTGACGTTACTGTCCAATAACAACAGGGGAAGCTTATGGCTGACGGCAGCCCGGGGCAGAACTGCTGCGATCATGGTTCTCATATTTGTGGTTGACGTGACATCCTTAAAAGCAGCAACCCGTGCCTCAGGCCAAAACCAGCCTGGCGTCCACCTTCACGTAATGACGCCACTGTGGTTGCCGGTCAGGGCTGGCCTTTTCAGGGTTCTGTAACCGACGTTGCCGAGCAGGACGAAACAGGTTGTTCTCGTTGACCACGACATCGGCAGCGCGGTGGTCGAATGCCTGCACCATTTTCCCCTCGTAGAGAGGCAGCCAGCCGTCGTCCTCGGGAGCGCTGCGAAAACGGTGGGAGTCGGCACTCATGTCCACCATCCTTCTGTAGGTCACCGGCCATGTGGAACGAACCGTGCTCCCTGATCGCTGAACCAGCACAGGCAGGCGACCATCAATCCCTGGGGACGCCAGTTGTGGGGTGTCCAGTGTTCGCCACGGCCGAGTGTGCTTCAGTTCCTTCTCCAGGAAGCCCCGGCCCAATAGGCGCCCTCTTGTTGGCGGCCCTGGAGATTGACCACCGTCCCCACCACGGACGCCCGACCGATCCATGTTGCCCTCCTACATTCCGAAACCGGTCCGCTCACTGTTGGGAAGTCTTGGGCCTAGAATGGAGTTTGTTGCTGCTAATCCCCATGACCATGGACACCATGGCCCTTACCAAGGACAACGTGGAGAAAGTGCTGGACGAGGTGCGGCCTTTTCTGCTGGCGGACGGCGGCAACGTGGAGGTGGTGGAGTTGGACGGTCCCATCGTGAAGGTGCGCCTCCAAGGGGCCTGCGGCAGTTGCCCCAGCAGCACCATGACCCTGAAGATGGGCATTGAGCGCAAGCTGCGGGAGATGATCCCGGAAGTCAGCGACGTGGTGCAGGTGCTCTGACGGACCGCAAGGCAGCACTTGCAAGGGCTTGCATTGGGTCTTGCGTAGGCTGAAGGCGCCACCAGATCCCCACCGCTGTGCTTGACCCACGCCTTATTCGCCAAGACCCTGATCACGTGGCGAAGCAGTTGACCCGCCGTGGTCTTGCCGTGGATGTTGACGCCCTCCATCAGCGGGCTCGACAGGTGCAAAAGCTGGCGGACGATCGGGCCAACCTCCAGGCCGAGGGCAAAAAGGTTAGCCGTCAGGTGGGACAAAGGCTCAGGCTGCTGAAGGAGGAATCGGACAAGCGCCCTGTTGTCCATTCAGACTTTTCAGAACCTCCGACTGATCAGTGGCCACAAGTCAATATGGAGGCCCGTGAGGAATCAGCAGAGTTTGTACAGCTACAGAAAGAGGCCGTTGCTTTAGAGGCAAAGGGCAAAGAATTTAAACAACAGGTGACCGCCCTGGAGGAGAAGGAGAAAGCGCTGCAGGACCAGTTGCGCCAGGAACTGCTACACCTGCCCAATCTGCCCTCCCCCCAGTGTCCCGACGGCCGCAGCGAAGCCGACAACGTGGAACGGCGCCGCTGGGGCGACCCCAAACCCGCTGCCCCCAGCCTGGAGCATTGGCAGTTGGGCAAGACCCTGGGCCTGTTTGAAAGCGAGCGCTCCGTGCGTGTGGCCCAGAGTCGGTTCATCACGCTGCTGGGCCAGGGGGCACGGCTGGAACGGGCCTTGATTCAGTTCATGCTGGATCTGCACGTCAGCCGGGGTTATACGGAAGTGCTGCCCCCGGCGCTGGTGAACACCGCCAGCCTCACCGGCTCCGGCCAGTTGCCCAAATTTGCGGAGGAAAGCTTTCGCTGTGCCGATGACGATCTCTGGCTGAGCCCCACGGCGGAGGTGCCCCTCACGGCTCTCCATCGTGACGACATCCTGGCGGCAGCGGACCTGCCCCGCCGCTACGTGGCCTACAGCCCCTGTTTTCGGCGGGAGGCGGGTAGCTACGGCCGCGACACCCGCGGTCTGATTCGCCTCCACCAGTTCAACAAGGTGGAACTCTATTGGTTCTGCCATCCCGATGCTTCCGAGGCGGCCCATGAACAACTGACCGCCGATGCGGAGGCGGTGCTTCAGGCCCTGGAGCTGCCCTATCGGGTGGTGGAGCTCTGCACCGCCGATCTGGGGTTTTCCGCCTGCCGCACCTACGACCTGGAGGTGTGGCTGGCCGGGGCGGGCGCCTATCGGGAAATCAGCAGTTGCAGCACCTGTGGGGATTTCCAGGCGCGCCGCTCCTCCATCCGCATGAAGGAGGGCAAGCGTAACCGCCTCCTCCACACCCTTAACGGCAGCGGCCTGGCGGTTGGACGCACCATGGCGGCCCTGCTGGAGTGGTACCAGCAGCCGGACGGCTCCGTGGCCATCCCCCAGGCGTTACAGCCCTACATGGGCTGCGCCGTGATCACGCCTCCTTCTTCAGCCCCAAAATAGCGTCGCAGCGCTGGCGGCAGCGGTCCAGGGCGGCGGCATCGGCGTTCCCCGTGGTGGGGTCGTAGGGAAGGAGTTGGGCCAGCCGCCGGGGCCAGCGGCCGCTCCGGAACCGTTGCGGGAAACAGCGCCGCACAAGGTCCACCATGACGGTGACGGCGGTGGACGCGCCCGGTGACGCCCCCAGCAGGGCCGCCAGGCTGCCGTCGGCTGCCGCCACCACCTCCGTGCCCAGTTTCAGTTGGGCTCCCCCGCCGGGTTCCCGTTTGATGATTTGCACCCGCTGACCCGCCACGGCCAGGCGCCAGTCCTCAGGCCGCGCCTGGGGGAAAAAGCGCCGCAGGCTGGCAAGCCGCTGCTGGGGACCTTGGCGAAGCTGTTGCAGCAGATAGCCCACGAGATGACGCTCCCGTAGCCCCACCCCCACCATGGACAACAGATTATGGGGACGCACGGAGGCCGGTAGATCCAGCAGGGAGCCGTACTTCAAAAACTTGCTGCTGAAGCCGGCATAGGGACCGAACAACAGGCCCCGCCGGCCGTTGATCCAACGGCTGTCCAGATGGGGCATGGACATGGGGGGCGCCCCCACCGGCGCTTTGCCGTAGACCTTGCCCCAGTGGCGGTCAATGGGTGCCGCCGCTTGGCAGATCAGCCACTGGCCACTGACGGGGAAGCCGCCATAGCCCCGGGCCTCCGGCAGCCCGGCCCGTTGCAGGAGTGGCAGGGCGCCGCCACCGGCGCCAAGAAACACGAAGGGGCTCTCCACCCGAACCCTTCTGCCGCCGTGGTCCACGTCCAGACGCCAAAGACCGTCCGATCCGCGACGCAGGTGACGCACCGCATGGTTGAGGCGCAGTTCCACGCCGGGCTGGCGCTGCAGCCAGTTCACCATGGACTCGGTAAGGGCGCCAAAGTCCACGTCCGTGCCCCGCCCATAGCGGGTGGCGGCCATGGGCTCCCCGGCGGGGCGCCCCTCCATCACCAGGGGCAGCCAGTCCCCCAGGGCGCCGTGATCCCGGCTGAAGACCATGCCCGCAAATTGGGGCAGCGCCGCCATGCGCTGCTGCCGCTGCGCCAGCGCCGCCACGTCCTCTTCGCCCCACACCAGGCTGTAATGGGGCACCTGGTGAAGAAACGCGCCAGGGCTACCCAGGCCCCCCTGCTCCACCAGCGCGGCCCAGAATTGCAGGCTTTGCTCATAGGCCCCGTTGATGGCCAGGGCTTTGTGAAGGTCGAGCCGACCCTGGCCGTCAACGGGGGTGTAATTGAGTTCGCAGTTGGCCCCATGGCCGGTGCCGGCATTGTTCAGTGCAGCACTGCTCTCCGCTGCAACCCGCCCCAGCCGCTCCACCATCAACACCGTGAGCCCCGGCTCCAGGTGTTGCAGCAGCGTCGCCAGGGTGGCGCCCATCACGCCGGCTCCCACCAGGACGGCATCCGCCCGGATTCGCTCCACAACTCCTTTGCAAAGGGCAGAATGGCGCAATCATGCTGTTGTGCCACCGTGATTCATATTTTGGCAGCCCTGGCCGTGCTCGGGCTTCTGATTGCCGTCCATGAGGCGGGCCACTTTCTGGTGGCCATCGGTCAGGGGATTCGGGTGAGCAGTTTCTCCATTGGCCTGGGGCCGGTGCTGGTGGGCTGGCGGCACCGTGGGATTCAGTTTGCTCTGCGGGCCATTCCCATAGGCGGCTACGTGGCCTTCCCCGATGGCGAGACCGACGAAGAGGCTCCTGCCCAGGATCCTGACCTGTTTCAGAACCGACCTTTGCCCCAGCGGGCTTTGGTGATTGCAGCGGGGGTGCTGGCCAACCTGATCTTTGCCTGGATGGCGTTGTTGGCCCAGGGGGCCGTCTACGGTGTGCCCGACGGCATCACGGCCGCCGCCGGCATCGTGGTGACGGGGGTCAATCCCGATTCCCCCGCTGCCGTGGCCGGCCTGCGGCCGGGGGACCATGTGGTGGCCGTCAACGGCCAGCCCCTGGGGCAGGGGGACGAGGCCGTGAAAACCCTCGTCACGGCAGTGAAGACCCACCCCGACATGCCCCTGACCCTGCAACTGGAGGGTGGTGGCGGCCTGCAGGAGCGGCAGGTGATCCCCCGTCTTGAAGAGGGGACCAGCCGCATTGGCACCCAGTTGCAACCCTACGGCGCCAGCCGGTATCGGCCCGTGGCTGGCCTGGGGGAATGGCTGGCCACGGCAAGCCAGGGATTCTGGGCCATCACGGCCAATACCCTGGCGGGCTACGGCCAACTGCTGACCCACTTCCAGGCAACGGCCCAACAATTGGGGGGACCTGTTCGCATCGTGGAGGTGGGGGCCCAGTTGGCGCAGCAGGGCGGGGCCAGTCTCCTGTTGTTCACGGCATTGATTTCCATCAATCTGGCGGTGCTGAACGCCTTGCCCCTGCCCGCGCTGGACGGGGGGCA
Source organism: Synechococcus sp. SB0662_bin_14 (assembly GCA_009840445.1). Taxonomy (GTDB): domain Bacteria; phylum Cyanobacteriota; class Cyanobacteriia; order PCC-6307; family Cyanobiaceae; genus Synechococcus_B. The sequence continues at coordinate 13,985 of VXNS01000068.1, forward strand.
GATGGTGTTGCTGCTCTGGGAAGGTCTACGGGGGCAGCCGCTGCCGGAACGGTGGACCCTGACGGTGAACCGCCTGGGATTCGCCCTGTTGTTGGGGCTGGTGGGGGTGTTAATGGTCCGCGACACCTCCCAGCTCACCATCCTCAAATCGTGGTTGACCAGTTGACTGCCAACACGATGCCCAACATGGACAATCCAGGCTGGCCACCACCTCCCCAGCGGGCAGCCTTGATTCTTCAGACACTGGGTCAACTCTACCCGGACGCCCACTGCTCCCTGGATTGGCGCGACCCCTTCCAGTTGCTGGTGGCCACCATGCTCTCGGCCCAATGCACGGACCAGCGGGTGAACCAGGTGACGCCAGCCCTCTTTGACCGGTTCCCGGATGCCGCCAGCTTTGCCGCCGTGGAGCCGGAGCAGGTGGAACCCTATGTGCGCCCTACGGGGTTCTACCGCAGCAAGGCCCGCCACATTGTGGGCACGTCGCGCCTGTTGTTGGAGCGCCACCAGGGCCGTGTGCCCAAGTCCATGGAGGCGCTCCTGGAATGCCCCGGTGTGGCCCGCAAAACAGCCAACGTGGTGCTGGCCACAGCCTATGGCCTCAATGCGGGTGTGACGGTGGACACCCATGTGCGCCGCCTCAGCAACCGTCTCGGTCTTGCGGCTGCAACGGATCCAGCCCGCATTGAGGTGGAGCTGATGGCTTTGCTGCCCCAAGCGGATTGGGACCTGCTGTCCATCCGCCTCATTTTCCACGGCCGCGCTGTGTGCAAGGCACGGCGACCAGCCTGTGGACATTGCCGCTTGGCGGACCTCTGCCCGTCCTACGGGCTGGAGCCAATGGACACCAGCCCGCAAAGGGCGTCCCCACTCACCAGGGTCTGACGGTGGCCAGGTTGATGGTTCGTGCTGCTCTACGGAGTTTGCGCAGTGCGCTCTGGTTGATCTGGAAAGCATGTTCAGGGCTGAGGGCCAGACTCTTGGCAATGTCCTGGAACGTGAGGCGCCGGTTCAAGTAGTGGCGTCGCCGCACCACGGCCCATTCCTGGTCCCTCAGCCGAGCCGTGGTGATGACCTCCACCAGGTAGGCGTTGTAGAGCGCCTGCATCATTTGGTCCATGGGGCAGGGGGCTTCGTCAATCCATTCATCAAGGGGGTGGGGGCGGTCTCCGTCAGCATCCACGTGCTCCTCAAGACTCACCAAGTGGAGCAGTTGGGCGGCGCGCACCAGTTGGCGGATCTGGTCCTCGGTCTCGTTGCCCGCCTGGGCCACTTCCGCCACCATGGGTGATCGTCCCAGCTTGTCTGATAATCGCTGCACCGTGATCTTCAGGCGGGCCAAGCGATCCGCCACGTGGAACGGCAAACGGATGGTGGAGCCTTTTTGGGTGATGGCCCTTTGTAGTGACTGTTTAATCCACCAGTAGCTGTACGTGCTAAAGCGATACCTCTTGTCAGGATCAAACTTCTCCGCCGCTCTCTGCAAACCGATTGCGCCCTCCTGGATAAGATCCTCCAGGGGAAGACCTCGGGTCTGATACTTTTTCGCGAGATGGACCACAAGCCTGAGATTAGACTGAATCATTGTCTCCCGCGCCTGAAGGCCCGCCCTGCGCAAACTTGTTGGAGCAGACTCCGGACCACCGGGATAGCTCTGCCACTTGTGGATGATCCGGCCCAGACTGGCTTCCTCTTCAGAGGTCAGCAGCCGAAACTGGGAGATGTTCTGAAGCATCCACGCCAAGATATTTGTTCTTCTGGTCATGGGTTGGGAGGCTCTTCAATCCTCCTAGGGCATAGCCACAATTCGCGGTAGGTCATGAGAATTATTGTTCACTGTGCGGGTGGGGCGGGGGCTGCTGCTGCCTTGCAGTGGGGTTGACCGCCACGGGCGGCCCGCCGTAGCTTGCGCATGGCGTTTTGCTCGATCTGGCGCGTACGCTCACGGCTGAGGCCCAGGCTGCCGGCAATCCCTTGAAAGGGCAGAGGTTGATGGAGGCAGTGGCGCTGCCTGACCACCTGTCGCTCCCGTTCACTGAGCTTGGCGTTATCCATAAGCTTGTCAAGTTGCGCCAAAATATCCACCTGCTCCAGGGCGTCCATGGGTTGAGTGCGCTCGTCTTCGATCAACTCGCCAAGGGAGCTGCAGTCATCCTCGTTCTTCACCTGAGCATCCAGACTCGCCCCGCTCAGCAACCGCGCCGTCTGCTGCAACTGGCGAATCTGCTCCCTGGTTTCGTTCATGGCAAGAGCCGCTTCGTCCAGGCTTGGGGGGCGGCCAAGCTGTTGAGTGAGGCGATGGGTACAGGCCGCCAATCGCGACAAGCGATCCGCCACGTGGAACGGGAGGCGAATATTGGAAATCTGCTGGCTCACCGCCCGTTGGAGTGATTGTTTAATCCACCAGTAAGCGTACGTGCTGAAGCGATATCCGGTGGTGGGGTCAAACTTTTCCGCGGCCCGCTGCAGGCCACAACTGCCTTCCTGAACCAGATCTTCAAGGGGCAGGCCCCGGGTTCGGTATTTCTTGGCCAGGTGAACCACCAGGCGCAGATTGGAGCGAATCATTTCTCTCCGAGCACGGAGACCCGCCTTGGACACTCCGGCAGGGGCCTTCTCGGGGCCACCAGGATAGTCCATCCAGGCGCGAACCGTGCGCCCCAGACTCACCTCCTGATCAGGGTCCAACAGCCTGGAACGACCGATCCCGTCCAGCATCCAGCCAAAACAATCCTGTTTCATCTCGCCTTCAACCCGCCTATTACGGGAAATTTACCGTGGCTTATAGAATCTTTCTCTTCGGTGTTCGGATTGGACATCTTTCTTAAGTTGGCCGGATCCCCTAACGGGGCCATGGCTGCCCGTCCGCAACAAAGCTCTCGGGATGCTCCTCCACGGGCCAGTCGCTGTTGATGCCGCCGACCACCACTTCTTCCACCCGCACCACGTCCTGATCCAGGGTCCTCAGGGCATTGATCAGCACGTCCAGGGCCAGGGCGTCGCTGGTGCCCAGGTCCACCCAGATACGGCACCATTCCGCCTGGGTTTCCAAATCACCCATGTTGTGCATCACTGCCGCCAAACTGGTGTCGGCCTGCTCCCGGGTGTAGTGCATCCAACTGATGTCCGCTCCCTCCTCGTGGACTTGCAGGTTCTCGGCATTGAAGCCACCCAGTTTGCCCAGGTAATACCAACTGTCGAACACCTCTTGTAGATAGGGCGTTTCCGCCTCGGTGAGCGGTTCCGCCAAGCGGACCCAGATCCAGCAGTTGAAGGGATCAAATTCACGAAAACGCACGTCCATGGGGTATGGCCAAGGGGCTCCATCCTGGGCCATGATGGCTGGCTGTTCAGCGGGACCGTTGGCGACCGTGCTCAGTCTGGAACAGGTGTCCTATCACCCGACAACAGTTCCCCGCCCCCTGCTGAGACAGGTGTCCATGGCGGTACATCCAGGGGAGACCGCCGTGGTGGCGGGCCCCAGCGGCGCCGGGAAGAGCACCTTGCTGGAGTTGGTGGCGGGGCTGATCCAGCCGGGTCGGGGGCGCATCTGCTGGCAGGGGGATCCCATGGGCCGACGGCAGCGACATCGACGTTGTGGCCTGGTGTTTCAGTTTCCTGAACGGCATTTCCTTGGCCTCACCGTGCGCCAGGAATTGCAACTGGGTCAACGGCGCCTGACGGAGGAACGTCTCGGCGCTGTCTTGACTCAGGTGGGACTGAACCACGTTCCCCCCCAACGCCCCCCGGAGCGCCTGAGTGGTGGCCAACAGCGGCGTTTGGCCCTGGCGGTGCAGTTGCTGCGGGATCCCCAGGTGCTGCTGCTGGATGAACCCACCGCCGGCCTGGACTGGTCTGTGCGGGACAGTCTGCTGGCACTACTGGGGCAACTCCGCACAGGGCGGGTGCTGGTGGTGGTGACCCATGAGCCCAAGCTGTTCGCTCCCCTCCAACCTCGCTGCTGGCGGCTCCAGGACGGCAGGCTGGAGCCCTGTTAGGGGGAACAGCCAATTACCATCAATCCTGCGTCGATCCACTGCTGCCGTGGCCGATCAGATTCTTCGCGCCGTGGCTGCCGAGGGCGGTATCCGCATGGTGGCGGTGGAAACAACGGTCTCCACCCGCTATGCCTGCCGTCGCCATGGCCTGTCCTACCTCACCACCACGCTGCTGGGGCGGGCCATGGCCGGAGGGTTGCTGCTGGCCAGCAGCATGAAGACCCATCGGGCGCGGGTCAGCTTGAGTCTTCAGTGTGAAGGCCCCCTGGGGGGGCTCATCGTAGATGCCGGTCGCGACGGCGGGGTGCGGGGTTACGTGGCGGCGCCCAAGCTGGAGTTGGCGTTGGCGCCCGGGGGGCGGTTTGACCTGGCTGGCGCCGTGGGCAAGGGGCATCTCCAGGTCACCCGGGACGAGGGTCTGGGGGATCCGTTGCAGAGCACCGTGGAGCTGGTGAGCGGGGGGATCGGAGACGACCTGGCCGCCTACCTGTTGCATTCGGAGCAGACCCCCTCGGCAGTGTTCGTAGGAGAACGCATCACTCGCAAAGGGATTCGCTGCAGTGGTGGCCTGCTGGCGCAGGTGTTGCCCAAGGCTGCCAACGAGCCGGCGTTGGTGGACCTGCTGGAGCGGCAGTGCGCTGCAGTGGAGGGCTTCAGCCGGCAATTGGAGGCCCATCGGGGCAACATGGCCGCCCTTCTCCAATCCGTCTTTGGCGCCCTGGATCCCCAACCCCTCGGGGCGCCCCAGCCTGTGCGTTTCCACTGCCCATGCACGGCATCCCGTTGCCGCGCCGCCCTGCAGCTACTGGGTATCCAGGAACTGGAGGAGATGATTGTTCAGGATGGCGGCGCGGAGATGACCTGCCACTTCTGTGGGGAGGTGTACCGCTTTCGTGCGGCTGATCTCCAGGAGGTGATCCACGGCCTGAGCGCTGGCGCCGTCAAGCCACGGTGAGAGCCAGCACCAACTGCAACAGCAGGGCCAGCGTGCTGCTGATCTGCATCTCCTGCAACGGTGACGTCACCGCCAGCGGCTGGGTCAGCAGCGCACCTATGCCCAGCCCCATGGCCAACCCGGCAAATCCCCAGAAGGCCGCCTTGAAAAAGCGCCCGTGGCGCCACAGGAGATTGAGGACGGTGGCCCCTGTGCCCAGGGACAGGATCAGGGAGAGGGTTCCGGATGGGGGGCTGAACACCGCCACCCAGGCCAGCAGCCCGCCATGAACCAGTAGGGGCAGCCACAGCAACTGCCTGTCGACCAAGGCAAATCGGGGCACCTCCATGGATAGGGCGGGTCGTGACCGAGGGCTGGCGGTACGTCCCATGGGAAGCTGGGGGAGGGCTGGCAGCTTGAGTTGCCGCAAGGGGGAGGCCGCCTTGGCTTCCTGCTGGGAGGCGGAGATAGCCCCCTGACTGATCTTCCCCGCTTGGCGCTGCTTCAGCCGATCCATGAGAACAGCGTCATAGTCGGCCTCGATACGGGCCCTGGCCTGGGGGTCGTCCCCACAGGCCGCCAACTTCTCGGTCTTTGCTGCATGGACGGCATCAAAACTGGCGTCATCGGCGACGCCGAGCCGTACGTAGGGTGAGTCTGTCCCGGAGTGGCCTGGTTCCATCAAGCCTGTGTACTGTGTGCTACCACAAAGCTTACCCACTTCCCGGAGGATGAGGTACGGCAGCCGTTGCCGCCAATTCTAAAAGAAAGCAACGGATCACCCCCCAGCTACGGCACGGATGGGCTTCCGGGGTGCATAATCAAGGGTGAGGTGACTCGGCACTCCTCACACGAGGCACAAGAGGACACAACAAGCTCCCACCGAGTCCCTGGGAGCTTTTCCTAAAAGGATGATCCTCTTGGCTATGCCTTGCGGACTTGGCCGGGAAGGTTTGCCAGAATCGGTGCGGTTGTGAAATCCCCCGTTCCATGCCCCTTGGCTCCCTGGTTCACCAGCTTCAGCAATCTGCGTTGACCATTGACTTGGCGCAGCGCACCCGCCGGGGGCAACAACAGGGACAACGGCTGTGTCTCCGTGGTGGCGCCCGCGTGGCCCGGGCCCTGGTCACCAGTGCCGTGGCCCGGCAACAGGGGTGTTCTCTGCTGGTGGTCACCCCCACCGTTGAGGAAGCGGGGCGCTGGACCGCACTGCTGGACACCATGGGCTGGCCCACGGTGTTGTTCTATCCCACCAGTGAAGCCACCCCCTACGAGAGTCTGGATCCCACCAGCGAGATCACCTACGGCCAGCTTCAGGTGCTTGCGGAACTGCTGAGGGGGCAGGAGCCGTTGGTGGTGGTGGCCAGTGAGCGGGCCCTGCAACCCCATCTGCCCCCCAAAGTGGTGCTGCAGGCCAGTTGCCTCACCATGGAGCGCGGTAACGCCACAGACCTGACCACGCTGGCCCGGCGCCTGGGTCAACTGGGCTACGAGCGGGTCAGCACCGTGGAGCAGGAGGGCACATGGAGCCGACGGGGGGACATTGTGGACGTGTATCCCGTCAGCGCCGAGTTGCCGGTGCGGCTGGAGTTCTTTGGCGACGAACTGGAGAAACTGCGGGAGTTCGACCCGGCCAGCCAACGGTCCCTGGACACCGTTGAGCAGCTCTGGCTCACCCCCAGGGGCTACGACCCCCTCATTGCCCAGGTCTTGCGGACCGCCGCCGTTCCGGCGGGGCTACAGGCCCTGGTGGGGGATCAGGCGCTGGCGTCCCTGCGGGACGGTGAGACACCCAAGGGGTTGCGGCGGCTACTGGGAGCTGCCTTCCCTCAGCCCGCCACCCTGTTGGACTACATGCCCGGCCATGGGCTGGTGGTGGTGGACGAACGGCGCAGTTGCCTGGCCCACGGCCAGCAGTGGGTGGACCATGCCGCCAGCCACCTTGAGGACCTCCGCGCCCGGATGGACCCGGCGGCAGCGGCCCTGATGGGGGGCGCCATGCATTGGCCCATGACCACGTGCCTGGAGCAGGTGGATCGCCGGGAAGGGTTTGACCTGGCGGAACTGGACACAGCAGACAGCCGTCCCCATCACGTGGCCCTCGGGGCGAGGCCGGTGCCCTGTCTCCCCAACCAATTCGGCAAACTGGGCAAGCTGGTGCGGGATCAGCAGCGGCAGCGCACCCACCTGTGGCTCCTCTCCGCCCAGCCGTCCCGCACCGTGGCCCTGCTGGAAGAGCACGACGCCGTCACCCGCTTTGTGCCCAACGCCCAGGACCGCCCCGCCATCGCCCAACTCCTGGAGCAAGGCACGCCCGTGGTGTTGAAGGCCAAAGGGTTGGCCGAGATGGAGGGGGTGTCCCTGCCGGCCTGGAAGGTGATGCTGCTCACCGACCGGGAAATCTTTGGCCAGCAGTCCTTGGCCAGCAGTGGCTACGTGCGCCGCCGCAGGCGGGCCGCCAGCCGCACGGTGGATCCCTGCAAGCTTCAGCCGGGGGACCACGTGGTGCATCGCCTCCACGGCATCGGCCGCTTCCTGAAGCTGGAAAAGCTCAGCCTCAGTGGCGAGCCGCGGGATTACCTGGTGGTGCAGTACACCGACGGCCTGCTGCGGGTGGCCGCGGACCAACTGGGCAGCCTGGGCCGCTACCGGGCCAGCGGTGAGCAACCTCCCCAGTTGAACCGCATGGGGGGCAGCGCCTGGAAGAAAGCCAAGGAACGGGCCCGCAAGGCAGTGGCCAGGGTGGCCATGGACCTGGTGAAACTTTACGCCGAGCGCCACGAGGCCCGTGGCCATGCCTTCGCTGCCGACGGGCCATGGCAGGCGGATCTGGAGGGGTCCTTCCCCTATGACCCCACCCCGGACCAGCTCAAAGCCATTACGGACATGAAGCAGGACATGGAAGCGCCACGCCCCATGGACCGCCTCGTCTGCGGGGACGTGGGCTTTGGCAAAACCGAGGTGGCGGTGCGGGGCATTTTCAAGTGCGTCACGGACGGGAAGCAATGCGCCCTGCTGGCCCCCACCACGGTGCTGGCCCAGCAGCATTGGCGCACCATCCGGGACCGCTTTGCCCCCTACCCCGTCAAAGTGGGGCTGTTGAATCGGTTCCGCACGGCCACGGAACGCCGCGAACTGCTCCAGCAGTTGGCGGAGGGCACCCTGGACGTGGTGGTGGGCACCCATCAGTTGCTGGGCAAGGGCACGGTGTTCAGGGACCTGGGTCTGGTGGTGGTGGACGAGGAGCAGCGGTTTGGCGTCAAACAGAAGGAAAAGCTCAAAACCCTGCGCAAGGCCGTGGACGTGCTCACCCTCAGCGCCACCCCCATCCCCCGCACCCTGTACATGAGCCTGTCCTCCATGCGGGAGATGAGCCTCATCACCACCCCACCCCCCTTGCGACGGCCCATCAAAACCCACCTGCTGCCCATGGACGACGAAGTGGTGCGCAGCGCCATCCGTCAGGAACTGGACCGGGGCGGGCAGATCTTCTACGTGGTGCCCCGGGTGGAGGGTATCGGTGACGTGGCGGCAAAGCTGCAGCGCATGGCCCCCGGCCTGCGGCTGCTGGTGGCCCACGGCCAGATGGACGAGGGCCGGTTGGAGGCCACCATGCTGGCGTTTAACGACGGGGAGGCGGACCTGTTGGTCTGCACCACCATTGTGGAATCCGGGCTGGACATCCCCCGGGTGAACACCATCCTGGTGGAAGACGCCCACCGCTTCGGGCTGGCCCAGCTTTATCAACTGCGGGGCCGGGTGGGCCGCAGCGGCGTGCAGGCCCACGCCTGGCTCTTCTACCCCAACGAAGAGACGCTCACCCCCGCGGCCCGCTCCCGCCTGCGGGCCATTCAGGAATTTGCCCAACTGGGCAGTGGTTACCAGTTGGCCATGCGGGACATGGAAATCCGTGGGGTGGGGAATTTGCTGGGGATGGAGCAATCGGGCCAGATGGAGGCCATCGGCTTTGACCTCTATATGGAAATGCTCCAGGAGTGCCTGGCGGAAATCCGTGGGCAGGACATCCCCCAAGTGGAGGACACCCAGGTGGATCTGCGGGTGCCGGCCTTTCTCCCCGGGGTCTGGATCGCCGACGGCAACGAGAAGATGGCCGCCTATCGCGCCGCCGCCAATTGCGGGAGCCCGGAAGAGTTGCTGGCCTTGGCGGCGGCATGGAGTGATCGCTACGGCCCGCTGCCGGCGCCGGTGCAGACCCTGCTGCAACTCATGGAACTCAAGCTGCTGGCCAGGCGCTGTGGCGTTTCCCGCATTCGCCCGGAGAAGGCCAACATCATTCTGGACACACCCCTGCAGGAGCCGGCCTTCCGCCGCCTGCGCCAGGGGTTGCCCCAGCACCTGCACGGCCGCCTGATCTACCAGGCCGGGGACGTGACGGCCAAGGTGATCGCCCGGGGCCTGGGCTCCCTTCCCGCCCCCCAGCAACTCACCACCGTCATGGAATGGTTCCAGGCCATGGCCAGCCAGCTTCCGGGTCTGGAGCAGGCGAAGGCGCCAGCGGCCTCAAGAGCGCCCGGCCTGCTCCTCTCGTCGCACCATGCGGAATAACTCCGCCAGCGCTTTGGAGGCAATCTCGCGGCTGGGGCCTTCAAGGCGCTGCTGTTGCAACTGGGTGGCCACGGAGCAAAGGAGGGGGTCCTGAGGCCGGTTCAGCAGCGCGTCCAGGTGGTCACCTGCGGGCACGGCTGTGCAAGAGCCCTTGCCAATGACCACCAACAGTTGCTCACCCAGACTTTCCCTCCACCGTACATAGCGGTCATGGCTGGCAAAATCCAGGATGCTGTGTCCAAGATCCAGGTTGAGCAGATCACGACGCACCCTGTTGCCAATGCATGCGTCCACTTGCTGTTGAAGGTGATGCAAGTCCTCCGCGCTGGAGAGTTCCGTCTTCATTTGGTGCCAGTGGAAGTGGCCCGTGGGATGAGTCGTCACGTGGGGCGTCTCGCCGCGCTCGACTTCAACCAGCAGCACCTGGGCCCGTCTGTCGTTCCCCTCTTTGTCAAAGCAATCCGGCTCCGGTGTGCCGCAATACCAGGCCTTGGTCCCCACCTGTTTGAGGCCATGCCAGTCGCCAAGGGCGACGTAGTCCACAGCAGCGGTGGGTAGACCGTCCAGAGCCATGACGTTGTGGTGAACCCGCTCGCCAAAGTTGGTGACGCTCCCGTGGGCCAGCACAAGGCGGGGACGATCCGCCGGCAGGGTGTCCCAGGGAAAAGCGTGCAGCCAGGCCGTGGCGTCCGTGGCGCTGTGGCGGCGCAACAACGGGCAGGGCAGCACCACCAGCTCGGGGAGCACCACCGGTTCCGCCCGGGCCAGCAGCCTCAGGTCGGGAGCATAGCGCTGCTGTGACGCCTCAACCTCCGGCCTGTGCCAGATGCCGTCTGAACCACCATGGTCGTGGTTTCCAGGAATCACGAGAACAGGCCGCCCCAGCCTGCCGATGGCGTGAAAACACTCATGCACCGTGTCCATGGGGAGGGTGGGGGAATCCCAAAGATCCCCAGCCACCACCACGTAAGCCGCGTCAAACTCCCGGGCCGCCGCACCCAGGCGATCAATGGCGTCCATGCGGGCCTTGCGCAGAAGACAAGCAGCCTCCTCCGCAAAATTTCCATAGCCCTTGCCGATCTGCCAATCGGCTGTATGGATCAGGCGAACCATGGGGTGCTGTCCTCCTGCCTCCAACTTTAGGTAGCCTGATTGAAAGTGTCCCCTCCATAACCCCACCCATGCAGGACACTGATCCCGTCAAGGCGCGTGTCGCGGCTGACCAGGACAACACCACGGGCAAGAGGATTGAACGCTTCCGGAACGCTTTGGTTGCCCTCAAAGGTCAGATCGACCTGGATAGCAGCCAGGGGCTGGTGATCTATGGGCTGCTGGTTGTCGTCTTGCTCTATGGCTTGAATCTGCAGCAGCGTCGCCTTGTCGCCGACAACCTGTTGAGCCTGGAGCCGATCGCACCCCTGCCCCTTGAGACCCACCTCAGCAATACGCCGGTGCGTCTTGCGGAACAGGTGGAGACCGTGAACCCGGCTGTGGAGTTTCAGCCCCTGGCCCGCCTCGAGGATCCGGCGATTCGCCGCCAACTGTTGCGGGAGGCCTTGCAGCCCCCGGGTCAGCCGCCCCAATACGGCCTCCTGGAGGTGACCATGGCCGCACCTGCCCAGGTCACCCTCTCCCGGCAAGGGGCCGTGGATGCCCGGTTCATGGCAGCGTCCGGGACGCTGCGCTGGCGTCTCCAGCCGGCGTTCGCGCTGACGGTGATGCCACCGGACGGCGCCGTTGTCCGCTGGAATGATCAGCCTCTTGTCCTCCTGGATGAAACCCGGGGGCGGTTCCAGGTGGAAACAACGCACGACACCCCTTAAAGAAAGCTTTCCTGCTACAACCGGATCGGCGGGAACGTGGTCGGCCTGCGGGGACAAAACCGACCCTCCCCGCTGTTGCCGGCAAGCCAGCATAGGAAGAAGACAGAAGGCAAAGGACAGGAGCTGCCAAAAGACCATGGCCAAATGCAAAACCACAAGACGCCCCAAAGGCGGTACAGGCCGATCAACCGTGTTGGCGGAGAATCGCTTGGCCCGCCATCAATACGACATCCTGGAGACCCTGGAGACCGGCCTTGAACTGCTGGGCACCGAGGTGAAGTCCATTCGTGCCGGCAAGGCCAATCTGCGGGACGGCTTTTGCCTCGTCCGTGACGGGCAGCTTTGGCTCCATAACGTTCACGTCTCCCCCCATCAGCAGGCGGGCAGCTATTTCAACCACGAACCCTTGCGGGCGCGCCGGGTGCTGGCCCGGCGGCGGGAGATCAACCGTCTGGAGGTGGGGGTGGCCCAGAAGGGGTTGACCCTGGTACCGCTCAATCTTCACCTGAAGGGCTCCTGGATCAAGTTGAGCCTGGCCCTGGGGAGGGGGCGCAAGCTCCATGACAAGCGCCGCCACGACCGCACCAAGGAGGACCGTCAAGCCATGCGCGCCGCCCTGGGTCGCCCCTGAGCCCCTGAGGGCAACCTCAGAGGCGTGGCTGCTGGAGCCCCCGGTGCGCCAGCCACCGGGCATCAAACAAGCGGGACTGGTAACGGCTGCCGGAGTCGCAGAGCACGGTGACAATGCAATGGCCTGGACCCATCTCCCGGGCCACCTGCACCGCCGCCGCCACGTTGATGCCCACGGATCCCCCCATGAACAGCCCCTCGTGCCGGAGCAGGTCGTAGATGGTGTCGAGAGCCGTCTGGTCGTCGATGCGGATGGCCTCGTCTACGGGGGCGCCCGCCAGGTTGGCGGTGACCCGGCTGTTGCCAATCCCTTCGGTGACGGAGGAGCCGCTGACGCTGATGGTTCCCGTGCTGAACCAAGCGTGGAGACCGCTGCCGTGGGGGTCCGCCAGCACACAGCGCACGGAGGGGTTTTGCTCCTTCAAATAGTGGGCCACCCCGGCATAGGTGCCCCCCGTGCCGGTTGCCGCAACCCAAGCATCCACCCGCCCCCCGGTTTGCTCCCAGATCTCCGGCCCCGTGGTGGCGTAGTGGGCATCCCGGTTGGCCGTGTTGTCGAACTGGTTGGCCCAAACAGCCCCCGGTAGCTCCTGGGCCAGTCGACCGGAGAACTTCACGTAGTTGTTGGGGTCCCGGTAGGGCACCGCGGGCACCGTACGCACCTGGGCCCCCAGGGTGCGCAGCAGGGTGATTTTCTCCTCGGATTGGGTCTCGGGAATCACGATCAGGGCGCGGTAACCTTTGGCGTTGCAGATGTGGGCCAGGCCAATGCCCGTATTGCCAGCGGTACCTTCCACAACGGTTCCACCGGGCACCAGCGCACCCGAGGCCTCAGCCTGTTGCACAATGCCCAGGGCGGCGCGGTCCTTAACCGAGCCCCCTGGATTCATGAACTCGGCCTTGCCAAGGATCTGGCAACCGGTGGCCGCGCTGAGGCGTCGCAGGCGAATGAGTGGCGTGTTGCCGATGGCTTCCACAAAACCGTCGGTCGCGCCCACCATGATGCACTTGTCAGTGTCCAGGCTCTGATGGTACCCATTGCGTGGGGGTTCTCCCAAGGTTTCTTGCGGAGTTGATTCCCTTAGCCTGTGGGAGCGGAAGAGTGGACCCCATGTCCAGCGGCGGCCAGCAGACCACGGGCCTCGCGCAGCGTTTCCGGGCCATCCGGCAAGCCAGCGAGGATCTGATCCATGGCCTGGAGCCGGAGGATTTGATGCTTCAGGGGATGGCCGACGCCAGTCCGGCCAAGTGGCACCTGGCCCACACCACGTGGTTTTTTGAGCAGTTCCTGCTGCAACAGGATGCCCAGCACCAAGCGGCGCCTGTCCAGTGGCACACCCTGTTCAACAGCTACTACCGCACCATTGGCGCTCCCCACCCCCGGTCGGAGCGGGGCCTGCTCAGCCGCCCGGCGCTTCGCCACGTTCTGGCCTGGCGCCAGCGGGTGAACGGGTCCATGGAACGGCTCATGGCAGAGTTGGAGGCGGGAGCGGGATTAGGGCCGTCCCCCCAGAACTGTCAACTGCTGGCCACAGCGGAGCTGGGCCTGAACCACGAGCAGCAGCACCAGGAGTTGTTGCTCATGGATTTATTGGACGGCTTCTCCCGCAGTCCCCTGGAACCCGCCTACGCCACCCCGGTCCATCAAGACCAGCCAGTCCACCTGAGCGCGTCTCCAGCCTCTCCGCCGCCACTGGGCTGGTGGCATCATCCCGGTGGGCTGGTGTGGTTGGGCCACCAGGGGGAGGGGTTCCACTTTGACAACGAGTCACCAGCCCACCAGGTGTGGCTGGAGCCTTTTGCCATGGGGAACCGGTTGGTCACCAACGGGGAGTATGCCGCGTTCATGGCGGACGGGGGCTATCAGGACAGCCGCCACTGGATGGACGAGGGTTGGCAGTGGCGCCATGATCGCCAGGTCACGGCGCCCCGGTATTGGCGCAACGATGGCGAAGGGTGGCAGTGGGAGTTCACCCTGGAGGGCCGCTGTCCCCTTGACCCCAACGCGCCGGTGCGACACCTCTCCTGGTTTGAAGCGGATGCCTATGCCCGCTGGGCCGGCGCCCGCTTGCCGCTGGAGGTGGAGTGGGAGACCATGGCCCGCCATGCCCCCTGCTGCGACGGTCAGTGGTTGGATACCCGGCATCTCAAGCCTCGCCGCGCCACGGTCGTGGACGGATCTCCGGTGGTACAGCAGGTATTCGGGGACCTTTGGGAGTGGACGGCCAGCCCCTATCGCCCCTATCCGGGCTTTCACGTGCCGTCGGGGGCAGTGGGCGAATACAATGGGAAGTTCATGAGTTCACAGTTTGTGTTGCGGGGCGGCAGCTTCCTCACGCCCGCTGGACACCACCGATCCACCTACCGCAACTTCTTCTCCCCCCGGAGTCGCTGGATGGCCTCTGGTCTCCGCTTGGCCCGTGATGCAGCATCCCTGTGATGAGCTTTACTCTTCTGACGCGCCCGGAATTGATCGACCTTCATCCCGGTCCTGGGGACGTGTGCGCCGCGGTGGAGCAGGGTCTGGCCAGGCAGCCGCGGCAACTGCCCCCATGGCTGCTCTACGACCAGGAGGGCTCCCGGCTCTTTGAAGCCATTTGCCAACAACCGGAATACCGTCTCACCCGCCTGGAGAAGGGTCTACTGCAGCGCCATGCAGATCACATTCGGCACTGCTGCACAGACCACAGCGGCGGCACGCCGCTTATTGTCGTGGAGTTTGGCGCCGGCGGCGCCCACAAGGTGACGCCCCTGCTCCATGCGCTCCAGCCCAGCGCCTACGTGGCCCTGGACATCAGTGCAACCCACGTGCATCAGGCCTGCATCGGGCTCCAGACGCTCCACCCCCGGGTGCCCATGGTGGCCGTCTGTTGTGACTACGAGCAACTATCCGGCCTACCGGATCACCCTCTCCTGGCGAGCCAGCGGCTGGGCTTTTTTCCCGGCAGCTCCCTGGGCAACTGCTCCCGCGCCGGCGCCGTGGCCCTCTTGCGTCACATGGCCACCCTGCTGGGGCCTGGGAGCCTGCTGCTGATTGGCATGGACCAGCCCCAGAGCGTCACCGCCATGGAGGCAGCCTACGACGATGCGGCAGGGGTCTCCGCCCGGTTTGCCCGCAATCTGCTGGTGCGCCTGAACCGGGATCTGGGCGCCAATTTTCAGCCACGGCACTTTGCCTACCAGGCCCACTGGGACGCCCGTGAGCAACGCATTGAAATGGCCCTGGTGAGCCGACGGGAGCAGGTGGTGTCGATCCCCCCGCTGAAGGCTGTGGTTTCCTGGGCCAGCGGCGAGAAGCTCGTCACCGAGCACAGCCACAAGTGGGGTGCGGAGGCGGTGCAGGCCATGGCCCAGGAGGCGGGCTGGCATGGCGTGGGGCGCTGGTGTGACAGCCAGGACCGCTTCAGCCTCCATTTGATGGAGCATGGATCCCTCTCGCAATGCTGACCAGCCATGGGACAAGCGGAGCAAAGGGCCATTGCCCATCGTGTCCAACAGCAACTCACTGCCGAACTGGAGGCTCTCTATCGGGGCGTGTTTGACCGGATGAGCCGGGAACAACTGGGAGAGGGCGCCATGGCCCGTCTCACTCAGGTGATTCTGCGCTCTCGTGACGGGGCGCTCTCGCCCCTGCAAGAGTCCATGGGGCCTGCTCCCATGGCCGGCCCACAGGAAAAGCCGTCCCTCAACTCCTGATCATGGCGCCACAGCACTGGTTTGAGGACCTGGACCACAGGTTGGACACATGGCTGGATACATGGCTGGCTCATCACCCTGACCAGGGGGTCCTACTGGAGGAGGATGAGCGCAACCAGGCCCAGGCTGCGGGGACCAGCCACCGGGTGCAGCTTCGGCAGGAGGCTCAACTGCTGCGCCGGGTTCTCCTGCAGCAAGGGGAAGCCATTCAACTCTGGCGCCAACGCCAGCAAGAGGCCTTGGCCGGCCACAACCGCACCCTGTCACGCCAATGCAGCGACCATGAGCGCCACTGCCGCCAGGAGGGTCAGGGGATGTGGGAGCGCCTGGAGATGATCGGGTCTTTGCCCCCGGAAGCGTGGCGCACCACAGCCGCTCGAACCGGTTGGCGGGTCACGGAAGCCCCTGCCTCCCTGCAACAGGCCTGGTCCAGTTTCGTGGTGGAGCAGGAGCTGAGGGAGCTGCAGCGCCAAGGGACCAGACGTAAGACCTAGCGCGTCGGGGTGTTGGGATCAAGGCTGACCCCTTCCGGGGGTGGGGTGTCGTCAGGATCGGCAATCAGCATGTGCTGCAGCACCACCTCGGGACGTTCACTATCGCGCCAGCGAATCCTGTAGGCGGGCATCTTGGTGCCACGGCTGGTGGCCTGCTCAACAGGCTCCATGACCCAGCCCCGCCGGGACCGCCCCTGGGGATTGCGCTTAATCACTGCATCAGCGTGTTTGAACCGGAAACCAACCCGTTCACCGCTCATGGTGGAAGAACCTCCAGCTTGCTCAAGAGGGACACGATGTCCATTATCAGATTATCTCTTGCCGAGGGGGGTCTTCGGTTTCTCTCAAGTGTCATTCCTCCTCCGCCATTGGGCGCAGCAAGGGGAAGGCAATAACGTCACGGATGCTGGGGGAATCGGTCAACACCATGGCCAGGCGATCAATGCCAATGCCCAGCCCCCCTGTGGGAGGCATGCCGTGTTCCAGCGCCGTGAGGAAGTCCTCGTCCACCCCCTGGGCCTCCAGGTCTCCGGCAAGACGGCGCTCCTGCTGGGCTTCCAGCCGACGGCGCTGCTCCAGGGGATCGGTGAGTTCACTGAAGCAATTGGCGGTCTCCCGTCCGGCGATGAACAACTCGAAACGCTCCACCAGCCCTGGCGTGCTCCGATGGGGCCGGGCCAAAGGGGAAATCTCCACGGGATAGTCCAGCACAAAGGTGGGCTGGATCAACCGGGGCTCCACCTTTTGTTCAAAGGCTTCATTCAGGAGGCGACCCAGGCTGTCCGCCATGGGGGAAACCTCCAGGCCGGCCGCGGCCATGGCGGCACCGGCCGCGGCGGCACCGGAGAATCGGGCAAAGTCAAGACCTGTGGCCTCCTGGACCAACTGGTGCATCGTGGCTTGGCGCCATGGGGGCGTCAGGTCAACGGTTTGACCCTGATAGTCCAGGACGGTGGAGCCACACACCTGTTGGGTGACGGTGCTGATCAGGTCTTCCGTCAGCGTCAGCATATCCCGATAGTCGCTGTAGGCCTGGTAAATCTCCACCGAGGTGAATTCCGGGTTATGGCGGGTGCTGATGCCTTCGTTGCGAAAGATGCGCCCCAGTTCGTAGACCCGCTCGAAGCCCCCTGTGATCAGCCGCTTCAAGTGGAGTTCCGTGGCAATGCGCAGATAGAGGGGCAGATCCAGGCTGTGGTGATGGGTTTGAAAAGGACGGGCATCGGCGCCGCCCGCCTCGGCCTGGAGCACCGGCGTCTCAATCTCCAGAAAGTCCTTCTCGTCCAGATAGCGGCGGATGGCGCCCACCAACCGGGCACGGCGACGTAAGGTCTGGCGGGTCCGGGGGGTCACGATCAAGTCCAGATAGCGCTGGCGGTAACGCTTTTCCACGTCGGTGAGGCCGTGCCATTTATCCGGTAGGGGGAGCAGGGCTTTGCTGAGCACGGTCCAGCGCCGCACCTTGACGGACAACTCGCCACGGTCCGTGCGCCGCAGGGTGCCCCACACCCCCAGCACGTCCCCGCTGTCCACAAGACCCGTGACGTGGGCAAAGGCCTCCGGGTCCTCCGGCATCCCTTCCGCCAGGGTGGTCCTCTCAAGGAAGAGTTGAATGGCGCCAGTCTCGTCTTGCAACTGGAAGAAGGCCAGCTTGCCCAGCACCCGCCGCGCCATGACACGGCCCGCCACCTGAACGGCAACGTCCCGCTCCTCGCCGTTGGGCAAGTCGCCATGGTCCCGCTGGAGGTCCTGGAGGTGATGGCTGGGGGCAAAGCCCAAGGCATAGGGCCCGTAGCCCAGTTGGCGCAAGGTGTGGGCTTTTTGCAGGCGCGTGGTGCGTAGCTCGGACAAGGGTGCAACCCGATCACTTCTGGCCATCTTGCTGGTCAGGCTGCACTCAACTGCCGGCGGGGGACACACTGGTGACCCCTTGGGAGGCATAGCCGGTTCCCCGTACGGTGAGGATCAGCTCGGGATTGCGGGGGTCCAGCTCCAGCTTGTTGCGCAGTCGGGCCACGTAGACATCCACCACCCGCAGGTTGGTGGCCTTGCGCGGCGGATAGCCCCAGAGTGCTTCCAGGATGGTGGCGCGGGGCACCACCGTCCCCGGTTCACGGAACAAAAGCTCCAACAAGCTGAACTCCGTGTAGGTGAGCCCCAACCGCTCACCCTTGCAGGTCACCTGACGGCGGTTGGTGTCAATCACCAAGTGACCGGCACGAATGATACCGGTCTGGTGACGCGACTCCCGTGGAACGGAAGGTTGTGGCACGGCAGCCACCTCCTGGCGCCGGAGAACCGCGGCAATGCGCATTTCCAGCTCACGGGGCGCAAAGGGCTTGGGCAGGTAGTCGTCCGCCCCCAACTCCAGGCCAGCCACCTTCTCGCTGGTGTTGTCCAGCGCCGAGACAATGATAATGGGCACGCTGGATTCAGCCCGCAGTTGGCGGCAGACGCCAAAGCCGTCCAGCTTGGGCAACATCACGTCCAACACCACGAGGTCGGGCTGCTCTCGATAAAATTGACTGAGTGCCTCTTCCCCGTCTCCAGCCAGGATCACGGTGTAGCCGGCCATGCGCAGGCGGGTCTCCAGGATGCGCCGCACAGCAGGCTCGTCATCTACCACCAGCAGACGCTTGGGAGGGGTGACTGCTGCGCCCTGGTCCTCCTCAAGCGATGGGCCGTCATCCCCTGGAGGTTGTTGCTGCTGGGTCCCTGAACAGCCGTTCACGCCTGTAGCCACCGGAGACGTTTTGGGCTGAGGCTCCGACTCCATCAACAAAGAAGTTGCAGTTGTTAATGAAGCCTACAGACCCCAGTCCGCCCATGGTGGCCCACAACGGTTACGGGGATTGCCGGACATGGCGATTCCACGCAGCAGCAGCGGTCTCCACAGCCTCTTCAGGAGAGAGCTGGCCAAGCATGGCCCGCTGCAGGTGGTTGTAGATCACGGCTTGGAGTTGCTTGATCTCCGGATCCGCAGGAACCAGCACCCGGCCTCGCTCCAGGGCGCGAAGACTCGCTTCTTGGGCGGACAACGTCTGGGCCGCCGCCTCACCCCCTGGCTTGAGGTCTTTCTGGGCTTGGCGCACGTCCTGCTTGAGGGCAGCTATGGCCTCATCCGCAGAGGGGAGCGTGCCGGAGGCTTTGGCGAAGTTGTACTGGTTGGCGGGATTGGTGAGGAACAGGGCAAAGTCCACCGCCTCTTCCGGTTGATCGGATTGCTCAGGCACCACCAGGTTCATGACGGCCACGTTGGCGCTGCCGTCGGGTCCGGTCAGGGGCGGCGCCACCCTGGTGCGGGCCGCCACGGCGGGCGCATTGGTGCGAATGGAATTGAGCGCCGCGGCGCTGGTGGAGAGAAGGGCCACGTCACCGGATTGATAGAGCTCAATAGCGCGGCGATGTCCTTGACTCACCACCTCCCGGGGCAGCAGGTCACGGCGGTAGAGATCTGTCCAAAAGCTGAAGGCGCGCCGACCCGCAGGGGTGTTAAACGCTGCCTGCTTCTGCCCATCCAGCAGTTTCACCCCCATTTGCACAAAAGATTCCAGAATTTCTGCGGAGTCTTCGGGCACCACAGAGACAAATAAGGCATGGCGGCCCGTGGCGTCCTTGACGGCCTTGGCAAAGGCCGGCAGGTCTTGCCACCGCGCCGGCGGCTGACCGTAGCCGGCGGCGTCCAACAACTCCCCGTTCACCAGGGTAATGCGGCTGGTGAGGTACCAGGGGATCCCGAAAGTCCCCATGGGACCTGTGCTGGCTTGCCAGGCTCCCTCCAGGTATCGTTCACGCTCCTCCGGACTCACGTGCTGATCCAGATTCAGCAGCCCACCCCGGCTGGCGAGGTTGGCAGCGAATTTGGGGTTCAGGTTCACCACGTCCGGTGCGGTGCGGGCAAACACCGCTGCCAACAACTTCTGCTCCACCGCTCCCCAGGGAATATCGGTCCAGCGCACATCAACGTCAGGATTCCGGGCCTCCCACTGGTCCACCAGCCCCTTTAGATAGGCGTCAAACTTTGGTGAGAGTTGAAGAGTCCACACCTCCAGTTGCCGTGCCGGGGGACGGGCGCTACAGGACTGGAGGGCCAGCAGCAGGGGGAACAGCAGTGTGGTGAGCCAGACGTGACCGTGCCGGGACCAGTGGCGAGGGCGGGATGGGGAAGCCTTAGCCATGGTGGTGACTCCGGTCTGGAGGGCACCACAGCCGCAGCAATAGGGTGCCCACAAGGGGCGCCAGGAATCCGGTCACCAGGGCGGCAGCCATGGTTCCATGCAAGCCGGCAGTGGTAATCTCCCGACCAAACCAACCCGCCGCCGCCACGTCACTGGAGAGGATACCTGAACCAGGCTGGAGGTGACTGGCGCGGGGGTCAGCCAGGAGGCGTAATTGCAGCATCAACGTGACGTCGACGAGGAGGGAACCGAAGCTTGCCTGGACGGCCATGGCGGCAGGGCTGGGGAAGCTAAGGTGGCGGTAACCGGTTCGGCGTCCCCAGAACCAGGCCAGCAAGGCCAGGCCATAGAGAGGTGTTGCGGACCCAATGGTCATGGTCTCCAGGGCAAAGCCCAGAATGCAAGCACCGATGAGGCCAACTCTGGTTCCTTGGGACAGGGACCAGGGCAACAACCACAGGACCAGCCAGTTGGGGCCAACCCCACCGAGCCTGAGCCAGCCAGGGGACGAAAGGGACAGCAGCAGCACCGCAAGACCCGTTGCGCCAGCACCGATGAGCACGGATGGGGACCAGGCAGTGGCGGGTCTCATTGGGCCAGCTCAGGGGGGTCTTGCAGCAACACGTCAGCCCAGGCAATGGCGTCAATGGGGGCGCTGGTTTGGACCACAGCTTCAGGGGCGGGAGCCCGGTTGCGATCAACATTTTGCACCACACCGACGGGAATACCGCCGGGCACCAGGGTGCTGGCGGACGAGGTCACCACCACGTCTCCCGGAATGGTGCGGGGGTTTTCCGTGAAGAAGCGCAGCACCGGCCGGCCGGAGCCAAGGCCACTGAGCAGACCATGGTGATTGGTGCGGGTGACGAGGACACCGATGCGGCTGGTGGGATCCGTAACCAGGGTGACCTGGGCCGTATTGGCGGTCACGGCAGTGATGCGACCAATCAAGCCCCCCGGCGCCACCACCGCATAGCCAACGCGAATGCCGTGGCGACTGCCGCGGCCCAGGGTGAGTTGCCGCCACCACACCGCCGGACTGCGGGCAATGACCGGCGCCTTCAAGCTGTTGCCCCGTGGGACAGACGGCAAGCCGATCAACTCCTTGAGGCGCTGGTTTTCCTTCTCCAGCAGAATGAGACGCTCCATATTGGCCGCCTCTTCCGCCTGCCGCACCCACTTGAGTTGGCTGGGACCAGGCCAGAAGGGGCGACTGAGGACGGCGTAGGCTTCCATCAAAGCCCCACCAATCACTTGGCGCATGGGGCTGGCCACGGCCAGGGACAGGACAATGGCCCCCAATCCCAACAGACGCCTCCGTTGTTGCCTGGCCCGCCGTGTGCTCTGCGGAAACTCTTTGCGCAGGCGAACCATGGGTCCCGGGTCAGGGCGAACTCAACTGGTGGGTGGCAATTCTCAACCGCTGATTTGAGTGTCCAGCACCCTGGACAACCGACCGTAGTCTTCAAGAACCCGTGCACAGCCCAGGACCACGCATTCAAGAGGATTCTCGGCCAGATGTGCGGGAATACCCGTCTCATGGGCAACGAGATCACTGATGCCCTTCAGCCTGGCGCCGCCGCCTGCCAGCATGATACCCCGCTGGGCAATATCGGAGGCCAATTCAGGGGGCGTACGCTCCAGCGTCCGTTTGATCAGGTCCACAATCATGGCCAAGGATTCCCCAAGAGCTTCCCGAATCTCGACGGAGGAAATGGTGACCGTGCGCGGCAGGGCTGAAGCCAGGTGAAGACCACGGATCTCCAGAGTGAGGGCCTCGTTCTCGTCACCGGGAAAAGCAGAAGCCAGGCACACTTTGGCCTCCTCCGCCGTGCGCTCACCAATCAGGAGGCCATGGACCTTTTTCATGTATCGGCGAATGGCGTCGTCAAACTCGTCTCCCGCCACCCGCAAGGACTCGCAGGTCACAACGCCACACAGGCTGATCACCGCCACTTCAGTGGTGCCACCGCCAATGTCCACAATCATTGTGCCCACAGGCTCCGTGACGGGCAGTCCAGCGCCGATGGCTGCCGCCATGGGCTCGTCAATGAGATACACCTCGCGTGCCCCCACAAGGGCCGCGTCCCGCAATGCCCGACGCTCGACTCCCGTCACGCCGCTGGGGATGCCCACCACAAGGCGGGGCGCCATCAACCGTCGACCCTCGTTGCCTTTCTCGATAAAGCTTTTGATCATCAACTCGGCGGCGTCAAAGTCGGCGATCACGCCATCCCGGAGCGGGCGAACGGTGCGAATATCGCCAGGGGTGCGTCCCAACATGCGATGGGCCTCCTGACCTGCTTCCACCAGCTTGCCTGTGTTGAGGTCAATGGCCACCACAGAGGGTTCCGAGAGCACCGTACCCTTCCCGGCGATGTAAATCAGTGTATTGGCAGTGCCCAAGTCAATCCCGACGTTGCGAGCTCGGTTGAAGGGACGAATCATGAGGAAGGTTGTGTCACGAAGATGATAGGAGTTCCAGAGCAGGGTTCTCCGGGCGATGCGATTGTTGCCGCATCAGGCGGGGCAGTCAAGGGGACGGGCTGGGAGAATGGGCGGATGTGGGGGAACCCTGTAAGGGGCAGCCCAGTCAGTGGCTGAACCAACCTTCAAATCATTCACCAAGTATCGCCACACCATGAGCGTCAACTCCATCACCCTCGTCGGCCGGGCTGGTCGCGACCCTGAGGTTCGCTACTTTGAATCCGGCACCATGGTGGCCAATCTCACCCTCGCGGTCAATCGCCGCGGCCGGGACGAGGAGCCCGACTGGTTCAGCCTTGAAATCTGGGGTCGCACAGCCCAAATCGCTGCGGACTACGTCAAGAAAGGGTCCCTCCTGGGCATCGTCGGCTCCCTGAAGATGGACCATTGGAAGGACCGCAACAGCGGTGAAGACCGCTCCAAACCCGTGATCCGCGTGGATCGGCTGGAACTGCTGGGTTCACGCCGGGATAACGCTGCCCCCATGGACGGAGGAGGGGCCGAGTCCGACCCTGGCGGCAGAGACAGCACAAGTGAAGAAGAGGCGCCCTTTTAAGGGCGCCCAGGCCCCCATCGAGGCCTTCGCCCTCGTCTCCTAAAGGTGGGAGCTGCGGGCGCGACGCAGCATCCGCAGCCCCACAAAGACAGCCAGGCCCAGCAGAATCAGCATCAGGGCCACCTTTGCAGCGGCGGAGACAGGATCCAGCCATGTCTCCACCTGCTGATATCCCGTGCCCAGCGCCATGCCGGCCACGGTCAGCAGGAAGGTCCACAGGAAGCTGCCCATGGTGGTCCACAGCACAAACGGGGGCAGAGGCATCAACTCCACACCGGCGGGGACAGAAATCAAGGTGCGAACTCCCGGCACCAGGCGCCCCCAAAACACCACGGCGCTGCCGTATCGCGTAAACCAGGTGCGGGTACGCCTCAGTTCAGCCACGGAAATGCCCAGCCAGCGTCCATGGCGTTGCAGCCAGACCTCAAGCCGTTGCTCGTTCACCAGTCGGCCAAGGCCATACCACGGCAGAGCGCCCACCACAGTGCCCAACAGGCCTGCCAGCACCACAGGGACCAACTGCAGCATCCCCTGCTGCACATAAAACCCACCCAGGGGCATGATCAACTCCGACGGGATGGGAGGGAAAACGTTTTCCAAGACCATGGCCGTAAAAATGGCCCCGTAACCCAGCAGAGGTGATGCGGCCACCGCATCGCCAATCAGCCGGGGCAGGGCGGTCAGCAAAGCGCCCGGATGCATGAGTCAAGAATCTCCGTTGATCGGATGCAGTGTAGATTCACGACCTCATGAACAACCATGGGACTCACCCACAATAAAGCTGTCAATCACCTCCACACTACCGTTGCAATAACCCCAAACAAAGACTTTTGCCGCAGCAGGGGCGTTAAAGTTAACTATATCGAAGGGGAACGCAACCTTTTCCATATAGAAATCCTCCTGATCGGATCGCAGGACCACGAGAGCGTCAGACCGATTGTGATAGCACCACTCCACACGGGGCCGGCAAGGATTTTCCGATTAATCCACAGCCACTGGTCAGGTTTTGTGTCTTGTGTTACGGAATTCCTGGTCCGGAGACGGGGCCTCAGGCCACCTGGATTGGAGCGGTATTTTTGGTGGCGGCAGCCACAACTTCCTGGCGCAGGTTGGGGTTGAACGCCAGAGCCCGGGTCCAACTGGGCAGACGAAATCCTGCCGGGGCATTCATGAAATCACTCCAGCAGGGCCGCACCAGCCTGGCAAAGCAGTTGACGATGGATTCCTCGGCATGGCGGTCATAGGGAAGACCGTTGATGGCGGCATCCAGGTGGTGCTGTCGCACCCGATCCTTGGCAATCCGCTGGTAGAGCACTTCCAGGGTGGCCGCCTCTTCCCGGCTCAAGGCGATGGACTCGTGCTCCATCAACGCACGCATCAAGCAGGCAAGGATTTCTGAACACATGCGTTGCAGACCCTCCATCCGCGCCGTGCCAATGCCTTTGTGTTTGTGGTCAAACACCCCCAGATCCACCTGGGCGATGTGGCTGATGGTGAGGTTGCGGTACACCTCCGCCAGGAGACCCATCTCCAGCCCCCAATCACAGGGGACACGCAGGTTCAGGGCAAGATCCGCGGTAAAGGAAAACTCTCCGGAGAGGGGGTAGCGGAAGGCGTGCAGGTAGCTCAGCAAGGTTTTGGGACCCACCAACTGCTGCAGGGCATCCAGGATGGGCATCACGAACAGCCGGGTGGCGCGCCCGTGCATGCGGTTTTCCTCCAACGAGAGCCGGCTGTAAAAGGCCTTGACATAAGCCACCCCGAACTGGCGCTCCAGCAGAGGGCTCAGCATCCGCACGGGATAGGAGGGGTTGAAGGTGCGAATGTCCGCATCAAACAGGGCAATGAGTTCAGCTTCCAGGGTGGCGGCCGCCAAGCCCACCCACACGGCCCAACCCTTGCCCGCCGGCCCCAACACGTCCAGGCCGGCATCATGGGTGTGGGCCATAAAGTCCCCCAGCACTGGCCCGTTGGTCCACAGCACCTGCACCGGGCAGGGCATCTCCTGGAAAAAGGCCTTCGTTTGATCCACCTCGTCCTGGTGCTCTGCGGCCAGGGCAATCACCAGGTGGCTCAGGTTGGAAAAGCGGGCCAGCACGTCCCGGGTCAAGGCCAGGGCAGGGCGACGCAACTCGTCAAAAAGGCAAGGAATCAAGACACAAGCCCGACGCTGAGCCAACTGCTCGTTGAAGCGCTGCTCCTGATGGGCATCAATGGTGCGGTGATTGTGAACAGTGCTAATGGCGTCCTGAAGAAAATCCATCGAAACCCTTGTGAATGGGCCAGTGACTTGGCAGCTTTATCAGCAATCTACCGTCATCAACACTTGCAACCACGGATTGTGCCAGAGAGCAAGGCTGCAGGTGAGCAGGATGCAGCAGTCATCAGGCAGAAGCTGGGTCGTTTGCTGCACGCCATTTATTCCCAACCGGACCTGCAAACCCGTTTGGACCGGTTGCTTCCCCTGGCGCTTCCCCCTGGTCAATCGGCAACCTGCCAGCGCTGGGACCAGTCTACCGCCATTCTCATCACCTACGCCGACACCGTCACTGCCCCTGACGAGCCCACGTTGGCGGTACTGAATCGCTTCTTGTCACAGAACTACAGCACAGTACCACTGCCTGTTCTCCACGTGTTGCCGTTCTTGCGCTCCTCCAGTGACCGGGGGTTTGCCGTCTGTGACCACACCCGGTTGGAGCCCCACTTCGGGGACTGGCGCCATCTACGGGAATTGGCCCATGGTCGCCGCCTCATGGCGGACCTGGTGGTCAACCACGTCTCCGCATCCCATCCCTGGGTGCAGCAGTTTCGGCGGGGCCAGGAGCCCGGATCGTTCATGGTGATGGCGCCCAGAGACCTGCAGGGTTGGGACAACGTGGTCCGTCCCCGCAGTTCGGTGCTGTTCACGCTCATGCACACCCCTCAGGGGCTGCGGCCGGTGTGGACAACGTTTGGACCGGACCAGGTGGACCTGGACTGGAGCCGGCTGGAGGTGTTGGAGGCCTTTGCCCGGTTGATGCACGCCTACGTGGACCACGGTGTCACATGGGTTCGGCTGGACGCCATTGGTTTTCTTTGGAAAGATCCCTACACCACCTGCCTGCACCGCCCCAAAACCAGGCTGCTGGTGCAGGCCCTTCGCCTCCTCCTGGAGCACTACACCTGCAACGGCGTCCTGCTCACGGAAACCAACGTTCCGGAAGAGGAAAATCTTTCCTACCTGCGCAGTGGCGATCAGGCCCATGTTGCCTACAATTTTCCCCTGCCGCCCCTGCTGTTGGAGGCCCTGTTCTCCAACAACTGTGATCTGATCAACCGCTGGTTGGCCCGTTGGCCTCGGTTGCCCCAAGGCAGCACCATGCTGAACTTCACCGCCTCCCACGACGGCATTGGTCTGCGGCCTGCCGAGGGACTCATCAGCCCCGAGCGACTCCACAACCTGCTGATGCGCTGCGAGGAGCGGGGTGGGCTGGTGAGTCACCGCACCGAAGCGGACGGCAGCTTGAGCCCCTACGAGTTGAACATTGCCTGGTGGAGCGCCATGGCGGGACCCGCAACCACCCCGCGCCGCCTTCAGTTGGAGCGTTTCCTGGCCAGCCAGTTGCTGGTCATGGCCCTGCCCGGCGTGCCGGCCTTCTATCTGCCCACCCTCCTGGCCGCCGGCAACGATCACCCGACTTACCGCAAGACCGGCTGCCGCCGCGACCTGAACCGGCCCCAATTTGCTCTGCAAACCTTGCGCCAGCACCTGGAGAACACCGACAGTCCTCCAGCCGTCATCCGCACCCTCATGGCCCATACCCTGGGCATTCGCGCCCAGCTTCCCGGGTTTCACCCGGAGGCCCCCATGGCGCTGCTGAGCCCCGAGCGCAGCGACATGGTCATTCTGCGGCGCGGCCACAGGGACGATCCTGGCACCGTGTGGGTGGTGCAGAGTTTCCGTGAAGAGGCTGTGGAGTTGCAGCTTTCCCTGCTCAGGCCCGAGCACGATGGAGGTTGGCGAGATCGGCTCAGCCAGCGCACCATTGCCGGCCCGGAGTTGGTGCTCAGTCCCTACGAGGCGCTCTGGCTCCAGCCAGTCTGACCCCCCATGCAAACCCCTTCATCTCCTGCCGTGGCCAGCCAGTGGCTGGTGGTCACCGATCTGGACGGCACCCTTCTGGACCACGCCTACGACTTTTCCGCTGCGGCGCCCCTCTTGCAGCGCCTGGAGCAGCAGGGCGTTCCGGTGGTTCCCTGCACCAGCAAGACGGCCGAGGAGGTGGAGCAGTTCCAGGCCGCCGCCGGCCTCAGCAGCCCCTACATCGTGGAAAACGGCGGCGCCATCCACTTCCCCCACCCGGAGGAGGGCTGGCGGTTGGACATACCGCATCAGCCTGCCCCTGGCGGGGGTGTTGTGGCGCCCCTGGGCTGGCCCAGCCAGCGGCTGCGCCCCCTGCTGGACAGCTTGGCCGCAGAACTGGACACCCAATTTTTTGCCCTTGCGGACCTGTCCATGGAGGAGCTCATGGCCCGCACCGGCCTCTCACCGGCAGGGGCGGCCCTGGCAGCGCGGCGCCGTTGGAGCGTGCCTTTTGTGCTAGCGGAGGATCAGGGCCAGTATCAGGCCGTTGCAATCGAAGCTGTGGAGTCCCTGGCGGCGGCACGGGGCCTCAAGGTGTTGCAGGGCAACCGCTTTGCCCATCTAATTGCTCCCGGCAGCGACAAGGGCCTGGCGCTGGCGGCTTTGCGCCGTGCGGATCCCCTGGGTCGTGCGGTGTTGGCCCTGGGGGATTCCCCCAACGACACGGCGCTTCTGGACGGGGCGGATCAAGCCGTTGTCGTTCCCGGCGCCAACGGCCCCCATCCCCGCCTTCAGCCCGCCATTGAAGCAGGGGATTACCAACTGGCCTCCGCGCCCCATGCCGTGGGCTGGACTGATGCCGTCACCACGTGGCTGGCGCTGGGCTGATGCGCTCCAGGGAAGCCGCCCTACTGGATCTGGTCGAACACGGTAAGCATGGGCAGATACATGGCCATCAGAATGGACCCCACGATGCCGCCCACCACCAGGATCATCATGGGCTCCACCATGGCGGTGAGGGTTTTGAGGGTGGTGGTGACCTCGGCTTCGTAAAAGTCGGCGATTTTGGCCAGCATGACGTGCATCCGGCCTGTTTCTTCGCCGATGGCCACCATGGTGACGGCTGTATGGGGGAACACGTTTTGGGCCCCTAGAGCGGTGCTCAGCAGTTCCCCTTCTTCCAGGTTGTGTTGGGCCTGGGCAACAGCACGGTTGATGACCCCGTTGCGGATCACGGCCCGGGCAATGTCCATGGCGGAGAGAATGGGCACACCCGCACGGGTGAGGCAAGCCAAGGTGCGGCAGAACTGGGCGGTGGCGGTCTTGCGCAGCAACCCACCGAACACCACCAGGGCCAAGACCCACTGATCCCACTGCCGGCGACCTCGGGGGGTGTTGCGGGCCATGGATAGCCCCCCCAAGGCCAGCACCAGCAGCACCAGAGCCGCAACGGCCCAGGGGGAGCGCAGCCAATGACTCAGATTCACCATCAACTGTGTGAACAGCGGCAGTTCGGCGCCAAGCTCGGCAAAGACTCCGGCAAATGTGGGGATGAGGAAGACGGTCATGCCCAAAAAGGCGCCCACGGCCATGACCAGAATCATCAAGGGATAGGTGACGGCCTGCTGAAGCTGGTTTTCCAGCTTGGCGTTGCTCTCCAGAACCATGGCCAGGTGGCCCAGCACCTCGTCCATCACCCCGGCGGCTTCACCCGCCATGACCATGGCCACGGTCATGGGGTCAAAGATACGGGGCCAGCGCTTCATGGCGCCCCCCAGGCTGTCCCCCTGGCGCACGTCCAGGGAGACGGCGGCCAAAGCCCGCTTGAACAGGGGAGAGCGTTGTTGCTCCGCCACCAGATCCAGACCCCGCACAACGGGTACGCCGGCACCCACCAGGGCGGAAAGCTTGCTGGCCCAGACGGCCCGCTCCCGGCGGCTGGGGGGGCGCTCCAGCGTGAACGTCCACCCCGCTGACGGGGGGCGCTGCGGCAAAGCCTCGATCTTGATGGGCGTCAACTGGCGGCGCAGCAGGATGCGGCGCGCCTTCACGAGGCTGGCGGCCTCCAACTCTACGGTTTTGGTGGCGCCCTGCTTGTTGCGACAGGTGGCGGTGTAGCGCATGGTTGACATTAGGTGGGACGCTGCTGCAGGCAATAGGGGCACTCCAGCCATTGATCCCGCAGTCCGGCGCCACAGCCCGAACAGTTGAGGGAGTTGAGGGCCTTGGCCCGTCGTTCCGTGGCCAGGCCCACGTCCGTCAGCAACACCCGCTCCACCTCCTCCAGGGTGGTGATGCCCTGGCGGACCAACTCCAGGCCGTAGCCCAGCAGTGTGGTCATGCCCGCTGCCACGGCCATGCGCCGCAGGTGATCCGTTGTGAAGCCCCGCGCCACTGCCGCGGCAATCTCCTCCCCCACCGGCAGCACCTCGTAGACCCCCACCCGTCCCCGGTAGCCACTGCCGCCGCACTGGTTGCAGCCCGGCCCTCCCGGGGCGCTGACACAGGCGCGATAGAACTGCAGTTCCGTGTCCTCACTGGCCAGAAGCCCCACCCTGGCCAGGTCTTCAGGGTGGGGACGGTAGGGGATGGCACAGGCGGGGCAGACACGGCGCAGCAGCCGTTGCGACACCACCCCCAGCAAAGAGGCCGCCACCAGAAAAGGCTCAATGCCCATCTCCTGCAAGCGCACAACGGCGCTGGGGGCATCGTTGCAATGGAGGGTGGTGAGCACCAGGTGGCCGGTGAGGGCAGCCTCAACGGCGATTTTGGCCGTCTCCCGGTCCCGGGTTTCCCCCACCAGCAACACGTCCGGGTCCTGGCGCATGAAGGCCCGCAGAACCACGGCGAAATCCAGGCCCTTCTCCCGGTTGACCTGGGTCTGGGTAATACCGGGCAGGGTGTACTCCACCGGATCCTCCACGGTGCTGATGTTGACGCCCGGCTGGTTCAGCAGGGCCAGCAGGGCATACAGGGTGGTGGATTTGCCTGAGCCGGTGGGGCCGGTGACCAGAACCATGCCGTGGGGGCGTGTGCCCATGGCCTGCACCGCAGCGCGCACCGCCTCGTTGGTAATCAATTGATCCAGGCCCAACTGCACCGTGTCGTGATCCAGCAGCCGCAGGCAGATCTTTTCCCCATGGCGGCTGGGCAGGCTGCTGACGCGGAAATCTACGGTGCGGCCATGGAAACGGCGGCGGATACGGCCGTCTTGAGGAAGCCGCCGCTCGGCAATGTCCAGGTCCGCCATGATCTTGAAGCGGGAGGTGACAGCAGGAATCACCTGCTTGGGCAAACCGCTGTAGACCTTCTGCAGTACTCCGTCCCGGCGTAGGCGCACCACCAGTTCGTTGTCCTGGGGTTCCACGTGGATGTCGCTGGCCCCCTGGCTCAGGGCTTCCATGAGGATTTTGTCGGCCATGGCCACTGCTGGCGAGGCGTCCTCCGTTGCTACGATTGTCGCCAGGTCGGGGGCTTCGGCCTGGTTGCTCTGCTCGGTGGCATCGCCAGGCTCACCCAGGTCGCCAGCCGGCCCCGTCGCCTGCTGCGCACTGGCCATGCGGCATCCATGGAGGAGTTGTTGCTCCAGGCGTTGCAACTCCTGCAAGCCCTGGATCGTCCGGGCGGAGAGGGCATGGCCAGGCAGATCCTCAAGGAACCGGGTTAAATCGGCTTCACCGCTGCGGCAGCGCTGAAAGGCCATGCGAACCTGCTGCTCACCGCAGAATCCCTGGTGGACCAGTTGCCACGCTGCCTCCGGCAGGGGGCCCGGCCCGGCTGAGGTCAAGGGTTGGAAGGATTGGGTGGTCATGTTGCCGGCTGGGTGCTGGGCTTGAGGCTTCCCACGAAGTGCGGCCTTCCCCCCACAACCAGACCTTGTGGCCAGGAACCTTGAACCGCCAAGATGGATTGTTCCCAGCAGTCCGTCACCCGTCGCCATGACCAGCCAGAACCACGGTCAGCCGATCCCCTCTCCCGGCCCCGACCAAGGGGAGGTGCCCCCTTCTGGCGTCGTCATGCCCACGCCATCCGAGGACAACCCGTCCCCGGAGCCTGGGGCCGCGTCCTCTGCTCAAGGAGACGCAAGCCAGGCGGAAGGAGGGGAGGATTCGGAGCAGCCCCTGCCTTCAAGTCCTGGGGAGTCCGTCGAGGAATCCGTTGAGGAACGGGTGTTGAAACTGGAACGACGGCAGGAGGAAACCGTTGAGGAGGACATGGAGCAGCGGCAGCCGTCCAGCCATGGGATGTCTCTTGAGGAAAGAGTGTCAAAACTGGAGCGATGGCAGGAGGCCATGGACCAGCAGTTCAAGCAGCAGCAGCAGCAGCTAGAAGAAAAAGACAACCAGATCATGCGGCGTGCCGCTGAATTTGATAACTTCCGGCGACGTAGTGAACGTGATCAGGATAAGCTGAAACTTCGACACACTTGTGCAGTCTTGCAGGAGATACTGCCCGTTGTGGACAACTTTGAGCGGGCACGCAAAGCTCTGTCCCCTGAAAAACTCGACACACTCCACGCCCTTGATGTCCATCAAGACTATCAAGGGATCTACAAGCAATTGGTCACAGCCTTGAAGCGGCTGAACGTGTCATCCATGAGGGTTGAAGGTCAGGTCTTTGATCCTTCTCTCCATGAGGCGGTGATGCGGGAGCGCAGCCACGAGTATGAGGAAGACGTGGTGATGGAAGAGTTGCAGCGTGGCTACCGCCTGGAGGGGGAGGTGCTGCGCCATGCCATGGTGAAGGTGTCCATGGGACCGGGACCCGATGATGGATCCATCAACTCAAGAGATGGTTCAAACGGGTGACACTGAAGGCTGCCGTGGCGGCCCCAATCCAGCGGTGGGACCACCAGAACACCACAACGGCCAACAGAATGCCCCCATAGGCAGGGCGCAGGAATTCTGACAACACCAACTGCTGCCGCCCGTCCAACACCGCTTGAAAGGGAATCACGGAGGTGGTGCGGCTCACGTCTTCAAACGCCTCGCCAAAGCGTTGGCGCAGCCGCCGGTCCCCGTGCCACACGGCAAACAGGTGGTGGGCCACGAGCCCCAGGCTGGCTACGAGGGCAAAGCTGGTCCCCAGCCACAGGGTGTGGCTGAAGCACCAGAGCAGTTGACCCACCATCTGGGGATGGCGGCTGATCCGCAGAATCCCGGTGGTGTAGAGACGCACCCGGGGTTTGAGCAGGGCCGGAATTTCCAGCAGGTGAAAGGTGGCGGGATAGAGGAAGACAAAACTCAAGGCCGTCAATACCCACACGGCAGGCGCCATGCCGGGCACCCCTTGCAGATTCCACAACCGCAGGCCGTCGTAGCGGTGGGTCAGGAAGTAGGCCACCAGCAGCACGGCCATGGGCAGACTGGCGCCAACGAAGATCAACCGCCAAAGCCGGGGGCCCAGGCGCTGTTCCCACCGGAACCGCAGGGCGGCGCCACCGCTGTGAATGACCGCAAATCCCAGCAGCAGCAACAGCATCACCAGGCTGGTGTGATGCACGGGGACCACCACCTCAGGGAAAATCGGGAGGCGTGGCCAGGGGCGGTGTATCACGCACCTGCACCCGTTTGCTGGCAATTAACGTGCCGTCGGGGTGGACCAGCATGATGGTCCAGGTTTGGCCGCCGGCAGTGTAGGGCGCCTGGACCCGTTTGAACAGGCCACCGGCATTAAGGGTGCCAAGCTGAATGGTGGGGGCGCCCATGATCTCCACCTCGTCGGGGCTCACCTCCAGGATGCCCCCCGCCAACAGCCCGCTGTCCAGGGGATCGTCCAGGATCACGTCCACGTCGTAGCGTTGGCCGGTCAGCACGGCATCGGGAATTTGCAGGGTCACCGGCAGCCGCTGATCGCCACTGTAGACCCATGACTCCTCCTGGAGCACCTCCTGGCTCAGAATCTGCCCCTGGTGGCTGGAGACCGCCAGGGTCTGCGTGGCCTCCAATTGATAGACAACCCCTGCCACCTCACCGGTGCCGCGGACGGACAGGTCCAAACGGGCCCGCCCATCCGGGAGGGGCTGGCTCTGGCTCACCTGCCATGTGAGGGGCCCAAAGCTGTCCGTCAGTCGCTCCAGCCGGGCGGTCAGTTGCTGGGGGTCCACAGTTCCCTCCGAGCCAATCAAGGCCATGAGCTCCGCAGTATCGTTGTCGTTAAGGGCTTGGTGGAGACGATCCACCAGTCGGCTCTCCAGCCGGGCCGCTTGCCCAGGCTGCAGCAAGGAAGCGCCAGCCACGATCCATGCTGTGGCGGTGGACAGCAGCTTGGCGGATATGGACATGGGGTGTACTCCTGGACGCCTCTTGCCTACGGTACGGGTCTTCACGGGATCATCGCCATGGCGCGCCTGCTGATTGCCGCCAGTGGCACCGGCGGCCACCTGTTCCCGGCACTGGCAGTGGCGGAAAAGCTTCCCCGTTGGGACATCCATTGGCTGGGCACGCGGGAGCGCCTGGATGGGCGCCTGGTGCCCAAGCGTTATCCCTTGCACTGGGTGACCATGGGGGGCTGGCAAGGGGGGTGGCGGGAGCGGCTGCGGCGGCTGATCCAGTTGCCTTTGGCGGTGGGGGCTGTGGAACGGCTGCTGCACCGTCAACAGATTACCGTTGTGTTCACCACAGGAGGCTACATTGCTGCCCCGGCCATTCTGGCGGCGCGCCTGGCTGGTCTGCCGGTGCTGCTCCATGAGTCAAATGCCGTTGCCGGCCGGGTCACCCGTCTGCTGGGGGGGTGCTGTAGTGGGGTGGCCCTGGGATGGAGCTCAACAAGGCTTGGTCACCCACCCGCCCGCATCTGGCACACAGGAACACCGGTGCGCTCCCGGTTCTACCACCCAGCCCCGTTGCCGGAATGGGCGCCCCGTGGAGCCGGCCCGTTGCTGGTGGTGATGGGGGGCAGCCAGGGGGCCCGTGGCTTGAATCACATGGTGCGGCAACAGGCCCGGCCCTGGCTGGAGGCAGGGTGTCGGCTGGTGCATCTCTGTGGGCGCAATGATCCGGAGATGGGCAGCTTGCGGCATCCGGCCTACGTGGAGCGCCAGTTCACCGAGGAGATTGCCGGTCTCCTGCAGCATGGGGACCTGGCCATCAGCCGCGCCGGAGCTGGCAGCATCAGCGAACTGGCGGCGAGCCGTTGCCCAACCGTACTGGTGCCCTATCCCCATGCTTCCGATCAGCATCAGGAAGCCAATGCCGCCGCGGTCGCCGCCTTCGGTGCTGCGGTTATCGTCCATGAAAATCCCGATGGGGGGCCACTGGGCCGTGCCATCCGACTGCTGCTGGGATCCCGTCTGTCCATAGGGGCGCCTGCTCCGGATCCACTGGTGGCCATGGCTGACGCCATGGGCGGTCTGGCCAGGAACAACGCGGCGGCGGACATGGCGAAGGTGTTGGAAACCCTGTGCCGGACCCAGGCCGGGCGTCAGCAGGCAACCACCAGACGTCACATCGATTCCCATGGCTGATCACCGTCCATCCTCGTTGAAGAAATTGTCATGTTGATGGGGCTCTCGCAGACAAGAATGGCTTGGCTTCTGCTCATCGCGCTTCTGATGTGCGGATGTTCTTTCCCGGAGGACCACCTGAAAGAGGAGGCCCCCGACCGCCCCTGCGCAGACACGGCCTTCGAAGTGGGCCTTTGGGTGCAGGCGGAGGGCACCAACAGAACCCTGGACAGCCCGGAAAAAATCAGGGCTCTGGTGAAACGCGCCCGGGCAGCAGGGGTCACGGATATTTACGCTCAGGTTTATCGCTCGGGCCGCTCGTGGTTCAGAACGTCGCTGGCTGACGATGCTCCCGCACGGCGCTTCGGACAGGAGCCCCTCACGCTCCTACTGGATCTGACCTCCCAGGGACAAGGCAACGAGTGTCCCATCCGCATCCATGGCTGGATCAACGTATACGCCCTCGCCAACAACAAAGACGCACCCGTTATCCAGGAACTGGGGGAAGAAGCCGTCCTCCGGGATCAATACGGCTATTCACTCCTCGACTACCCCACCTCGGGAGCACCCGAATGGACGAAGGGTTTTGGCCCGGATACCCGGGGCATTTTTCTGGATCCGGGCAACCCCGACGTGCGCCAGCGCATCATCGACCTCGCGGCACAATTGGTGAGCGATTATCCGCGGCTGGCGGGGGTCCACCTGGACTACATCCGCTACCCCTACGGAGTGTTCCTCTCACCAGGCTCCCGACTTTCATCGCGTCTTAATTTTGGATACAACGAGGGCTCGGTATCCCGTTTTGAGCAAGCAAGCGGGCGAACCGCCCCCCGTGCAGAGGCACAAGTGACGGACACCGACGTGGCGGCGTGGGATGACTGGCGGCGGGCACAGGTGACGGCGGCGGTGCGCGGCGTCTATGAAGCCGGCAAAAGGATCAGGGAAGACGTCGTTGTTTCCGCTGCGGTTCTGGCATGGGATAAACGGGCCTATGGTTCCACCTTTCAGGATTGGCGAACCTGGTCGGAAGAGGGATTTCTGGATAAGGCCGTGGTGATGAACTACACAGAGGATGAACGTCTGGCCGCGCAAGTCAACCGCAGCGCCCTCGCCTCGAAGCGGTTGAAGGGTGGGAACGAGGCCCACCGGGGGGAGGTGGTGATCGGGCTGGGAGCGTATAAGTTCACGGATCAGCCGGCAGGCTTGTGGCGGCAGTGGAATGCCGCAAAAGAGGCGGGCGCCGATGGCGTCGCGCTCTTTTCCTATGACCAGATGGTGGACAACGACGCCATGTGGACGTTTCCTGAAAGCCATGGCCAGGATTGAGGTGATTGGCTGTGATGCGGGAGCCCCCGACACCATGGCGGCTCCCCAGCGCCAACTCCTGAGCCGTTGTGACTGCTTGCTGGCCCCTCGGCGGGTACTGGAGCAACTCCAACCCCGGCCCAACACCCAGGAGATGCACGGCATGGAGCCGTTGGACACAGCGTTGGCATGGCTCACCCAACGGCACCGGCAGGGGAAATCTTGCGTGGTGCTCGCCAGCGGGGATCCCCTCTGGTTTGGTCTGGGCCGTGTGCTGCTGCAGCGGTTTCCCCCGGAAGACCTTGCCTTCCATCCAGCAGCCACCTCCATGCAGCAGTTGTTTGCGCGGCTCAAGCGCCCATGGCAGGACGCCACATGGGTGAGCCTCCATGGCCGTGATGCCGCCGACAGCCTGGTGACCAGGCTACGGCGCCACCCCAGCGCCCTGGTGGTGCTGACCGATCCAGGCCAAGGTGGGCCGGCGGATGTTGTGGCCGTCCTTCGTTCCACCCAGATGCTCAACTGTTACGACCTCTGGTTGGCGGAGCGTCTGGGGCATCCCACGGAGCGTCTGCGCCAAGTGCAGCCCGACGGACTGCCCACGGACGTGGACCCCCTCAACCTGATGGTCCTCCTGCACCGCCCCACCCCCCGCCCCGGTCCGTTGTTGCCCTGGTTTGGCCTGGACGACGGCATCTGGCATCAGCACGGGGATCATCCAGGCCTCATGACGAAACGGGAAGTGCGGGTGCTGCTGCTGGCAGAGCTGGACCTGCCCTCCAGCGGGGTGATGTGGGATCTGGGGGCTGGGGTGGGCAGTGTGGGGTTGGAGGCCATGCGGCTGCGGCCCCAACTGGAACTCCACGCGGTGGAGCGGCGGGTGGGGGCCGTGCCCCTGATCCGGCGCAATGCCCTCATGGCGGAATGTGACGTGCAACGGCTCCACGTCTACGAAGCCTCCGCTCTGGCTGTTC
The DNA here is from genome assembly GCA_009840445.1 of Synechococcus sp. SB0662_bin_14. Lineage (GTDB taxonomy): Bacteria > Cyanobacteriota > Cyanobacteriia > PCC-6307 > Cyanobiaceae > Synechococcus_B. Next base: position 51,133 of record VXNS01000068.1, read on the forward strand.
TGCACAAGCTTCCCGACCCGGATCGGGTGCTCGTTGGCGGTGGCGGAGACCGTCAAGCAGTGCTGGAGCAGGCAGCGGCGCGCCTCAAGCCCGGCGGTCGCATCGTGCTTCCCCTGGCCACGTTGGAGCCTTTTGCCGCTGTGCAACAGCAACTCGGGGAAGCCGGTCTGGAGGTGCATAGCCTGCAGGCACAGATCAGCCGCGGTTGCCCAGTGGGGGGGCACACCCGTCTCCACCCCCTCAATCCCGTCTTCATTGTGAGCGGTCGTTCTCCCCGCCAGGCTCCTCCAGCCAGGTGAAGTCCAGCACGGTCCCCTCCGTCCAGTTGCGCCGCCGGGCTTCGCCAGCAGCCAGTTCCACCACATGGTCAACGGGTTGTCCGGCATTGTAGCTGGGGCATGGCAGGCCGGGGCATGGCTGGACACCATGGGCCACCCTCACAATGCGCGCCACGGGAGGCACCTCACCCGGAGCGCCGTTCAAAGACCCACGGTGATCGAGCCGCTCCAGGAACACCAGGTCCAGGGGGATGAGGGTATGGCGCATCCAGATGCCGGCATCCTGCCGATCAAAGCGGAACCACATGCCCCGCTCTGGCGGAAGCCGGGAGCGCCCCATCAAGCCAATGGCGTACTCCTGCGGCGTGGACGGCACTTCCAGATCCACACAGGTGGAGGCCGGAGGCCGGGGTTGACGTTCCCCCGGCACAGGACCACACACCTGGGCGCGAACGGGGAGGTTTTGGGTTGGGGCCGCAGCCTGGCTCAGGGCTACCGCGGGGGTACACAGGCTCACCAGGAGCCAGGTCATGGGGAAGGAGACGGGTGAAAACAACTGCTGCGGGAAGACCATGGCATTGGATAACGTGAGGCTGGATCTCCACACACCCAGCATGGTTGATGACACCATCCCCAACGGGGGCGTTGGTGACGAGGCACAGAGCCCATTTGAGCAGGCCCTGGCGGCCTATGAACAGGGGGGCAGCATCGAGGAGTTGCTTCCCGTGTTTTTGGACATTGTCCGCAGTTCTCCCAATCACAGTGCTGCATGGACCTGCCTGTGCTGGTTACAACTCCTGTCCAGCCGCCCCCTGGCGGCCTTGAAGTCGGGGCGCATGGCGGTGCGGCTGAGTCCCCGGGATCCCCAGGCCCGTCTCAATCTCAGCCTGGCCATGCTGGAAACCAACACCAAGGGGGTCAGGGAGCAGATTCAGCAGATTCAGAAGGTGCTGGCCATAACCCCGGAACTGAAGGACGATCTGCAACAGTCCATGGTGGACGGTTTGCAGCGGCGTGAGGACTGGCAGGCCTTGCGTAAGGTCAGGACCTGGCTCTTCCCGTGAGCCGCTCCCATGGGCCAAGGCTGTTGCTGGTGAGCAATGGGCATGGGGAAGACCTGAGCGGCGCCCACCTGGGCCAGGCTCTGGTGCGGCTGGGGGGGCACGCCGTTGGGTTCCCCTTGGTGGGCCACGGAGAAACCTACAAACAGTTGGGCATTCCCACGCAGCCGGTTGCAACCCGCAGCTTCCCCACCCATGGCATGAACTACCAAACCCTTGGGGGCACCCTTCAAGAACTGCTCAACGGTCAAACCATCGATGGACTCAGACAGTCCATCGCCGCTGCGCAGGCTGCCCGCCACTATGACGCCGTGGTGGCCGTTGGTGACGTGCTGCCTGTGGTGGTGGCACACTTGAGCCGCCGTCCGGCGTTCTGTTATCTGGCGGCCTACTCCAGCCACTATGAGGGCAGGCTGAGATTGCCCTGGCCCTGTGGTCGGAGCCTGCGCAGCAAGCGGTTCCTTGGCGTGTTCAGCCGTGACCGGCTCACCGCCGCCGACCTGAGCACCCAACTGGGGCGAAGAGTGGAGTTTCTCGGCAATCCCTTCATGGATGCCGTGGGCGTCAGCAACCTGCCGCTGCCGTCCCTCCCCCATCCCCGCGTTGGCCTGTTACCCGGTAGCCGCTTGCCGGAAGCCTTGAACAACTTGGCCCTGATGTTGTCCATGCTGTTGCGGCTGCCCCAGCATCCGGGCAGGGTCCCCTTGGGGCTGGCTGCGGCGCTGGTGAAAGACATCACAGTGGACCACCTGGCGGCCAGGGCGGCGCAACAGGGCTGGCGCCTGCAACGCCGCAGACCCCGTTGCCCCGGCGCGGCGGCCATGGAGTTGGTCCAGGGCTCCATGGGGGTGGAACTCTATTGGGGGCGCTTCGCCGACGTGCTCCACGGCAGCCAGTTGCTGGTGGCCATGGCCGGCACCGCCACGGAGCAGGCCGTGGGTCTGGAAAAGCCGATTCTGCAAATGCCTGGCGCCGGACCGCAGTTCACACCCCGATTTGCGGAGGCCCAGCGGCGCCTCCTGGGGGCGGCGGTGTTTTGTGGCGCGGGGCCGCCGGGTTCCGGTGCCAACGCCAGGGACACGGCACGGCTACTGATGGTGCTGCTGCGGGACGGGGACGTGCCCACCGTCTGTCTACGCACAGCCCGTGAGAGAATTGGGCGCTGTGGCAGCAGCCAGGCCATGGCACAAGCGATTCTCGGAAGCCTGAACTGATGGGGGAGCACACCGACCCGTGGCAGACATGCAGGACCTGGATGGACCGGGTCCTGATGATCAACGTGTTCGTGGTCATGGTTGGCGCCCTGTGGTTTGTGGTGGCGGTGGGGCTCCACGGCCAGGGGCTGGAGCAGCCCCTGGGGCGCTTTCAGCAGCTCTGGACACCCCTGTTCATGCCCGCCATCGGCCTGCTCATGGCAGCGGCGCTCCTCAACGGCGGGCTGCAGTGGTTGTGGCGTCTCAAGACGAGGCGCGAACAACGTCCTCCAGGGCCTCGGGCAGCCGTGGATAAGCAAAGTGGAAACCATGCTCCTTGAGAAAGTCGGAGCGCACCTTTTGACCCTTGAGCACAACCATGGCCCCGTCTCCCAACAGGGCTTGGAGCAAGGGAGCAGGCACAGGCAGCAGGCTGGGACGTCCCATGATCCGTCCCAGGGAAGCAGCCATCTCCCCCATGGTGACGGGATTGGGGGCAACGGCATTGCAGGTGCCCCGGAACGCCGGGTCCGCCAGAGCCGCCACGATCATCTTACAGAGGTCGGTGCGATGAATCCAGCTCATCCATTGGCGGCCATTGCCCACAGGTCCACCGACGCCCAAGCGAAACACCGGCAACATCTTGCCCAGGGCGCCGCCGTCCGGCCCCAGCACAATGCCAATGCGCAACACCACAACACGACAGCGGTGCTGCGCCTTCTGGGTGGCCCCCTCCCATGCATGGCACAGGTGGGCCAGGAAATCCGCACCGCAAGCGCTGACTTCCGAGAACTCAACGGTGGCGCTGGTGCCGTAGTAGCCCACAGCGCTGCCACTGATGAGCACCTGGGGGCCGGGGTCGGCAGCGGCGATGGTCTCCACCAGGTTACGGGTGGTGGCAATCCGGCTTTGCTGGAGCAGAGCTTTGTGCTCGGCAGTCCAGCGTTTCTCGGCGATGGGCTCCCCCGCCAGGTTGATCACCCCCTCAGCCGTGGCCACGTGGGCTTGCCATGGACCGGGTTGGCTGGTATCGGCAACCACCACCCGGGCTTTGGATGAAAGGCGACGGGCCCGGTCGGGATGCCTGGTGGCGAGGATGAGTTCATGGCCGGCAGCTTCCAGGGCCGGGGCCAAACCATGGCCGATAAATCCTGTACAGCCAGTGGTGAAAAGTCGCATTGCCAGCAGAAGTGCGGGGTTTTGCCCCAACTCTAGAAGCAGTCGGCACCTGTCCCCGATGGACATGACTGTTTACCATGGTGCAACTGCCATCCTTGCGCCATGGCCCCAACAGGCTCTCCATCTGCCGCGGACAAAGCCCGGTCCCCCCTGAAGCTGAAAAAAGGAAGCCTGGTGAAAGTGGACCGTCATGCCTACCTGGCGGATGCCAGCCGGGCCGCCAGTGATCCCGATCCTCCGGATTACCTGTTTCTTGGTCCTGGGGAATTGCTGCAGATGAAGCCTGACGCGGCCTTGATCCGGTGGCGGTTGCCGGTTCCCGACGTGTGGCTCCCCGTGGACGTGCTGAGTCTTTACGAGTGAAGGTGACGGCGCCTTTGCTGAAGGTCATGACGCAGCTGTCGGGCCAGGCGCATCACCTCACGGCCGTCCCGCAGATAGTCGTCCACATAACCTCTCGTGTAGAAACTGAGTTGGGACAACCCCTCCTGCACATGGCGAAAGCACCGATAGAGGTCGGTGGAGAGACCGGTCAGGGCAGGCGGGGCACAGCAACTCTGGTAAAGGGCTTGAACAAGGTCAACCCGCCGTTGGCCATCTAAAATATAGTGGCAGAAAGTAGCCATCGTCCTGTCGTCATAAGGATTGGCGGCGAGGGAGCGCAGTTGACCGGGGAAGGGGGTGATAATTTTGGAAAGCTGGCGGTTGGCAGGGTCAAACACCACCCGGAGCCATTGATACGCCTCCCCCGTGGAACGGGGAGAAGGAGGGGGCGACCAGCGCTGCTGCTGCCTCCGGCTTCCGGCGTGATGGGCCGTCTGGCGTTGGCAGTGACCTTGCCGGGTCGCGTCATAGGCTTGCCGCGTCTCCATCTGACTGAGCACGCCATAGGCAAGATTGATGGCAACGATCCGTTGCTGGTCTCCGCCAGCATCGGGATGATGCCGCTTCACCAGTTGACGATAGGCAACTTTGATTTCTGCCGCCGTTGCTGTAGGGGACAGTCCCAGTTCCGTGTAGAAATCCCTGGTCATCAGAGCAGCGCTCCTGACGGAGGCGTGACGTCTCCAGAAAACATGGGCGTACTCAGATAGCGCTCGCCAAAACTGGCCAGGACGGCAACGATGAGCTTGCCCTGCATCTGAGGGCGAGTGGCCAGGCGCAAGGCAGCCGCCACTGTAGCGCCACTGCTCACGCCACTGAGCAGCCCCTCTTCCCGGGCCAGGCGACGGCCCATCTGCATGGCGTCCTCGTCCCCCACGGTCATGACCTCGTCAATCAGGCTTTGGTCAAGGATATCGGGAACAAAGCCGGCGCCAATGCCCTGGATGCCATGGCGGCCCGGTTTGCCTCCCGAGAGGACGGGACTACCCGCCGGCTCTACGGCAACAGCCATCAGCCCTGGTTTGCGCTGTTTCAGGGCGGCGGCGCAGCCTGTGATGGTGCCTCCGGTCCCCACCCCGGTCACGAGAACGTCAATTCTGCCTTCGGTATCCCGCCACAGTTCTTTTGCCGTGGTGCTGGTGTGGCTCCTCGGATTGGCTGGGTTGGAAAACTGCTGCAACTGAAAACCGTTGGGCATGTCCTGCAGCAGTGCATTGGCCCGGCGCAAGGCTCCGGCCATGCCCTCACTGCCTGGCGTCAGCTCCAGGCGCGCACCGTAAGCCCGCAGCATGGCGCGGCGCTCAACACTCATGGAGTCCGGCATCACCAAAATGATGGAATACCCCTTGGCGGCAGCCACCATGGCCAAGGCAATTCCCGTATTGCCACTGGTGGGCTCAATGAGGGTTGTAGTGGAAGGAGAAATCAGGCCATCCTCCTCGGCCTGATTAATCATTGAGATGGATATCCTATCTTTAACGGAGGACGTTGGATTAAAGGATTCAAGTTTACAGAGAATTTCACTTTTGCAGTCCACGGCCGGGATTCTCCGAAGCCGCACCAGAGGGGTGTTGCCAATCAGATCAAGAATGGAATCGTGAACATTCATGGCGTTGTTGCTCCCAGGCAGCGCCATGGCAAGCTAGCAGGAATTTTGCCATCATCGTTCCCTATAAACCATGGGCCAGTTTAACAATTGACACATTGACAAGGCTACAACGGCGGCGCTAAAATCAGCTTCTAGCTGCATGGTATCTTGATCTTGTCCATGAATCGTTTTCTTGCTCTGGCCACCGGTCTTGTCCTGGTTCCCTGGTCCGTCCCTTCCCTGGCACAAACCAGTTTGCTGGAATTTCGTTGGAGACAAGATCCCGGTTACGTCAGCCTTGACTATCGAATCAGCAATAACCGAGCCAGGCGACGCTCAAACTTAAAACTGATTCTCCCCACAAAAGCCAGAAAACATGCCATTTTGGAGTTGACAGTTCGTGCGCCGGAAATCTTTGATAAATGGCGTGGCAAGATTAATGTTGATAGCGTGAAGCTTGGTCATAATTGCATACAGAAATCAGTGTTTGCAGGCATCAAGACCCGTTGTGAAGACTATTTTACATTGTCAGAGGTGACTGAACTGGGACCAGGGATAATCCGGATTACTCCCGATGCGCCAATTCCTCAAGCCAAGACCATTGTCGTAGAGCTAAAAATGCGCAATCCCACCGCCACCGGATTTTACCAGTTCAACGGCTACGCCACAGCACCGGGCCAAGTGCAAATCCCTTCCTACCAGGGCAGTTGGCTCGTGGAGATTGACTGAATTGTCACATCAGGCGCACCTGGGAACTGGCGATGTCGATGGGGAAATTCTCTCACTGTCACCAATAGGGATCTGTCGCCAGTTCCACCTTCAGGGTCCCCTTGGATCCACACACGCTGCTGATGCAGGCGCGCACCACATGGCCGTTGACTTCAATCTCGCAGGCGCCACAACTGCCGTAAAGACAGCCCGTGGGGACGGTGTGACCCAGGATCTGCGCCGCCGTCAGCCAGGGGGTGCCCACCGGTATGGACACGGGGTCTCCATCCTCCCAGCACACGGGAACCTGGTCAGATTCAGATGGGGATGATGGGGACACGATGATCAGTGCAGCAAGGGTTCCAGGTTGACATTTTCGTCCAAGGCATCGGCAAGGCGATCCAGCAGTCGATCCCGCTGGACGGCGTGGTGGGGAACGGCTGTGGGCAGGGGCGGCAAGCCACGGCGACTCCGCAGCCAGTTGAGCCAGTGGCGACGCCATGGTCCGGCCTCCAGGCAACCGTGGAGATAGGTTCCCGCCACACGGCCACAGGGGCTCACCCAGCCCAAACCGGGTTGAGCATACAGCGGCTGGGCAGCACGGGCCAAAGGGGTGGTGTGACCATGGTGCAACTCAAATCCTGTGCAGGATTGACCGGGTTCCGGCCATGTGGTGGTGGTGGTCCACTGCCGTTGCACCTTGCCGGGGCTGAACGTGGTTGCCAAGGGCAAGAGCCCCAGACCCTCCAGATTCCCTGGTGTCTCCGCTTCCAGACCATGGGGATCATGGAGCCGTTGCCCCAGCATTTGCAAGCCGCCACAGATGGCCAACACCACACCACCGGCGGCCACGTACCGCTGCAGGCGTTCATCCATGCGGGTGGCCTGCATGGCCTTGAGATCCGCCATGGTTTGCTTGCTGCCGGGCAGCAGGACAGCGTCGTACCGGTCCACGGTGTCCGTGGGCAACAGCCAATCCAACTGGACCGTGGCTTCCGCAGCGAGGGGATCCATGTCGGAGAAGTTACTGATGGACGGCAGGCGCAGCACGGCCAGACGCAACTCGGCTTCAGGCTTGCGGGCTTGGCGCTCCAGCAGATCCAGGGAGTCCTCCGGCGGGAACCGCTCCCCCAGCCAGGGCAGCACACCCAACACCGGCAAACCGGTGCGCCGCTCCAACCACAGGCGTCCCTCGTCAAACAAGCTGCGCTGGCCACGGAAACGGTTGATCAGCAGGCCTGCCATCAGGGAGCGCTCCACAGGCCGCAGCAGTTGCAGCGTGCCGACGATCTGGGCAAAGACCCCCCCCCGCTCAATATCCGCCACCAGAACACAACGGGCCCGCAAAAACTGGGCCAAGCGAAGGTTGGTCAGATCCCGCGCCTGCAGGTTCACCTCCACCGGACTGCCAGCCCCTTCCAGCAGGAGCCGCCCTTGCCGCTGCTGGCAGATGTCCAGACCTTGGCGAATGGCCAGCCAACCCGGCCGGAACCAGTCCCGGTAGTAATCTTCCGCCCGGCTGATTCCCACAGAGCGCCCCAGGTGGATCACCTCGCTGCTGCCCTGACCACAGGGCTTCAGCAACACCGGATTCATGGCTGCGCAAGGTGTGAGACCAGCGGCCCAAGCCTGCATGGCCTGGGCATAGGCCATTTCCCCCCCGTCTTCATCCACGTAGGCATTGAGACTCATGTTTTGCCCCTTGAAGGGGACGGGCTGCTCCCCACGGCGCCGCAACAGGCGACACAGTCCTGCCGTAACGAGGGACTTGCCCACCCCGCTGCTGGTGCCCAGCACCATGAGGGGGGGCGGTGACGGCGCCGTCATGACCAAATGCTGAGCCAGCGCCGCAACCCGTTGGCGCAACGCTCCTGCCATGAAACGGGGGGGCAGCGCCCCTCCGGCCAAGCGGCCACCACTTGGCGACCCAGGGGGGTGAGACGCACCCGATCCGTCAACCCCTGGCCATCCACCTCACGGCGCAGAAGACCCACCCGCAGCAGCCAACGCACCAGTTGATCCGCTTGGGCCTCGCTCAAGGACCTAGTGGTGAAGGGGGAGTCCACAGCGCAAAGCTCAGCCAGGCCCACGGCGCCTTCCTGCAAGGCAGCAAAGCAGCGGCGGTGCAAGGGGCTACAGCGGGCAGCCCGGTCGGCACGCCGGGCAGCCTGTTTCTCAATGACAAGATCCATAACCACAGAGGCGGACAATCTCGGAGCGGCTAGCCCCCATTTGTGATGCCCCCATCATCTCAACATCCGTTTGCATTGATTCTGGCCTCAGCCTCTCCCTCCCGGCGCCGTCTGCTGGAGCAGGCCCGGATCCCTTGCCAGGCGAAGGTCAGTGGTTTTGATGAAGACAGTCTTCCCAGGACAATGGAGCCGGGTCAGTTGGTTACCGCCCTGGCCCGGGGAAAAGCCGGAGCCGTTGTGGAGCGCTTGCCCCAGCCAGGACCTTTGGTGCTTGGGTGTGACTCCGTTCTGGTGTTCCAGGGAGCCGTTCAAGGCAAGCCCACCTCTGCGGACGAGGCCATCCAGCGTTGGCGTGACCTGGCAGGCAAGAGGGGTGCGCTGTACACAGGTCACTGCCTCCTCGATAGTGGTCTGGAGCGGGCTTGTCAGGGTGCGGTGGTGACCCGGATACGGTTTGCCCCGGTGGATGATGAGACCATCACCCACTACGTGGCCACGGGCGAGCCCTTGGGCTGTGCTGGCGCCTTTGCCCTGGAGGGGCGCGGGGGCCTCCTGATTGACGCCATTGAGGGCTGTGCCTCCAACGTGATGGGCTTGAGCCTCCCCTGGCTGCGCCATCACTTGGGGGCGTGGGGGGTCAGCTTGGCAGCGCTGTGGGGGATGGGCGGCCACAAAAAAGCCCCCTGAGCGGGGGCTGTGGTTTGCTGAAGGGATTCTGGCCGAGGGGGAAGGGATTAGTCCAGATCAGGCATGGCCAGAACCGGCTCAGCCTCCCGGTCGATACCCTTCTCAAAACCGGCCGCGGCGGCCCTGGCCCGACCGGCATGCCAGAGGTGGCCCACCAGGAAGAAGAAGGCCAGAACAAACTGGGCGCCACCCAGCCATTGGCGCAGGTTCACGTAGTTCACCGCGTTGGGTTCGGTGATGATGCCGCCCACGGAGTTGATGGAGGCATTGGGAGCATGGGTCATGTACTCCGCTGCACGACGCACCTGCCAGGGCTGGATGTCGTTCTGCAGTTTCTCCAGGCTGAGACCGTTGGGACCCCGCAGCGGCTCCAGCCACGGCCCACGGAAATCCCAGAAGCGCATGGTCTCGCCACCGAAGATGATCTCGCCGGTGGGGGAGCGCATCAGGTACTTGCCCAGGCCGGTGGGACCCATGGCGGAGCCAATGTTGGCGCCCAGGCGCTGGTCCCGCACCAGGAAGGTGAAGGATTGGGACTGGGAGGCTTCAGCGTTGGTGGGTCCCCAGAACTCGGAGGGATAGGCGGTGTTGTTGAACCAGATGAAGGTGGAGGCGATAAAGCTCATCAGGCTGAGGGCCCCGAGGCTGTAGCTCAGATAGGCTTCACCGTTCCAGATGAAGGCCCGCCGCACCCAGCCAAAGGGCTTGGTCAACACATGCCAGATGCCACCGAAGATGCAGGTGATCCCCAGCCAGATGTGGCCACCGATGATGTCTTCCATGTTGTCCACACCGACAATCCAGCCCTCACCTCCCCAGGGGGAGCGCAGCAGATAGCCGAAGATGACGGCAGGATTCAGGGTTGGATTGGTGATCATGCGCACGTCACCGCCTCCAGGGGCCCAGGTGTCGTAAACACCGCCAAAGAACATGGCCTTGAACACCAGCAGCAGGCAGCCCACCCCCAGAAGGATCAGGTGATAGCCAATGATGTTGGTCATCTGGTTCTTGTCCCGCCAATCCTGGGAGAAGAAGGCCGAGTAGTTCTCCAGCACGTCGGGGCCGCGCAGGGCGTGATAGAGGCCGCCAATGCCCAGGACGGCGGAAGACACCAGGTGCAGCACCCCCACCACAAAGAAGGGGTAAAGACTGGTGATCTCGCCACCGGGTCCGACCCCGTAGCCCAGGAGAGCCACGTGGGGGAAGCAGAGGAAGCCCTGCTCGTAAACGGGCTTGTCAGCCGTATAGTGGCTCACTTCGAAGAGCATCATGGCCCCGGCCCAGAAGACCATGAGGCCGGCGTGGGCAACATGGGCCCCCAGGAGGCGACCCGAGAGATTGATGAGGCGGGCGTTGCCGGCCCACCAAGCGTAGCCGGTGGAGTCCTGATCCAGACTGCCGCCGAGGGAAGGATTAGAGAGCGTTACCACGTGGGAGGACCTCTTCAGGGAATAGGAAGCGTTCGTGAGG
>VXNS01000032.1 GCA_009840445.1 Synechococcus sp. SB0662_bin_14
ATGCTGCCGTGGATCACTCCCTCGGGCTTCGCTTCTCTCTGCTCTTCTGAGGGCTGGTCGTTCCCGCCACCTACCTCCTTTAATTCCCACCACCCACCTCCCTTAAACGGTCTCCCCCAACACTGGCGGGTGGCGCCAAAGGCAGGCCAACGCTCCTTTGCCACATGCTCTTGCGCCGCGACGCCTCGGCTTGCCAGTTGCCCGTTGACAACCTGTGGCGCCCCGTTGCCACCCGCTACCCGCTGTGCCCATATCTTCCTCCCTGTCGTCCTCCTCACCGCCACTCTTCTGGTTATGGGTCCTGAGCCTAGGGACCCTGGCTCCGAAGCAGGGACGCCGCAGCATCCGGGTGACCCCAAAGCACACGGCTTCCCCGAAAGCGCACCACACCTGGGCCGGCACCAGGAATCCGTTGCAGATGGTGGGTCGCGGTGCTCACCACGGCAACGGCGCCGCTGCCCCGCCCACGGCTGAAATAAGCCGCCAGGTCGGCGGCGGTTTGCACGTCCTTCTCGTCCGCTCCCGTGGCTTCACTGACCTTGAGAACCACGTGGCTACCGGGAATTTCCTGGGCATGAAACCAGAGGTCGCCAGGGCGCGCCTCCTGGATGCTGATGCGGTCGTTCTGTCGATTGTTGCGCCCCACCAGCAGCCTTAGCCCGCCGGGGCTGTGCAGTTGCAAGGGTCGGGATGGTGGTGTTCCGGCTGGGGAGGCCGCAGAGCGGCAGCGCATCAACTCCAGTTCACGGAGCTCATCTTCCAATTCCTCCAGCAGGGCCTGGTGCTGATCCGGCGGAGCGCCGCTCCAGTGGAGCAGGAATTGGTCATGGGCGGATTCCAGCCGCGCCAACCGCTGGCGGTGGCGTTCCAGGCGTGGTTCCAGAACCTGGCGGGACCGGCGCAGCTTGCGCGCTTTTTGGTAGAGCCGCTGGGCGTTGGCCAGAACGGTTATCTCCGGGTCCAGGGAAATGGACTCCTCAGGGCCTCCCATGGGGTCTGCCGCCAACAGGGTGGTGAGCCCACTGCGCTGGAGATCCGGGCAGCACATCAGCCGGTCTGCCCGGCGCTGCAGTGTGGTGTGGTCCGCCACAGCGGCCAAGCGGTGCTGGACATCGTCCCGCAGCCGCTGTTCTCCAGCCATGGCCTTGCGCAGAACCTGCACCAGCCGCTGCCGATCCCGCTGCAACCGGCCATGGCGGAGGCGGCGGCCATGGAATGCCGCCAGGGCAAGACCCAGACTCTGGTGCGGTCCATCACCAGGGCCTGGTAAATCGGTGGACTGACAACTGCCCTGGGCCGCCGGCGGCACTGGCCACAGGCGATAGCTCTGATCCCCCTCCACCTGAAACCGGAAGCGCCGGGTCTCCAGGGCCGCCAACCAGGTTTGCCATTGCTGATGGAGGTGCTGCCACTGGGCCTTGGTCAGGGTTGTGACACAGATTGTGGCGTCAATCCCGGCCCCGTCACAGAGTTGACGGGCCAGGCTGGGGCTGATTCCCCCATAGCGCTGCCAGAGGGCCTTGGCCAGGGGGAGGGGCGCCAACTGCAGGTGTTTCTGCCAACTGGTGCAGGATTCCTGTCCGTCCGGCACCCGTCCAGGGGCAGGCGGTGGAGCGCTGTAGTGGTCACCGCAGCCCAGCGGGCGCACACGGGACTGGTGGGGCTTCACCTGCCGCCCCATGGCCATGATCCGGTCCCCCGCATCCAGGAGAAACAGGTTGCTGTGGCGGCCCATCAACTCCAACACCAATCGGCGCTCCACCACGGCGCCCGGTCGTTTGCCGAACTCCAGTTGCACAATGCGCTCCCAGGGGGGCTGCCGCAGAGCCGTCAGCGCCAGTCCACGGAGGCCATGGTGGAGTTGTTGAGCCAGGGTGCTGCCAGCGCCCTGGCGGGGTGGGGGCAGGCAGGGATAGAAGCGGGGCGCCTCCGCAAACCAACTCAACTCCAGCCATCGCTGGGTGCTGACGGTGCGCAAACCCATGTGGATCGTCGTGCCGTCGGTCTGCTGCGCCTTGACAAACCGACTGGGCACCACCTGCTGGTCCAATTCATGGCAGACTGCACAAAGTGTGGTGAAATCCTGCTGTTGCACGGGAATACCAACGCCAGATCCGGTCATCAATCCGCTGTTGATGCTGCCGTGAAGTCTGCCGAACCCACCAGTCGCCTGCTGGTGTTAACCGGCCCCAGTGGGGTGGGCAAGGGCACCATCTTGCAGGCCCTCCTGGCCCGCTATCCCCAGGTGTGGCTGTCCGTATCCGCCACCACCAGGCCACCACGGCCCGGTGAGCGTCACGGGGAGAACTATTTCTTCCTGGATCGTCAAACCTTCATGGATCAGGTGGCCCGGGGGGAATTCCTGGAATGGGCTGAATTTGCCGGCCACGCCTACGGCACTCCCGCTGGCCCCATTCAGTCCCGGCTCCGTGACAGCCAAACGGTGGTGCTGGAAATCGAGGTGGAGGGGGCCCGCCAGGTGCGGCGCCATCTTCCCACCGCGGTGCAGGTGTTTCTGCGACCCCCCTCCATGGCCGCCCTGGAGGAGCGCATTCGTGCCCGGGGCAGTGATTCCGAGGATGCCATTGCCAAAAGAATTGCCCGCGCCAGGGAAGAACTGGCGCGGGCAGACGAGTTTGACCACGTGATCCTCAACGGGGACCTGAATCAGGCCATTGCTGACGTGGATGCCATCCTGCAATCCATGTTGAAGCCTGAGCCTGCAGACCGAGAACTAGCACCCCCAATCAAGCCCCAGTGAAGAGGGTCACAGGGGATGGAACAGCAGGTCAGGGAAGAAGCGGTTGAACTCAATGGCGATGCCTGCATGAAGCGTGAGCCACAGTGCAGCCAGGACCGGGGCAGTGGTGAGGAACTTTGTCATGGGGATCAGCGGGGAGAAACGGAGATTTGGGAGTCGTCTGCAAACATGTCGCCACTCATCATCTGGGCAGCGGCATCCACCGGCCACTTGGCGGCGCCCAATGCACAGGTGAGGGCCAGGCCGGTATCAATCTGAATTTCCTTCATTTGGGAACCCTTACCGCGGATGGCCATCATGTAACTGCGGCCAGCCCAGCCGATCCAACCGGCCATGTAAAGGAAAAGCAAACTGGGAATCAGAAAATCACCAGCGTGGCTGAAGCGGCCGTCAACAACGAGGCGGGGGAGGCCATCTTCTCCACAGGAGGCCTGGCTATACATGGAGAAACGGGCCTTTGCCTGCTCCGTGGCGGCAGCGGCAGCCCGTTCCTGGAAGCGGGGTGAGTCGGCGCAAAGGGTGAGTCCTGCCACATCGGCATGGGCAGCAGGCGCAAATCCGAACAGCAGAACTGCGGAAAGAACCGCCGCAAAGAGACGTTTCATGGGATCCGGGGAAGGCAAACGGCGGAAGGACAAAAGCTGTCATTCGCTGGAAGAGGCAGAATGACGACTTGCGGGCCGCACGTTGATGACAACCTTAAGAGGACCTGGAAAAGACCGTTGACCATTATTCTGGCCCTCGAAACAAGTTGTGATGAGACGGCGGCGGCACTGGTGGACGGTGGCGCCCCCTGTGGCCAACAGGTCCTGGCCAACGTGGTGGCCAGCCAGGTGGCCAGCCATGCCCCCTATGGCGGGGTTGTGCCGGAGTTGGCTGCACGGCGGCACGTGGAGCTCCTGCCCCACCTGGTGGACCAGGCCTTGGGGGAGGCCGGCATCGGCTGGGCCGAGGTGGATGCCGTTGCTGCCACCGCCACCCCCGGCCTGGTGGGGGCACTGCTGGTGGGTCTCACCACCGGCAAGACCATGGCCCTACTCCATGGCAAGCCCTTCCTGGCGGTTCATCATCTGGAGGGTCACCTGTGCTCTGCCCAATTAACTGGCGGCCCGCCCCCGGAACCACCGTTTCTGGTGTTGCTGGTCTCCGGTGGCCACACCCAGTTGGTGCGGGTGGACGGCCCTGGCGTCTACCGGCTCTGTGGCGCCACCGTGGACGATGCCGCGGGGGAAGCCTTTGACAAGGTGGCCCGTCTGCTGGGGCTGGGCTATCCGGGGGGACCCGCTGTTGAGGCTGCGGCCGAGGGCGGTGATCCCCGGTGCTTTGCCTTTCCCCAGGGGCGGGTCGGTCGAACGGGGGGCGGGTATGAACCCTATGCCTTCAGCTTCAGCGGCTTGAAGACCGCCGTGCTGCGCTGTATCGAAGGGTTGCAGCGCCAGGGGAAGCCGCTGCCCGTGGCGGATCTGGCCGCCAGCTTTGAATGCACCGTGGCCACGGTGCTCAGCAGTCGCAGTGTGCGCTGTGCCGTGGATCAGGGATTGTCCCGGCTTGTGGTGGTGGGTGGTGTGGCCGCCAACCGTCGCTTGCGCCAAGCCCTGGAGCAACGCTGCCGGGAGGAAGGGCTCACCCTTGCCATGGCGCCGCTGGCGTTTTGTGGGGATAACGCCGCCATGATTGGCGTGGCCGCCGGGCAGCGGCTGGCCTCAGGCTGCCAAAGCCCCTGGACGATTGGCGTCAGCCCACGACTGCCGCTGCACGAGGCCGGTTGTCTCTATGGTCCACACCCTCCCTTTTGAAAGTCCTAACATTTTCTTCAACTGTTGTACGTCCTGTACGCCATGAATCAGCCGGATGCCCCGGCGGCTGATCTGGGTCGCCCCGTTGCCGAACCCGTCAGCCGTGAAGAACTCAACCGCTGGAAGCGTGGCTTCACCCCGCAAGCAGAAATCTGGAACGGTCGTCTGGCCATGATCGGCCTCTCCGTGGCCATCCTGGTGATTGTGGTGCTGCGCCTGGCCTGACCCCCCACTCCACTGGCTGGGGACCTGCATCGTGCCTCATCCTTGCATCAGTCCCCCCATGCCAGCGTGAACCATCGGGTCAGCCTTGTCCTCGGAACCCGCCCGGAAGCCATCAAGCTGGCGCCCGTCATCCTGGCGTTGCGGGCGGCCAGCGACTTTTCCGCCCGTGTGATCCAGACTGGACAGCACCAGCATCTGGTCAAGCCGGTGATGGGCTTGTTCGGCCTGGCCACGGATCAGAACCTGGCGCTCATGACGCCACGGCAAAGTTTGGCTCACATCACCTGCACGGCCCTGACGGGTCTTCAAGAGGATTTTCTCCGTCACCCCCCGCACCTGGTGCTGGTTCAGGGGGACACCACCACCGCCTTTGCCGCCGCCTTGGCGGCCTTCTACCAGCGCATTCCCCTGGCCCACGTGGAGGCGGGCCTACGTACGGACGATCTATGGAATCCCTACCCGGAGGAAGCCAATCGCCGCCTGATCAGCCAACTGGCCCAACTCCACTTTGCCCCCACACCCCGGGCAGCCCACAATCTCAAGACCGCTGATGCACTGGGCGCCGTTGCGGTCACGGGCAATACGGTGATTGACGCCCTGTTGACCGTGGCCCGTCAGCAGCCCACCTGCCCTGTGCCCGGCCTGGTGTGGGACGCCCAACCGGTGATCCTGGTGACGGTTCATCGGCGGGAAAACTGGGGAGAGCCGCTACGGGAGATCGGCCGCGGCCTGCGCCAAGTGCTGGACAACCACCCCAAGGCCGCCCTGCTCCTGCCCCTCCATCCCAACCCCGTGGTGCGTGAGCCCCTGGGGCGGATGCTGGCGGACCATCCCCGGGCTTTTTTGGTGGAGCCTCTGGACTACAAGGCCCTGGTGGGCGCCATGGCCGGTTGCACCCTGGTGCTCACCGACTCCGGCGGCCTTCAGGAGGAGGCCCCGACCCTGGGGAAACCCGTGCTGGTGTTGCGGCACACGACGGAACGGCCCGAAGCCGTGGATGCCGGCACGGCCCGCTTGATCGGCACCTCCGCCAGCGCCATCCTCCGTGAAGTCTCGCGCCTGCTCACCGACCCGGCGGCCTACAACGCCATGGCCCGCGCCGTAAATCCCTTCGGTGACGGCCATGCCAGCCAGCGCATTGTGGAAGCCTGCCGACAGTTTCTCCAGCAGCATGGGGAAGCGTCGCAGCCTTAGAGGCTGGCCAGGGGATCGGGAACGGCCGGGGTGGGCGCTTCAAACTGCCCTCTGGCCACCCATTCCAGGCGCAGCTTCATGAAGTCGATGAACTTGGCGTCCGTGGACACCACCGCTGCTGCAGGACGGGGAACGGCGGCGCCGTCAGCCTTGACAGGCTCCGCCTCCAGAAAGGCCGGCTGGCGCACCAACCAGAAATCCACGGTCTTGCCCTGGTCCTTGTAATGCTCGCGCCGCTCCCGCAACACTTCGGCAAGGGGTTCCTCCTCACAGAGGAAGCGTTCACTGGCGGCAACGTAATGGTAGGTGGCCATCAATCCTCGGTAACCGGAAGATGTTGACGGGGATTCTGGATCAAGGCCTTCATCTGGCGAACAGCGGTGGTCAAGCCCACGGCCAGGGCTCTGGCCACAATGGTATGACCAATGTTGAGCTCTTCCATGTGGGGGATGGCGGCCACGGGTTCCACGTTTTGATAGGTGAGACCATGGCCTGCGTTCACCCGTAACCCCAAGGCGCGGGCCAAGCGGGTTCCTGCCTGGAGACGGGCCAGTTCAGCAGCGGGACTGGCGGCGTTGGCATAGGCGCCGGTGTGCAGCTCCACCCACTGGGCTCCAGACCTCCGGCAGGCTTGCAGTTGATCCGCCTCGGCATCCACAAACAGGCTCACGGGAATGCCTTCCCCCTGGAGGCGTTCCACCACTTGGCGCAGCGTCGGCAGTTGCTGCACCACGTCCAGCCCCCCTTCCGTGGTCACCTCCTGACGGCGCTCAGGCACCAGGGTCACTTGCTGGGGGCGCACCCGCAGGGCCGTGGTCACCATCTCGTCCGTGGCGGCCATCTCCAGGTTGAGGCGGCTGCGCAGGGTGTGGCGTAGCAACTCCACATCCCGGTCTTGCATGTGGCGCCGATCTTCCCGCAGGTGAACGGTGATGCCGTCGGCGCCCCCCAGCTCCGCCAGGGCTGCCAGTTGAACGGGGTCAGGTTCCACGGTGCGGCGTGCTTGACGCACCGTAGCGACGTGATCGAGATTGATGCCCAGGCTCGCCATGACCTCTCTGCTGCTGGTCCTGTTGCTGCGTTAATTGTCATACCAGTCGGGGCACTGCTCATAGCAGGCGCTGTTGCTGTCGTTTTCCCGGGCTTCCACTTTCCAGCAGCAGCAGCGCCCCTGATCCCGCTGCCGGAGCAGGGCATTGGCCCATCCCCACACCAGCCTGGCCGTGGCCTCCATGCCCACGTTCTCCAGCACCCGCAGATCCAGGGCACCCAACTGGTGCAGCCGTTGCCACTCCGCCAGCAGGGGGTCGTCGCTGTTCACCAGAAAGGTGTGATCAAACTGCTGCGCCAACTGCCGCTGCAGAGGACCCAGGCTGGAGAAATCCACCACAAAGCCGTGCTCGTCCAGGTGGGTGGCGGCAAACCAGAAGATAAAGGAGCGGCTATAGCCATGGACAAAACGACAGTGGCCCTGGTGGCGCCACTGGCGGTGACAGCAGGGGAAATCCGTAAAGGCTTTGCTGCAGGTGTAGACAGGACGACCCATGGCCGGGCAGGAGGGGTGGGGGTCATGGCCGGGACGGTCCACTGTGGGGGACAATCACCGAAGGTTCAACGGACCATGACCCATTCTGCTGCCCCGGAGCCGGACCATGGCGCCCTGCCCGTGTCTTCCGTCCCCTCCCATCAGCCCTTGCAATGCCCTCCCCTGGAGATGCTGCGTTTTGACGATGCAGGGCTGATTCCCGCCGTCGCCCAGGATTGGCTGGATGGCGCCGTACTGATGGTGGCCTGGATGAATCGGGCCAGCCTGGAGCAAACCGTGGCCACAGGGGAGGCCCACTACTGGAGCCGCTCCCGCCGGGAACTCTGGCACAAAGGGGGCACCTCCGGCCATTATCAGCGGGTGCGCCAGTTGCGCTACGACTGCGATCAGGACGTGCTGTTGCTCACGGTGGAGCAGGTGGGGGACGTGGCCTGCCACACCGGCGCCCGCAGTTGCTTTTACGACTCCGGAGCCCACCCGTCCCACGGCGGCCCCCACGCCACGGCACCCCCGGTTGACGCAGCATCCGAGCTGTATCAACTGATTGTGCAGCGCCGCCGGCAGCCGGAGATCGGCAGCTACACCAACGCCCTCTTCCGTGGCGGAGACAACCGCATTCTCAAGAAAATCGGCGAGGAATCGGCAGAGTTGGTGATGGCCTGCAAGGACGATGACGCCGAAGCCATCAGCGCCGAAGCCGCTGACGTGCTCTACCACATGCTCGTGGCCCTGGCTCACCATGGCGTATCCTGGCGCCAGGTCCTGTTGGAGTTGGCCAAGCGCCGCCATCAGCCCCGGCCCAGCTTGGTCAGCCGGCCATCTGCCGGCTAGCCGTCTGCCGTGTCCAATCCTGTCTCCAGAAGAGTCCTGCCTTGACCACTCCCGCCGAATCCAAGCCGGCCCATTGCGGCTCGCGACCCAAGACAATTGCCTTTGGCATTGCCCCGCTGGGGGTGGTTTCCATTGGCATTGTGCCCATGGGGGTGGTGGCCATCGGGGTGGTGCCCATGGGGGTGGTGAGCCTTGGCGCTGTGGCCATGGGGTTGATCACCGGCTCGGTGGTGGGCATGGGGGTGCTTACGGCCGGGGTCAGCACCATGGGGGTCTGGTTTGTGGGTAGCGATGCGGGAAGCATGGGTCTGGTGCGCCTTGGTCCTGGCGCCAAGGATCCCCACCACGGCAGCACACCCCACCCATCCCGTGGTGACCATCACGGCCATGGGAGTCATTGACAGCCGGACGTGAAGCTCCGCTTTTCAGTCCACTAAGCTCACCATGGGGCCAGCTCTTGTAAGGTGGTAAGATTAGTCCTCGTTCTCGGTCGATTAGCTCAGCGGTAGAGCGCATCCTTCACACGGATGATGTCACTGGTTCAAATCCAGTATCGACCATGCTCGGACTCTGGTCGTTGCCCGGGGGCAGGGGATCGGTGTCTTTACCCAAGATGGCCAGAAGATGGCGCCTATGGGCAAACACACGACCATACCGTCACCCTGGCTCTTCCTCGTTGGTCCCGGGAGATTGGCGACAGCAGTGGCGGCACATATTGGTCTACAAACGGGATCCCAGGAACTGCTCTTTTCGGGCAATGTAATAACCATAACCGACAAAGTCTTTATACTTTTCATAAAGCAGGATTTCATTCTCTTCATTTTTTACAATCACCCGTGCTGCGTCAGATTTCTTATGCCGCTCCAGAAATCCAGCAAAGCGCTTCTGTAGCGGGCGATAGTAATTATCGAGCCAGCAGTTCTCGGGCAGAACGAAGTAACCTATCGGAGAGAACCCGAGGCGTTCCAGGGTGGCCAGCTTGGCGGAAGCGATATCCACCTTCGGGTACTCTTTATCCCAATAGGCCTGAAGTTCCTCCGGGCGCTCATCAGTGAGCCAGGTCAGTTCGGACACGGCAAGGATTCCGCCCGGCTTCAGGTACTTCCGCCATGCTTCAATCCCTTCTGCAAATCCCATGTTGTAGATTGCGCCCTCCGACCAGACGGCATCGAGTTCTTCCTCCGCAAAAGACAGTTCATCCATCGACTCCGTGCGGGTGACGACATGATCGGCAACCCCGGTGCGGCTGGCGGCATCTGCAAGTTTGTCCAGAAATTCCGGGATAATATCGACGGCAATGACGTGTGCATCAAGTGCATCGGCCAGCACAAGAGTTGATGGGCCAGAGCCACAGCCAATATCAGCAATCTTCAGTTCACTTGACCGTTTGAGCCCTGAAAGCGTGATCGCAAGACGTGTTTGTTCCTCGCCACCCGGACCTTGCCGCGGAGCGTCTTGATGCAGATCGACGAGCAGTTGCACGTTGTCCATGGCCTTGGCTGACTTTCTCTTCAAGCACCTATAGACGGCGCAAGGCTGCAATGGGATCCAGGCGTGCGGCGCGCCGTGCCGGAACCACGCCAAAAAAGACCCCGATACCCCCCGATACCCCCACGGCCAACACCACCGTTCCAGGGCCGACGAAGGCGGGCAAGGGGGTGACGGCCGCCACCAAGGTCACGGCGCCCAGGCCAAGACCGCTGCCGATGATCCCCCCCATGCTGGCCAGCACAGCAGCTTCTATCAGGAACTGGAGCAGCACATCCCGGCGGCGGGCCCCCAGGGCCTTGCGCAAGCCCACCTCCGCGGTGCGCTCACTCACCGCCACCAGCATGATGTTCATGATGCCCACACCGCCCACCAGCAGGGAAACGCCGCCAATGGATCCCAGCAGGATGGTGAGCCCCCCGGTGATGGTGGTGACGATGGCGGCAGCTTCCTTCTGGGTGCGCACAACGAAGTCGTCTTCCCCGGAGTCGGGGATTTTGTGCCGCTGACGGAGGAGATTGGTGATTTGGAAGTTGGCGGCATTGACTTTGCTCTGGTCATTGGCCTCCACGCTGACGAAGGTGAGGGAGACGCCGTAGGTGGGGTCTCGCCCCGTGATGCGGTTCACCATGGTGCTCAGGGGCACATAGGCCACCTCGTCCTGGTTTTCCCCGAAAAACGACCCCTTCTCCTCCATCACGCCAATCACCACAAAGCTGCTGGTGCCGATGCGGATGCGTTGGCCCAAGGGGTCGGCGCCGGGGGAGAGCTTGCTTGCCAGGGCGGATCCGAGAACAACGACCGACCGGCTGCCGTCAAAATCCGACTGGGCGATGAAATGGCCCCGCTCCACATCGAACTGGCGCACCAGCAGGAACTCGGGCGTGACGCCATACACGGGCACGCTGGTGCTGCGCCCTTCCACACGGATAATCTGATTGGAGGAAATTTGGGGCGCGACGCGACGCACACTGGGCACCTGGCTGGCGATCGCCTCTGCATCCTCCAGCACCAACGTGCGCGGCCTGGCCGCACTTGACCGGCGACGCCCGTCCCCCGGCACCACAAACAACACGTTACTGCCGAGACTGTCCAGTTGTTCGTTGGCCAGCTTTTGGGTCCCCTGGCCAATGCCCACCAGGATGATCACCGAGGCATTGCCAATGACGATGCCCAGGACGGTCAGCAGGCTGCGGAGGGGGCTGGCCCGCAGAGCACTCCAGGCCATGGACCAGGTTTCTCGCCAGGGAAGAGCCATGGAGGGACTTTAGTCAGGTTGAGTCAGGTTGAGTCAGGGCAGTCCCAGGGTCAACGGGTCAGCCCCCTAGGGGTGGTGGGTCCCCAAGTCGTTGCTGCCGCTTTTCACCACACCATGGGGGAGATCCAGGGTGATCACCTCCCCCTGGCGCACGGATTGCGTGGCGCCAGGGACACCCACAATGACGGGGATGCGCAGCCGCTGACCAATAACCGCAGCATGGCTTCGCAAGCCTCCCGACTCGGTGAGAATGCCCCCGGCACGGCGAATGACGTCTATGTAAGCCGCAGAGGTTTGATGCACCACCAGCACCTCGCCGGGCTCCAGATGGCGGGCATCCTGGGGAGAACGGGCCACCCGGGCCCGGGCGGTGACGGACGAGTTGCCCACCCCCAGACCTTTCCCCAACACCGCAGCCACAATGCCGACGCGAATCAGGTCCGTGGATCCGCTGACGCCCGCCAGGGTACCGGCGGTCTGCACCACAAGATCTCCCGCCTGCAGAAGGCCTTGTTCCCGGGCAACGCCCAACGCCAGCGTAAAGGTGCGGCTGCCGGAGGATTGGGTATCCACCAAGAGAGGATAGACCCCCCACACCAACTGCAACTGCCGCGCCACCTGCATCTGACTGGTGACGGCCAGAATTGGGGTGGTGGGACGGAACTTGCTCACGTTCCGGGCTGTGGCCCCACTCTGGGTCAAGGGCACAATGGCCGCGGCCTCCAGTTGGCAAGCGATGGTGCTCACCGCCTGGCTGATGCTGTTGGGGATGGTGTGCTGGCAATTCCCCGTGAAGCGGGGCTGGGGGTAGTTCTGCTCAATGCGCCTGGCGATGGTGGCCATGATCTCCACCGCCTCCACCGGGTATTGCCCCACGGCGGTCTCGTTGGAGAGCATCACCGCGTCGGTGCCGTCCAGAATGGCGTTGGCCACGTCACTCACCTCCGCCCGGGTGGGACGGGGATTGGTGGCCATGCTGTCCAGCATCTGGGTAGCGGTGATGATGGGGATCCCCAGGCAGTTGGCCTTGCGGATCAACTCTTTTTGCAGCAACGGCACGTCCTCCGGGGGGATTTCCACCCCCAGATCCCCCCGGGCCACCATCACGCCGTCACAGAGGGGCAGGATCTCGTCAATGCGGGTGATGGCTTCGAACTTCTCGATCTTGGCCACTACAGGAGTGCCATAGCCATGGCCGCGGATCAACTCCCTGACCGCCACCATGTCTTCGGGATTGCGCACAAAGCTCAACGCAATCCAATCCACCCCCTGGTGAAGCGCAAAGCGCAGATCCGTGCGGTCCTTGTCTGTCAAGGCGCTGACGGAGAGCTGCACGTCCGGGAAATTGACCCCCTTGTTGTTGGAGAGCATTCCACCCACCACCACCTGGCAGTGGAGGGTTTGCGCCTCCAGGTCCACGGCGGTGACCCGCATTTCCACCCTGCCGTCATCCAGCAGGATGCGGGCTCCCGCCATCACTTCTTCCGCCAGGGCGTTGTAGGTGACCTGGGCAATGGTCTGGCTACAGGCCACGGGCCTGGAGGTGAGCTGAAAGTGGTCCCCCTTGGCCAGTCGAATGGGGCCGTCCTGGAAGCGCCCCAGACGAATCTTGGGACCTTGCAAATCCGCAAGGATGCCAATATTCTGGTTCATCTGGTGGGCCACCTGGCGGATGGTGGCCACCCGCAGGGCATGGTCGGCATGGCTGCCGTGGGAAAAGTTCAGCCGAAACGTGGTGGCGCCAGCCCGGATCAACTGTTGAATGCGCTGGGCACTATCCGTAGCAGGGCCAATGGTGGCCACAATTTTCGTGCGCCGATTGACGTACTCCCTACCCTGCTGGCCGTTGAAACGTCCTTGCGGTGCAGTCATCTATCCAACGACGTATCGGGTGTAACTCGCATTGGCGAGCAGGGGGACGGTAATGCCCCGTAGCAGGGCGCTCGTCAGGGTGAGGGCCAGAAACGCCAGAATTGCAGAAAGATCCAGCCCTCCGATGGGGGGAATCAGACCACGGAACAGGTTGAGGTAGGGATCCGTGACGGAGGCCAAGGCGGCCAGCAGGGGATTCTCCCACGGCAAGTTGGGGAACCAACTCAGCAGAACCCGCAGCAGCAGCAACAGAGAAAAGATGCTGAGGGTTTCCAGCACCACTTCAATGAGAAAGGCGGCAACAAGCATGGCTGACGGGAAGATTGTATGATTCTGCACATTCTAATGGCACGAAGCGGTGGTGAGCCCGTGGTGGGCTGCCCCCCTGGCGTCGGGGCGCCACGGCCTGGAAAGATGGGAAGGCATCTTCCCTGTTCATGCTTCGCGCCGGAATCGTTGGTTTGCCCAACGTGGGCAAGTCCACCCTGTTCAATGCCCTGGTGCGCCAGATCCAGGCTCAGGCCGCCAATTTTCCCTTCTGCACCATTGAACCCAACGTGGGGGTGGTGGCCGTGCCGGATCCACGGCTTCAGCCGTTGGCGGACCTGTCCCGCTCCCAAAACCTGGTGCCCACACGTCTGGAGGTGGTGGATATTGCCGGCCTGGTGGCGGGCGCCAGCCAGGGGGAGGGTTTGGGCAACCAGTTCCTGGCCAACATTCGCCAGGTGGACGCCGTTGTCCACTTGGTGCGCTGCTTCCAGGATGATGACGTGGTCCACGTGTCCGGCTCCGTGGATCCCGGTCGTGACGTGGAGGTGATCAACCTGGAGTTGGCCCTGGCGGATGCCGCTCAGATTGACAAGCGACGCCAACGGCTGCAACGGCAACGCCACACCAGCCCGGAGGCCCAACGGGAGGACGACGTGCTGGAGCGCCTTGCCCAGGCACTGGATTCCGGTGTGGCCGCCCGCACGGTCCCCCTCTCCCCGGAGGAAGAGCGCCTGGTTCAACCCCTGGGTTTGCTGACCCGCAAGCCCGTCGTCTATGCCGCCAACGTGGCGGAACATCACCTGGCTGACGGCAACGCCATGGCAGTGACTATCGCGGAACTGGCCCGGAAGGAAGCCGCAGCCACACTGCGGGTCTCGGCCCAGGTGGAGGCGGAGCTGGTGGAGTTGGATGCCGAGGAACGGCAGGACTACCTCGGCAGCCTGGGGGTTCAGGAGGGGGGCCTGGAAAGCTTGATCCAGGCCACATATCACCTGCTGGGGTTACGCACCTACTTCACCACGGGTCCCAAGGAAACCCGGGCCTGGACCATCCGCGCCGGCATGAAGGCCCCCCAGGCCGCCGGTGTGATCCACACTGATTTTGAACGGGGCTTCATTCGCGCCCAAACCATTGGCTGGCGACAACTGCTGGAGGCCGGCTCCATGGCGGAGGCCAGGTCCCGGGGCTGGTTGCGCAGCGAAGGCCGCGACTACGTGGTGGCCGAAGGGGACGTGATGGAGTTTCTTTTCAATGTCTGAAGGACTTCTGTAGAGTAGTGGCAGCAAACCACGGCTGCCATGAGTCAACGCCCACAGAAATCCTCTGAACAGGCCTCCCAGCCCCATAACTTTGACGTGCAGAGCCAGGAGCATCAGCGCATTCGCAACGATCCCGACTACGACGACTGGACCTACGGCACCGAACCCCTGCCCAAGGAAGGCTGGTCGCCGGAGCGGGGGGACCAGCCTTGAGGGGCATTATTGGCCAGCAACTCATCCATGAGGAGTTGATCACCGATCATGGTGCCGGGCGGCCTGCGGCCTTGGTGTCGGCATCGGGGCAGGATGTGCTCTACACCCCCATCAGCAGTGTGTGGGAAGGCAGCGACGCAGAGCTTCTTGAAGAGATGTTTCGCTTCTATCCTTCCATTCCTGTAGAGCCGATATTGGATGCCACCTACAACGCAGGCCGCTTTTGGCGCAGTTCAAAGCGGCAGGTCGTGTCAATGGATATCGATCCGCAATACAAGCCGATGATTGTGGCCGACAATCGCAACATGGTGGGTGTGGAGGATGCCTCGTTTGGCGTTGTTGTCTACGATCCGCCCCATGTGGGACCGCAGGGTCGAGACAAAAGTTGCAAGCGGTTTGACGTGGACTTTGGCGCCACCATGCCATGTGGTGCGTCTGAAAACTGGACGCTGAGCTATCTATACCCACCGTTCCTGAAGGAAGCCAAGCGCGTCCTCAAGCCGGAAGGCCTGTTGCTGGCGAAGATTACCGACATGGTCAATAACCATCGGTCCCGGTGGGCCCATTGCGATTTCATGCGCATGGCCGATGAAGCCGGTTTTACTGTGTGCGACCTGATCATCAAGATCAGAAATGGACCGATGGTTTCTAATCGCTGGAAGACGGACCATCACGCACGGAAGCAGCATTGCTTTTGGATCATCTGCCGCAACGGTCACCATTGTGAACGACTTCCCCGTGAATGATCCCCGCCAGTACAATCCACTCGGCATTGAGGAGTTGGGCAAGAGTGCGGTTCGCAAGCTGATGGACTATCCATCAGTTGAGCTTTCACCCGCTGATTCATTCGATGGTGTGGGAATTTATACAATCCACTATCAACGTGATTTCCCGCCCTATGCCAACATGGCAGACGAAGAACCAATTTACGTCGGAAAAGCGGAACCCCGTGGACGAAGACCCCGTGGACGAAGACAAGGCCGTGCGGGCCAGCCTCGCCAATCACCCATCCTGCATGGAAGGCTCCGTGAACACGCAGCTTCGCTAGAGGCCGTCAATAGCTTAAAATTGAGAGACTTCCGTTGCCGCTGGCTGGTTCTTGATCCTGTATGGATTGGCCTCACGGAACAGGTTTTGATTGCGGTCTACCGTCCCCTATGGAACTCTGTTGTTGACGGTTTTGGCAACCATGACCCAGGGAGCGGCCGACAAAACCAGAGGCGATCTCCATGGGACACACTGCACAAAGGACGTCAGTGGGCTGAACGCTTGAAAGATGGCCAACTCAGCAATGATCAGATTATAGACGATATTACCAGGCACAGAATGGGCAGAAAGACTACATAACTGACATCAAGAATCTTCCAGATGCGCGATTGATCAGGGTGCTTCTTAGATAAACCCCAATACCCGGAATAGGCTGCCGTGGCACAGCCTTGAAGGGCAGCAGGGGCCGGTCCTATCAGCAGCCGCGCCCAAACCATTGGCTGGCGGCACTGCTGGAGGCCAGCTCCATGGCAGAGGCCAGGTCCGGGGCTGGTTACGCAGCGAAGGCTGCAACTACATGGTGGCCACAGGGGGCGTGATGGAATTTCTTTTCAATGTCTGAAGGGTTTCGGTTTCTGTAGAGTAAGGAGAAGATCAGCCATCATCCAAGCGCCATGAATCAACTCCAGCAGAGTCAGCCTGGGGGCAGCCTGGCACCAGACTATTTTAGCCGGGGTGTTGGGGTACTGACAGGGGCTTACAGAGGAAAGATTCCGGTAATCTGGTTTTTCTGAGGCCATCAGGTGGAGCCTCTATGGTGAGCGGGCCGGGGGTCAAGATCAAGCGCCGTAGGAACACGCTCATCAGCCGCTGGAGAGAAAGCGCACCAAGTCTGCTTTCTTCTTCACTTCTTTGTGGGCAAGATCGCGCTTGTCCGCTTCCCGGCGTAACTCTTTGACCGTCATTTGCTGGAGCAGGAAGCGAACGGTGTTGGGGACCGGGGGAGGTGCTGGATTGAGATTGAAGTGAAATCCTTTGGCAAGGATGGTTTGTGTTGCCTTAAGTATAGTGAATTGAGTCTCATCACGCAATGCTTTGGTCATGTCCTTAAAATTACGCCAATAGGGGCGGCTGGGGGAGCCAGAAAGTTGGTGGGAAAGCTTCTCTGCTTCCCCTGTCTCTAAGGGAAAAATGTTAACGTGGCGGCTGAGTTCTTCCGATGATACTGTATTGATGCACAGACTTGGCAAAGGTTGGGGGGCGAAGCTGAAATAATTGTCCAAGCAATTCGTGTGTTTTTTGGTGATGGTGACCTTATAGGATTTGGCTAGAGCTTTGATGGGGTCCCATGAGGACCAGTAGGGGCGACCGGGAGAGCCGGGAAGCAGCCGGGAAAGCTGATCGGCAAACCCTGTCTCCAAGGGGAGAATATGAAGGTGGCGGCTGATGTCCTCCGCAGAGGCTGTGTTAATGCACAGGGTTGGTAAGGATTGAGGCTCAAAGCAGAAATAATTGTCCAAGCAATTCGTGTGTTTTTTGGTGATGGTGACCTTGTGGGATTTGGCAAGGGCTTTGATGGGGTCCCATGAGGACCAGTAGGGGCGGCTGGGGTGCTTTGCCAGCACTTGCATTAGCTCTGCTCGCTTAAGGAGATTGGCGAGCCCTTTTTCATTTCGGACAAGATGGTCAAAGACCTGTGCAAGGTCAACTGAATCCAGGGCAGCGATGTTAAACGTAACTGGCTGGTCCTTTGACTGAAGCTCTGCTTGCCAAAGACCGGGGTTCCGCTCTGGCTGGTTCAGGCGCAGGCAAAAGGCAAGCGGGCACTGAGCCTTCTGACGGGCAAAGAAGATGTGATGATTGGCAAGAACTTCGTAACGGTGCGTGGTGACCACCGTGGGCAACGGCAGCGTCGGCGTGCTGTCAGAACAGACGGGAATGGGGATGGTGTTCATGGCCTCGGGATTGTTGCGGTAGTGTTGGGTGAGGTAAATCATTTCCAGAGAAGGTTTGCATGTCTTAGGAGTTGAGAACAACTGGTCGGTGGCAATGACCGAGAGTTGAACAATGAGATTTGTTGTCATTTTCCTTCTCCAATGATTGACGCAAGTAGGTCAGCATAAATATCTTGAGGTCGTTTTTGCCAAGGGATTCTGATAGGTCTTTGAGCGTCTAAGTAATTAGCATTTCTGATGTGAGTAGATTCTTTGATTAATCGCAAACCTTTATTTGTTTGGCCACTGAAGAAAGCCCGACTTAACTCTTCTTGTTTTTCTTCTTCAGCATTGTCAATGAAGCCGTTGATATGCAATAAAGTTCGTACCATAGTTGCCTCTTCTACTAACTTACAACGATTAATCCATAGTCCCAGGTTTTCAGGCCCTCCATCTTTACGAATGTCGCGACTTCTGGGAAGGAGATCATAAATAACAGAATAATAATTCTTAAAAGAATTGTAATCTCCCCACAAAGCAATTGGTAGAAGACAATCAGCTGCATTAAGAGCTTCTCGAGCATAGATATTTTGCTGATAATTTGGTGGTGCGTCAATAATAACATAATCATAATTTTTAACAAGTTCTAAGCATAACCTTCTTAAAGATAGATTGTCTGCAAATCGCTCTCCATAGATCATGCCAGATTTCTCATCACAAAGAGACGTGTCTGCTGCGAGAAGATCAATTGAAACATTGTCTTTCATGTAACAAAATATAGATTCTTTCAATTTAAATTGATCAAAACTTTTAGATATTGTGTCGTTAGTATTTTCTAATAGTCTTAACATTTTTCCACTATATTCTTCTAAGCTACATTTGAAATTGTTTGTGAGATCTGCTTGATTATGGTCAAAATCGATTACCAAGATTTTTCTGCGACGCTCTTTATCATAATGATAACTAGTTGAATTACTTAATAAAAAGGAAAGGAAAAATGTCACCGTAGTTTTTCCAACACCTCCTTTATTATTCCAAACAGTGATAATTGTTCCTCGGCTACGTTCCTGCGCTTTAGGTTCTTCGATTAAAACTTTTTTAAGATATGCAATAATCTCATTAACACGTTTGATCTTGTCTTCACGGGTTTTAAGTCGATCATCTCCTATCAAGTTTTGCAAATTTACGAGACTAGTAACCGGATAAATAAGTTTTTCATGCTTACGAAATAACTGAATCTGACGAATATTGAAAATTATACCATGTTCAACATCATGACATTTTATAGAGTTCATATATCTTTTTAACTGGTCAACGGTTTTAAAATATGTGCCACTATGAAAATGCAAATTAGAGTTAGGACTTTTTAGTTCTAAGAGAATTTTTGGACATTTTCGATTTAGATCAAATTCTTCGTTGATGTAGGATGCGGCAAAATCAGCTTTCTGCCTTGCGCCACACTTAAATTCCTTTGATATTTGCCGATCCGTTAAGCCAAGCCCTTGCTTAAGCAGGATTTCTGCTGCATGGGTCGTTAGCTCTTCCCCATGACTTTTTTCAAGTCCTTCCAGGATTCTCAGTAAGCTCTCACCTGCTGATGCTGAATCTTGCTCGGCGGTAGTATACTTTATTGCAACGTTCTCCATAGCACTGCTCGCCTTCTTGCGTCCCTTGCTCTCATTCTGTTCCTCAGCAAGAACCAGCAACTGCTCGCTTCTAAGTTGCTTTACAGCCTCTGTCTGTGGTGCAGAAAGTGTTCCCAGCAACCGCTCAGAAGAATCAAGGAGTCGGTAAATATCATCACTGGAGAGGTTTTCCTGGTGTGCCCACTTGTTGCGATAATCTGATAGCTCATAAACTAAGTTGCATTCTGTTTGTCCAAGCTTCGAACGGAAACAATCATTCCAAGTGATCTTCATAAGTCTGAACAAACCTGCAACGTCTAAATCGTTGGGAGTCGGCCATAGTGGGCGAGGTGTACTGTTCAACAGCTTCTCGCGTGTCTCCTTACTCAGGCGTTGACGATCCCATGCTGTTTGCACCTCACGCTTCACAAACGGCCCCAGACCCTCCTTCAAGAGGCGAAGCGCATTGCCAACACGCTCGTGGTTGGAAGTGACCATGAAGTTGGAGCATGGGGATTCTGCTGGCATAACGTTACCATCACAAGAGACGAAGCATTGCATTGCCGCTCGCAGCAACAGTCCCGGCCGTGGTCTGCGCCGCATCCCGGACGGGATGGCCCCCGTCACCGGCGCCCCCGTTCCTGCAACTTCTGCAACTCCTGCGCAAATCTGGTTTCTTCCGGCAGGAGCACGATGGCCTCGCGGTAGGCATTCTCCACGTCCCGGGCCGGCGCCCCCAGCCAACGGAGGGTGCGGGCCAATTCCCGCCAGGCCCAGGCATGACGGGTGGGTGAAGCGCTCAACTGGAGCACCCGCTCCAGCAGGGTGCGGGCCTCCCTGAGGAGCTGCCGCCGGGAAGCCTCCCGTCTTGCCCGCCCGGCTTCCCCGGACAACTGGAGCTTGGTCTGGGCAAACTCCAGCAGGGCGCGGGGGTCGGCATCGATGGCGTCACCGGCACGCTGGAAGTGCCGATGAGCAGCACGGGGATCCCGGAGGCGGCGGGCCAGAATTGCGGCGTCGATGGCGTCTTGATCAAACAGCAGGGACGAGTTCTTCCGAAGCAACTGTCGCGCCTTTTCCTCCTTTCCCGCATCCATCAGCACGTTGGCGAGGACGTTCCTGAGATGGGGAAGTACGCCCTGTGGCCCCTTGGCCGTGAAGGTGTTCAACACGGCTTCGGACTGCTGCACCTCGCCTCGTTTTCCGTACTCCCGGATCAACTCCGCCGCCAGCACCCCGGCGGACGGGTTCACGGCCCAGGCAGCTTCCAGGCGGTGGAGCGCCTCCTCCGAGGCTCCCAAGACCCGCAGGTGGGCCGCATCCCGCAGGGCGGAGAGGGCTTCGTATTCCGGGTGGGCGGGCAGCGTAGCCTGGAAAAACGTGCGCTGCTGGTCGAACCGGAAGCGGGGCAGAGGCGATCCGTTGGCCGCCATGGCCCGGAACACCTTGGGCAGACCTGTGTGGCGACCCTCGGCCAGCCCCAACTCCTTGAGGAACTCGCCAATCCGGCGATTCCGGGCGGGCACGGGTGGCGTTGCGGCGTCGGGGGCCAAGTGGTGGGCCTCAATGCCCGGAACGGGTCCCGGATAGCTGATGACCTCGATCCGCCCCGGATAGAGATAGACCTTGGTGGGCTCGGGCTGATGGGCGGCGTAGCTGCGGTGGTACACTGCGTTGACCAGCGTCTCCCGGAGAGCCGGTAACGGGTAGCTGACCCAGCCACGAACCTGACTCCGGTCCTGCTGCTTCTGCAGATGGACGGTGGACAGATTCTCCAGGTAGCCGAGGCAGTCACGAACTTGATCCGCCAGGGCGCCGCTGAAGGTGCGTTCCTCCTGCACGTCTCCGGCGCGATCCGCGGTGAACTGCACCACCTCGATTTTGGCGCCCCGGAACCACCGCAGTGGATCATGGGAGAAGAAGAGCAGGCCCACGTTCCGCGGCGCCGCGTGACCATTCACCGGCGCTGTGAGTTGCATGTGCCGATAGACGACACGGGCGTCCGGTTCAGTGAGGAGTCCACCGCCCACGTCGTGCAGGAACTCCCGCACCTTGGCCTCCCGCAGGTCTTCAACTGTGGCGTCCATGGCCCTGCGATCATCCCAGGGCACACGGGCCGCCTGCTCCATGAGGGCCGGGAGGAGAGTCCCGCGCCGCTCGGCATCCACCGTCTCCGTACCGAGGCGGACCCAGTAGCGGAGGGAGCCGTCCTGCCCGGCAGGCGCCCGATGGGGCCTCGTCTCACTGCCCGGCGCCCACACCACCAGCAGCCGTCGGTCCGCCACCGTCTCGGGAGACAGGATGGGCTGATAGGGCGGATCCAGACGGTTGCATTGACCACGAATCCACTTCTGGGCCGCCTCCACCGCCTCATCGGTCAGACCAGGCGGGGGGAAGACAGCACGGCCGTTCTGCTCCGCCACCCCAAGCACCACATAGCCGCCGTTCAGATTCTGAAGGTCGTTGGCAAAGGCGCAGATGGTCCGCAGCACCTGGGGACCCGTGGTTTTGGGATCCCAGCCGGCCTTGAACTCAACCCGCTGGGATTCCACGCCGCGACAGGCCAGGAGATCCTCAAGATTGATGGGGAGAATCGAGGGCATGGGGAGGCCGCCAGACAGACAAGATAAGCAGCAGTCACCCCTCCTCCCCATGGCCAGCGTCGAGTTTCGCCACTGCCGCAAGGCTTATCCGCCACGGGCCGGGGCTGGGACGACGGAGGTGCTCAAGGGGATTGACCTCACCGTTGCCGATGGGGAATTTCTGGTGTTGGTGGGTCCCTCCGGCTGTGGCAAGACCACCCTCTTGCGGCTGCTGGCCGGCTTGGAATCCCTCAGTGGCGGCGACGTGCTGGTGGGGGGGCGCTCCGTGCAGCATCTCTCGCCGGCCCAGCGGAACGTGGCCATGGTGTTTCAAAGCTATGCCCTCTACCCCCACCTCTCGGTGGCCCAAAACCTGGCCTTTGGCCTGCGGCGCAGCCGCCCCCGCCGTGGTCTGCGGCGCATTCAGGACGGGCTGGCCCACTGCACGGCCCCATGGCCACGGCCGCTGCGGGTTCCCTCCCGGCGGGAAGCGGCCATTCAGCAGCGTGTCCGGGAGGTGGCCGCCATGCTGGATCTGGGGACTTTGCTGCACCGCCGGCCCCGGGAGCTTTCCGGTGGGCAGAAGCAACGGGTGGCGCTGGGCCGCGCCATTGCCCGGGAACCGGCGGTGTTTTTGATGGACGAACCCCTGAGCAACCTGGACGCCAAGTTGCGGGGAGAAACACGGCTGGCCATTGCCCGTCTCCAGAAGACCCTGGGGACCACCACCATCTACGTCACCCACGACCAAGTGGAGGCCATGACCATGGGACACCGTATCGCCGTGCTCCACCAGGGTGCCCTGCAACAGGTGGGCACGCCGCGCCAACTCTACAACCGGCCCGTCAACCTGTTTGTGGCCCAGTTCATGGGTCATCCCCCCATGAACCTGCTGCCCGCCACGCCAACCCCCAACGGGCTGGTGCTGGACGGGCAGCCGCTGCCCCTCTCGCAGCGCCTGCGGGCTGTCCTGGCGCAGTGCAGTTATCCTGTGGCCACTGCCGGTATTCGGGCGGAGGCGCTCCACGTGGGGGCGCCCCAGGATCGGGCCTCCGCCCCCAACGGCCTGGCGGCCACGGTGGTGGCCGTTGAAGCCCTGGGCCATGAGCAACTGCTGGGCTGCCGCCTCGCTGCGGGCCAACAGTTGGTGCAGGTGCGGGCCGCTGCGGATCTACCGGTGCGGCTGGGGGACAACCTCACCATCACCCCCGATCAAGACGCTTGGCGCCTCTTTGATGCCCAGGGCAGGGCGCTGCCATGACGTTCCCGTCGTGGGCGCTACGCTGGCAAAGGAAGCAAGTTCTATTCCCGGTTTGAAGCGTCATGGCCTCCAGCGCCCCCATGGACAAGTCTGACGAGATGCCCGAGGGGGATCAATCCCCCGAAACAACAGGCCTTCCCGCTGCAGGTGACCCCTGGTGGCGTCAGTGGTTTGGCCCTGCGGTGGCGGCCACCATCATCAGTGCGCTGGTCATTGCCCTGGCGACGGTTGGCGGGACTGGATTCAACTCCCTCAAAGGTGATGTCAGGGATCTCAAGCTGGATATCACCGCCAGCGAAACCAGGGTACGGGAAGACGTGAAAGCCTTCAGGGCGGAAGTCAAGGACGACCTGGTGGGTTTCAGAACCGAATCCAAGGACGATATGAAAGCCTTCAGAGCGGAAGTCAAGGAAGATATGAAAGAGTTCAGGACGGAAGTCAAGGCAGACCTGGCAGGTCTCAGGGCAGAGAACCGGGCATTGAACGACAAGTTGGATCGGATATTGGAAGTCGTCTTGGCGGGCCAGTCTTGAGGGGAGAGAGGTTCATTGCCATGGCTGACGGCCACATCCTGGACAACCGGATCAGCACGGTGGCGTGTTATCTGGCGCAGGCCCTGGCCGGTGCGGACGACTTCTGCCTTGTATCGGCCTACTTCACCATCCACGGCTATGCCCTCCTGGCAGAGCAGTTGGACACTGTGGGCCGCACCCGGTTCCTGTTTGGCGATCCGGGCTCGGTGGAGGAGGTGGATCCGGGCCAGAAGGAGCCCAAGGCGTTTGCCCTCACCGAGGGGGGCCTGGAGCCCAGGCACGTGCTGGTGCAAAAGGCCCTGGCCCGCCGTTGCGCGGCATGGGTGGGGCAAAGCACGGTGGAGATTCGCGCCATACACCGCGCCAATTTTCTCCACGGCAAGCTGTACCTCATCGCCTCGCCCCATGGCCGG
Organism: Synechococcus sp. SB0662_bin_14; assembly: GCA_009840445.1. GTDB lineage: Bacteria > Cyanobacteriota > Cyanobacteriia > PCC-6307 > Cyanobiaceae > Synechococcus_B. The sequence continues at coordinate 24,049 of VXNS01000032.1, forward strand.
GCGGGGGTGGTGGGCAGTTCCAATTTCACCCGGCGTGGGCTGGGGGCAGGCAACCAGCCCAACCTGGAAATCAACCTGGCCAGCGAAGACCGGGAGACGGTCCAGGAGCTGCAAAGCTGGTTTGACCGGCTTTGGGCAGACGATGGATGCACCAGGGACGTGAAGCAGCACAGCAGGTGCTGTTGCGAGATTTAGCCGAAGGATATAATCGAGAAGCTAGACAGATAATTGATGAACACAAACAAGAAAACGAATGACCAAGTCGTTCAATAAGGCAAAGATGGGAAACCTATGGGCACCACGAAGAATTACCGCCCCTCTCTGGAGAAAGCGTGCTGGCCCATGTAAGCCCCTTCCACAACTGGCTTTCTCATGTTGATAGCGGAGGGGTCGCTGATTCACGCTTGCGCGGAAATGACGGATGAAGTGCGGGAGCGCGACAGTCTGGGCGCACGTCACGCCTTGGAAGCCATGGCCACCCCAGGGGAAACGTCCCCCGCCCCGCCCTGGAGCAAGCCGCTATTCAGCAGCAACCAGCCGTGGGCGCAGAAGCGCAATGCCGCCACTACAGCCAATCCGACGCAAAGCGGGCAGTGGGTGAGGCCCATGCAAACCATCCGGCTGCCCCAGCTTGACGGCGCCGGTCCCCCTGGGGCCAATCCCTGGCGCAAATCGAGACAATTCTGCACCTCCCCGGTGCTTCTGCCCCCCTGCTGCAAACGCCCCGTTCCTCACAGGTCCGCCAATAAGGGTGGCAGCCCCTCGCTCCCGCTGGCAGCGCCGGCTGGCCCAGGCGCTGCCGGGGTAGCAAGAACCGTGATTCCCGCGGACCTTGTCCCCAGGGAAGCGGGGAGCGGGAATGGGGCGGGAGCAACCCGTTGCTTGCCAGGAATCATTCCCGTAGCGCGCCGTGGCTTGGGCAGGGCTCCGTTCGCGGACGGTGGGCATGGTCTGCACCATGGCGGCGTAAGCCAGGGCAGGTTCTTTCCCGGTAGGCGGTTGCGCCCCCTTGGCCGCCAGCGCATCTGCCAGCCTCATGGACCCACCAGGCACCGCCGCACCATCCCGGATCTTGGGCAGGTTAGTTGAGTGACGGTCAATTCCCCATCCTGCAGCGGTGACGATCCAGCAGCTTTCTCTTGTCTTCCGTAAAATTCTTGTTCTCCAAAGTAGAGTAAATCTTGCCGCGAGGATGATTGATGACCTCAGGATTCCCAAAATCTTCATGCAAACCCTTGTCGTTGGAGAACAGAAGCCTGGCGCCGTTCACCTGTGCCAGGGCGATAACGTGCGGATCATCGGACTGGAGATCACCATGTTTCTTGACGTATTCGGTTTTATCGTTGACGCGATGATCGTCAACGTTCACCAGTTGACCGGCAAGAATTGCCTGGCTGGCCCACCTGCGGAATCCGGGAACTCCCTGGTCAAGCTCCTGTTTCAGCTTCCCTCCAACCACCAGATTACCCTTGCCGTCCTTGAGCCATTGAAAGAATCCTCTCCCCGCCTCGGTTGCTTGTCCGGCATTGCCGCCAAACACCTCATGGGCGGCGTTTGCGTCGAGAATGGCGCACATCGATCAAGCCTCCACCCTGGAGCGTTCTGAAGACCGCTCTGGCCACAGGGAGCGGGTCATCTCATCCATGAAGAACTGCCGGTAGCCGTCAGGAGCACCCAGAACGTTCCCCTGGTCATCAAGACGAAGGGAATGGATCCGAACATCCAGGCCACGGCGCTCGAAGAAGAGAATAGACACGTCCTCCGGCTTCAAGTGGGAGACGCCGTCCCGCACGTCCATGCGCACGCGGTCCATCAGGTGATCGCTGTGGGTCTCCACAATCAACTGGCGCTGGGGACCGGCCACCTGGCAGAAGAGGCTACCGAGAGCCGCCTGAGCGCTGGGGTGGAGATGCACCTCCGGTTGTTGCAGGAGGAATTGTCGTGGACGAGAGTTTTTGGAACTCCGTTGTCCAGCGTTATCACGCAGCAACTCTGTAATAATCTGGAGTGACTGACTGACGCCATAGCCAACATCCATGAGATTACGCCATGGTCCCTTGGTTCCCATCTGTCCAGACCTCCTCACCTGCAGTTGAAAGGGATCACTGGGTAACCTGCCAAGATACCGTATTCTGATCTCGTCAAAGAGACCAGAGCTGCGTCCAAAGTTTTCAAGCCGTTGCTTTAGATTAACCCACACATCAGGTTTCTGTGAGGACAGCTCTGCGAGAGCCATAGGAACGTAATTCCCCTCGGGGTCCAAGGCGGAACTCGCGGGATCACAAGTACGGCGGGGTTGCGACCGAACAGGTGCACTGGCAAAACCGTAGGGTAACTGATACCTTGCCAGTATTTCACGCCTGAGAGATTGCCAATCTTGCAGATCCTTTACAGTTACATCAGGACTGCCTTCTTCTGGCTTACACACGACGATGAGCCTAGAAGGGGTTTCAGCAGTACCGAGATTGAGGAGGATCCCGCTGAGTGAGGGCATGATGCTGCGTTGCAAGGCACAGTCCTTTGACACATCCCATACTCCCTGTTTTGTGCCCACTTTAATAGAAGAGGATTCGTAGCCAATCTTGATCCAGGTATCCTCATCATCCTCACCGCCAATTTTACCCAGAGAAATGCGGTAATCTACAGGTACAGGGGCAGTGCTCTCAGTATCCTTGCCAAACCGGACAGCAAGCCTCCACTCATCTTGGCTGTCAGGAAACGCAGGCAAGTCTGCAATCTCCGCACTGAATGTTTCTGCTCTGCCACCCCGTCCGCCCCGGTAATGGGCAATCTCGTCAAAACTGCCCAAGTCGTAGGGTGGCCGCTTGAAGTCTGGAACATCGTTATGGGCAAAGTCGTCCAGCGCCCTGAGCAAAGCGAGGAAGGAGGTTTTACCGGTGCTGTTCTCGCCCACAAGGAGCGTGAGCGGAGCGAGGCAGGCCGTCTGCCTCTCGCCAAAGCAGCGGAAGTTCTCAATGGTGATGGAGTGCATGGCGGCTCCCGGCAAGCCGTTGCAGAAGGTCGTCACAGGCTAACATCCCTCCCATCGAGATTCAAGGCTGGGGGTGCGGGTTTGAGCTCGTTCCGGCCTGGGGCGCCTGCACCGGTTGAGCGCTTGTATCGGCTGACCCGTATCGGCTGACCCGGGCCAGCACCCGGCAGGCTGTTGGCCCGGCTGCGCCGTCAGCCCTGGGCTGGGGAAGGTCTTGCCTGGGCAGCTGGAATGCTTGTGAGGCCTTGGTATGGCATACTGAAGACCCGATCAACCATGCCTGCTGGCTTGAACCATGCTCCTCCACTTCAGTGTGGAGAACTACCGCTCCATCCGCGACACCCAGAACCTGCTCCTGACCGCCTCCCAGCGGATCAAACCGGAAGACAGGCGAGGAGCGGTCTTCCCGATACCAGGGACCCAGGAGCAAGAGGCTGCCCTGCCTGCTGTCGCCCTCTACGGCAGCAACGCCTCCGGGAAGTCCAACATCCTTGAAGCCCTGGTTTTGATGAGGTTCTTGATTGCCAAGTCCCACGCAGAGAGGAGGCCGGTGAGCCCCCTCCCGCAACAACCCTTTCTGCTGGACCACGACAGCCCAGCCCAGCCGACTCGGCTTGAATGCACGTTCACCCTGAGCCATGCAAAAGAATTGATCAGCAACGGAACAAGTACAAAGGAAGTCCAGCCTGTATACACCTATGGATTCAAGCATACAAAAAAAGAAATCTGTGAAGAGTGGCTTTACCAGGAAGGAGCCGAAGCAGAGCAAGACAGTCGATTACTTTTTAGACGCACTACTCTTAATCAAGAAATTACCCTGGAAGTAGGTGATCAGTTATCTGGAGAAAATGAAAATATCAGAAAATTGACTCGACCTAATAGTCTATTCTTGTCAGCAGCAGCACAAAATAATCATTCTCAACTTCTTGGAATTTATGAGTATTTCTCTGGAATGATACTTGTTAAAAACCCAGAGTCTTTTAGAGAATCCTTAATTGCAGATCTTGTAGATAACTGTAGAGACAAAGGAAAACTCAAAGACATCCTCAAGCAGGCTGATTTTGGAATTAACGATGTTACCGTAAAAGAGATTGAGTTATCAGAAACTCAAATTGAAATGATGCGTAAAATGTCCAGTATATCCTCAGAGCGTAGTGCCTTTGAGGATGAAACAACTTCCTCAAGCCCTATGCACATGAAAGCGCTTGGCTTCATGCACTCTGCGACTGATGGCGAGCCTAGAACTCTGCCTTACCATTTGGAAAGTAGGGGCACCCAGGTTTTTCTCACCCTCCTCCTGCTAGCTTTGGAAGCGTTGTCCGAGGGATCGTTCCTGGTGATTGACGAACTCGATACCAGTCTCCACCCTGATCTTTCCCGAGCCTTGCTGTCCCTCTTTGGCAGGAAAACATCGAATCCCTATGGCGCCCAGTTCCTGTTCTCAACCCACGACGTTACCCTGCTGGATAGTGATGTCCTGCAACAGGACGAGATCTGGTTCACGGAGAAGGACTCCGACGGCGCCTCCCGCTTAACACCACTAACGGACTTCAAACTACCACCTCCCGACCAGTTAAAGCATGGTGATATTGAACAAGCCTACCGCCTCGGACGTTTTGGCGGGGTACCCAGTTCCAGGGAGTTTCTGGTTGAACTGGACACAGACCAGGGGGAGGAAGAGAAATGACATCCTGGCGTCGCAGGGCTCCTGTCAAGGAGCCGGCAGCGGTCATGATCGTTGTCACAGAGGGGGAAAAGACAGAACTCCGGTATCTTGAGGTGTTTAGAAAAATTCATGTGGAGCCATTTGCAAGAGAATTAGGTTTTCGTTTGGAAATAGTTTCCGGTACCGGTGTTCCCATGACGGTTGTTAATTGTGCAATTCAGAAGCGACAAAGTTTGCAGAGATTCCTCAGAAAAGAAGACTCCGTCTGGGCAATGTTTGGTCGAGATGACCATCCAGAGTTCAAGGAAGCAAAACGTAAAGCCAGAGACAAAGGAGTTTACCTGGCAGTTTCTGATCCGTGCTTCGAGATTTGGGGAATCTATCATTATCGAGACTGTCAAGGTCTCATAGGGAGAGATCAGTGCCAGAAGAGACTTGAAGAATTATGTTCAAGTTATGATAGAAAATCTGGCAAGATCTTTGCAGATGAAGATGCCATCAAAAACAAATATCGTGATGCTATTATAAGAGCAGAAAGGTCGCTCAATTTACGAGAGCAAGAAGACAATCCAGAGGGAAATCCATCAACAAGGGTACATTGTCTAATCAAAGGAATTCTATCAACGGTTGAAGACTTGGTCCATAGCAACAGCAACAGGGAAGGCTGAAAATCTCAAAACAAGCCCCTTGCCAAAACCAGCCCAAAACTTCAGGAAACCACCTGCCCTGCTCCTGGACAAGGCTTAAAATCAGACGGGCCACACCACGGTGCAGCCCACGCCCCCGTCCCCCGGCTCCGCATCGTGGAAGCGCTCCACCTGGTCCGTGCTCTTCAGCCAGTCCCATAGGCCCTGCTTGAGACGCCCCGTCCCGATGCCATGGATCACCCAGACGGGACCGTTGGCGCGGCTGAGTTGATCCGCCACGGCGGACTCCGCCTCATGGAGCCGGAGCCCGCGCAGGTCGATGGTGTTGGCGGCACAGCGCACCTCCGGGCCGGGGGCCAGGCGTTGGCGGTGGGTCACCTGCACAGGGGGAGCAGCGGGGCGGGGCGCGTCCCCATTGAGGACCTCCACGTCGTCCACATGGGCCTGGAGTCGCATGGGACCACAGCGCAACTCCAGCATCCGGCCGTTGTCTTTCACGTCCAGCACCTCCGCCGCCTTGCCCAGGCGCCGCAGCCGCACCCGCATGCCCACGTGGGGTGACCACCCCTGGGGGTGTGGCAGTTGGGACGGGTCCGGCGCGGTGGCGCTCTGCGGGCGCCGGCCTTGTTGGAGGGCCTTCAGACGTTGCCCGGCCCGGCGGGCCTGCTCCCCGTCCGGTGTCCCTTGCCGCAGGGTGCGGATGATGCGGGCCACCTCCTGCTGGGCAGTCTGGATGGCATCCTCCAACTGCTGTTGTCGCTGCTGTTGTCGCTGGGCTATATCACGCTGTTGCCGTTGCCAATGGCTGAGCACCTGGGTGTGGAGTTGTTCGGTGCGGGCCAGGAGGGCGGCGGCGGCGGCGGCGGTTTCCTCCTGCTGTTGCCGTTGCTGCTCCAGGCCACTGATGATGGAACTCACCTCCCCCGCTTGCTGGGGTTTGAGCAGGGCCCGGGCCTGGCTGAGAACTGCCGGCTCCAGACCCAACCGCTGGGCAATGGCCAGGGCGTTGCTGCGACCGGGAATGCCCCATTGCAACTGATAGGTGGGGGCCATGGTGGCCTCGTCAAAGGCGACGGAGGCGTTTTCAAAACGGTCGTCTTCGTATTTGAGCGCCTTGAGGGCGCTGCAATGGGTGGTGGCCATGGTGAGGCGGACCCGATCCGCCATGTGGCGCAACAGGGCAATGGCCAGGGCGGACCCTTCACCGGGATCCGTGCCGGCCCCCAACTCGTCCAGCAGGACCACGCCATTGGTATGGGCCATGGGGGAGGCCTCAACAGCCGCAAGGATCCGCGCTAGGCGCTTGACGTGGCCACTGAAGGTGGAAAGGTTTTGCTGCAGGGACTGCTCGTCGCCGATGTCGGCCAGCACCAGTTCGGCCCAGGGCAGTCGGGCCGGGCCGGCGCAGAGCACCGGCAGTCCTGCACGGGCCATGAGGAGGGCCAGGCCCAGGCTTTTGAGAACAACGGTCTTGCCGCCCGTATTGGGTCCGGTGATGGCCACCACCCGCTGGTGGGGGCGCACCTGAACGTCCACCGGCACCACCTGGGCTCCGCCGGCCTGCCGTTGTTGCCACACCAGCAGCGGATGGCGCAACTGCCGCAGCAGGATGGGCTCCTCAGCCGCCCCAACGGCGGCCCCGGCTTCATGGGCCTTCAGGTCGGTTTCCAGAAAATCCGGTTGGATGCCGCCCATGGCAGCCCCGTAGCGCCCCCGGGCCAGGGCCATGTCAAGGCGCAGCAGGGCTGCACGGGTGTCCAGAAGATGGTGGGCATCATCCGCCACCAGTTGACTCAACTGCCGCAGCACCTGCTGCTCCTCCTGGCGCTCCTGGGCCTCCAGGTCACGGATGCGGTTGCCCAGGGGCACCAGCGCCTGGGGCTCCACAAACAAGGTGTTGCCGGAGGTGGAGCTGTCATGCACCAACCCGGGCAACTGGTCCATGGCGCCAGCCTTGAGGGCCAGCACGGCGCGCCCGTGGCGGGAGGAGATGACCGTATCCTGCAGCACCGCCTGATGACGTCGCAGCAAGCCGTGAAGCCGTTGACGCAGCTCAAGGCGCAACTGACCCAATTGGTGGCGCACCGCCGCCAGGGCGCCGCTGGCGCGATCCGCCACGTGGCCACCCTCCTCCAGGCAGTGGTTCAGGCGGTGCTCAAGCTGGTGCAAGCCCTGCAACCGGGCCAGGCAGGCGGTGGTCACCGGCTGCTGCTGGGGATCGTTGATCTGACGCCGCAGCCTCCGCACAGCGGCCATGGTGGTGGCCACCCCCAGCAACGCCTCACCCGTGGCAATCCCCCCCTTGCAACAACGCTCCACCAGGGGATTCAGGTCCACCACGCCACGGAAATCCAGCCCCCCTTCCAACTGCTGATCCCGCTCCAGCAACTCCCGGGTTTCCTGTTGAAGACCCTGACTGTGGGACAGATCCGCGGGCAGGGACAACCGCAGCAGGGCTTGGCGCCCCATGGCGGTGGAAGCAAAGCCGGCCAAGTGCCGGCAGAGTTCCGGCCACCCCAGCAGTTCCAGGGCCTCCTCCTGAATCACTGACAGGGAGTTGTGCTCCACTTACGCCGCACTCAGGCTGCGGGTGTGGCGGTGGCGCCCACGGCAGGCGGCACGTTGGCGGGAATGCCCCCCTGGGGTTCGTAGAGCATTTCCAGCCAGTTGCCCTCCGGATCCCGCAAATAGAAGGAGGCGGTGCCGTCCCGGTGATCATGCACCGCCCCCACCGCCACACCCGCAGCCTTGAGCTGGGCATGGGCGGCATTGACGGCGGCGCGATCCCGGAAATGGAAGGCAAAGTGAGGTCCCGCGGCGCGGTAGTCGGGTCCCAGCAGGGCCAGACCCTCCCGCCCTGGTCTGGTTTCCATGTAACACCAATCCTGGGCGTCCCACACCAGCTCCATGCCAAGGGAGCGGTAAAAGCGCTTGGCCCGTTCCATGTCATGGACACGGACGGCCACGTGACCCAGCCGTTCAACAGTCGCCATGGGCGTTCCGAGGGGGGAATTGCATTCTGGCGTCTTTCCGGGGCGTCTTAGCCCTTGGTCACCACCGAGCCGGCCATCTCCTTGAAGGGCTTCATGCTGGCGCCGGGGCGGCGACGGCCAACGGGAACGGTGATCCCCAGGGAGAGTTGATCCGGGGCAAAGTTTGCCACCACCATGGGCTCCGGATCCCCCTCAGGGGCTGGAGGCAAAGGCTCGAACGTGGGCTCGCTGGCCTCCGGCGCCGCCTGTTGAACATCAGGGGAGGATTCAGAGCCAAACTCCGCGAAAGCCTTGTCCCCGGAGCTACGACCCCGGGTCCAGACCACCACCACACCAGCCACCAGGGCAGCAAGTCCCAAGCCACCCAACAGCAGGGGCAGGGGAACGGGAAGAGCGTCAAGCATCGTTTCAAGTGTGCTGGCTGCATTATCCGGCTAAACCTCACGGGAAGCGTCCGAAACTCGTCAGTTTGCAGTGGAGTGCAACAGAGGCTGCACCAAAGGGGGCCTTGAGCAATGGGCCAGGGGGGAGGCTGCCTGCTCATAGGCATGGGCCACCTGGAGGAGCCTGGCTTCCTCCAGCACGTTACCGATCAACTGGAGCCCCACCGGCAGGCCGTGCTCGTCCAGGCCGCAGGGCAGGCTGATGGCCGGCAGACCCGCCAGGTTGATGGGAATGGTCATCAAATCCGCCAGGTACATGGCCAGGGGATCGTCACTCCGCTCGCCAGCGGCAAAGGCGGTGCAGGGGGAGGTGGGGGTCAGGAGCAGGTCAAAGCGGGCAAAGGCCTGGTCAAAGTCCCGGCGGATCAGGGTGCGCACCTGTTGCGCCTTGTGGTAGTAGGCATCCACGTAGCCTGCCGAGAGGGCGTAGGTGCCGATCAAAATGCGCCGCTGCACCTCCGGTCCGAACCCCTGGGCCCGGGTCCGGGCGGTCATGTCCCCACAGCTTTGGGTGCCTTCCGTGCGCAGGCCGTACTTGACCCCGTCATAGCGGGCCAGGTTGGCGGAGGCCTCCGACGGGGCAATGATGTAGTAGGTGGCGATGCCGTCCTTGAACCGGGGACAGCTCACCTCCTCCACATGGCAGCCCAGGGCCTCCAGTTGGGCTGCCGCGGCCCGGATGGATTGCACCACGTCAGGGGAGACGCCCTCTTCAAAGCACTCGCGAATCATCCCCACCCGACACCCCTTGACGGGGGTCCGAAGGCTGGCGCGGTAGTCGGGAACCGGCGCCTTCAGGCTGGTGGCATCCAGGGGATCATGGCCGGCGATGACCTGCAGAATCTCCGCCGCATCCGCCACGGAACTGCTTAAAGGACCCACCTGATCCAGGGAACTGGCAAAGGCCACCAGCCCCCAGCGGCTCACCCGGCCGTAGGTGGGTTTCAAGCCCACCACGCCGCAAAAGGAAGCGGGCTGGCGGATGGAGCCGCCCGTGTCGGAGCCCAGGGCCGCGGCACAGGCGCCGGCAGCCACTGCCGCCGCACTTCCCCCTGAACTGCCGCCGGGCACACAGCTTGGTTGCCATGGGTTGGAGGTGGCGCCAAAGGCGGAGGTTTCCGTGGAACTGCCCATGGCGAACTCGTCCATGTTGGTCTTCCCCACCAGCACGGCCCCCTGTTGCCAGAGCCGCTCCGTCGCCGTGGCCTCATAGGGGGGGACAAAATGCTCCAACATGCGGCTGGAGCAGGTGGTGGCAATGCCCTTGCTGCAGAGGTTGTCCTTCACGGCAACGGGAATGCCGGCCAAGGGAGGGAGGGTCTCGCCAGCCGCCCGGGCCGCATCCACCCGGTCGGCAGCCGCCAAGGCCCGCTCGGCCGTCACCGTGGTGAAGGCATGGAGGATGGGCTCCACCGCAACAAGCCGCCGCAGGGTGGCCTCGGTTAATTCCCGGGCGGAGCATTCACCGTTCAGGAGTTGCTGGCGCAGGGCGGCAATGGCCATGGGCATGGGCAGGAAAGACACAGGGGACGCTATCAGCGCCCCGGCCCCATGACCTGACGAACCGGATTGTCGGCCGGATAGGGGGATAGGTGAGCGGTTCCGAGCGGCGGCAGCGGAACCGTTCCGCCGTCAGGTCTTGTGCCCCTTCCAACTGCAAGTCCCTGAGGAAGAGGAGAAGATGGCGCTCCAGGGTCCTCCTCCTCAAAAAAGGGCCAACCCAATAGATGAACTGTGGATCCTCGCTGCGCACCTTGGCCCACCAGGCCAGACCCAGGGCATTGGCCACCCAAGCAACGGTCCACTTGAACATGAACTGTTCAGCAGAATTGACGTTCATTGTGGCGGCTTTTTCCCATGGCTGCCGGTGGTGGCCTCAAAGAGAAACGTGGGCGGCAAGGCGATGATCGGTGTCCGCGGCGCCACTTGACCAGGTCACGTCTGGAGACGGAGACGCGGGGGCTGGAGCTGGCGGCGCCACGGGTGTGGGCTCGTCAGGCTGTGGCGCGGATCTTTCAACAGAGTTGTCGTCGCCACCGTCATCGCCGTCAGCAGGGGCAGGGAGGTCCGCGGTCTGCTGAGGCGGTTGCCCCGCTTCCGTGGCGGGAACCGGGGCCGGTTCCGGTTCACCGTGCTCAGCCGTGGGGGGCTGACGTTCCAGGGCGGGTGGCGTGGGCATGGAACCGTGCAACTCACCCAGCCAGCGCTGGCGTGCAATCTCGTACAGCACCACCCCACAGGCCACGGCAGCGTTGAGGTGGGGGGTTTTGCCCCGTAAAGGAATTCTGACAATCTGATGGCAGTACTGGCGGGTCAGGTGAGACAACCCGGTCCCCTCGGAGCCCACCACCACCACAAGGGGCTCTCCCGCCGGGATCTCCACAACACACTGCCCCCCCTCCCCGGCCAGGCCCACAACGGTGTAGCCCGCCTCCTTCAACTGCTCCAGGGAGCGATTGAGATTCACCACCCGCGCCACGGGCAGGTGCTCCAGGGCGCCGGCAGCCACCTTGGCCACACTGCCGGTGAGGCCGGCGTTGCGCCGCTGGGGCGCCACCAGGCCATGCCCTCCGAAGGCCTCCACACTGCGGGCAATGGCCCCCAGGTTGTGGGGATCGGTGATGCCGTCAACCGCCACCAGCAGAGTCGGTTCCGGGCTCTGGTCACAGCGCCCCAGCAGATCTTTGAGGGTCACGCTGCTGGCCGCAGCGGTTTGCAGCACGATGCCCTGGTGAACCGCACCGCCACAAAGTTGCGCCAGGCGGGCCCAACTCACCTCCTCCACCACCACACCCGACGCCTTGGCTTCCCGCAGCACCTCCATGAAGCGGGTGCTGAAACGCAACTCCCCCGTACACCACACGCGGTGAACCGGGCGCTCGCTGTGGAGGACCGCCTCAGCGGCATGACGCCCCCACACCAGGTCCCCAGGGGGCGGCGTGGTTTCCGTCAAGGGGAAGGAGGCGCCAGGGGCAGGGCCGTGGTCGGGGGATGGCGGGCGTTGGGGATAACGGCCCCGCCGGTGGTCACCACCGTAGTTCTCCCGCCCTTGATCCCGTTCCCGGGGCCGCCATTCCCCACGGCCGGGGCGCCGCTGGCCACCCGGCTTCTCTTCCCAGCGGGGCTTGTGATCCCAGCGGGGACGACCGCGATGACCAGCTACGGCGTCATCCTCACGCCGCCGCCGTGGCCGTTCCCGGGACCAGTCCTCGGCACGGCGTCTACCGTTCCCTGCGGAGCGCTGGTCCGCTTCCCCCCGGGGACGCCGTTCTCCGGGCCCGGACCCAGGTCCTGGGCGGGAACCCTTCCATCCCTTGGGGCGTCCTCCCTGGGAACCACGAAAAGGGGCAGGTGGCGTCATGAATCAGGACTCAGGGGAAGCATGGTCAATCCTCCGGGATTGCTGGCGACGCCTCTCCATGAACTGGGTGAAGCGGGCGAAGTGGTGATCGGCATCATGGGGACCGGGGCTGGCCTCAGGGTGGTACTGGATCCCGAAGACGGGCCGCCCCTGTAACTCCAAACCAGCCACTGTACAGTCGTTCAGGTTGAGCCTGTGGACGCGAACCCCGTCGGGCAAGGTGTCGGGGTCAATGGCAAAGCCGTGGTTCTGGCTGGTGATCTCCACCTGTCCCGCCGCCCCGCAGGGATGGTTGAGACCACGGTGGCCATAGGCGAGCTTGAAGGTTTTGGCGCCGAGGGCCAGCCCAATGATCTGGCAGCCCAGGCAGATCCCGAATACAGGTCGCTCCTGCTGCAACAGACGGCGGGTGAGGGCAATGCCGCCATGGACTGCGGCCGGGTCACCGGGGCCGTTGGAGAGGAAAATCCCTTCCGGCCCATGGGCCATCACCTGGTGGTAGTCCGCGGTGGCGGGCAGCACAGTCACGGAGCAGCCATGGCTGGCGAGGCGCTGCAAAATCCCCCGCTTGATACCGAAGTCAACGGCCACCACCCGGTAGTTGGCCCCATGGCTGGGCTGAAGACGGGGATCCAGCACCCCGTCGGCAGCGTGCTGCCACCGGTATGCAGCAGGGGTGCTGACGGTGGTGGCCAGATCCAGTCCCTCCATGGTGGGTGCCGCCCGCACGGCTTGCAGCAGGGCGGCCGGGGAGGCGCCGTCCCAGCTTATGGCCCCGTTCATGGCGCCTTGTTCCCGCAGGCGGCGCACCAGCGCCCGGGTGTCCAGGCCGCGAATCCCCACCAGGCCGTGGTGGCCCAGCCAGTCCGCCAGGGCATGGCGCTGACGCCAGTTGCTGGCAACGGGGGACACTTCACGGCAGATCACCCCACGGGCGGCTGGGCGCTCCGACTCGTGATCCTGGTCGTTAATGCCCGTATTGCCCAGCTCGGGGTAGGTGAAGGTGATGAGCTGTCCCCCGTAGCTGGGATCCGTCATCACCTCCTGATAGCCGGTCATGCCGGTGTTGAACACCACCTCGCCAATGGCGGTGGTCCGTGCCCCGAAGCCCCAACCGGCCATCACCCAGCCGTCAGCCAGCACCAGCAGAGCGTCCCGTTGATGGTTCATGGGAGATGGGGCCTCACGGGGTGTTCAACGCCTGGACCAGCGCTTGCAAAGTCTGCCAGGGCTTCCCACTGGCCAGCACGCGAAGGGCTTGGGCAACACCGTCCTCCAGGCTGGCGCAGCGCTCGGCCGCCAGCAGGGCCAGGCCTGTATTGAGGGCCACCACCTGCTGCTGGGTCCGGCTGCCCCGGCCTTGCAACACATGACGCAGCAACTCTGTGTTGTGGGCCAGGTCTCCCCCCGCCAGGGCCGTGAGGGGTGCAGGATCCAGACCCAACCGGACCGGATCCACAACCTCCTCCACAATCGCGGGCGGCCCCGAATCCCTTGCCACCACGTGAACCACCGCACTGGGTCCCGCGAGGTCCGCCTCGTCCAGCCCCCCATGGCCATGGACCACAACGGCGCGCCGCACCCCCAACTGGGCCATGGCGGTGGCCATGGGGTTCAACAGGGCGGCATCCGCCACACCCAGCACCTGATAGGCCGGCTTGAGGGGATTCACCAACGGCCCCAAAAGGTTAAACACGGTGCGGACCCCCAGGCTGCGCCGCAACGGGGCCAGCCCGGCAAGGGCAGGATACCACCCGAGGGCGAAGAGGAAACAGAGCCCCACCTGTTCCAGGGCCTTGAGGCTGGCGGCTGGCGGGGCCTTGAGGTTGACCCCCAGGGCTTCCAGCACGTCGGCTGACCCCACCTTGCCGGAAGCGCTCCTGTTGCCGTGTTTGGCAACGGGAACCCCACAGGCCGCGGCGGTGACCGCCACCGCCGTGGAAATGTTGAACGTGCCGGCGCCGTCGCCCCCGGTGCCGCAGGTGTCCAGCAGTTCACCGTGCAATGCCGGGGGCAAGGGCATCTCCGGAGACACCGCCGCCTCTTGCAACACCTGGGCCATGGCCGCCAACTCCGTTCCCTGAAGCCCCTTGCACCGCAGGGCCGCCAGAAACGCCCCCGTCTGCACCGGCGTCAACTCCTCCCGGAGCCAGGCCCCCATCAGGGCTTTGGCCTGCTGCGGTTGCAGCGGCTGTCCCACCAGCACCTGCTCCAGCAGGCTGGGCCAGGACAACGGCTGGGGCGTCTCGTCGTTCACCGGGACCGGGCAATGCTCCCCTATTGTGATGGTTGCAGTGTGTTTTGCCCCCCTCTGGCCGACTCCGTTTCACGCCAGACCATCCCCTACCTGGACCACAACGCCACCACCCCCTGTGATCCCGCAGTGGTGGAGGCCATGGCGCCCTACTGGAGCGAAGTGTTTGCCAACCCCTCCCAGCGAGGGCATCGGCCCGGTCTGGCGGCGGCGGCGGTGGTGGATCAAGCGCGGCAGACCGTGGCGGACGCCCTTGGCGTGGCCCCCTCCCAGGTGATCTTCACCAGCGGCGCCACCGAAGCCAATAACTTGGCCATTAAAGGGCTCTGTGAGCAGCGCCTGGGCCAAGGGCGCCACTTGATCACCGTGGCCACGGAACATGGGGCGGTGCTGGAGCCCTGCCGCTACCTGGAGCGGTTGGGATTTGCGCTGACGGTGTTGCCGGTCAGGCGGGATGGGCGTCTGGAGTTGGCGGCCTTGGCCGCAGCGTTGCGACCCGACACCGTGCTGGTGAGTGTGATGGCCGCCAACAACGAAATCGGTGTCCTTCAGGACGTGGAAGCCATCGCCGCCCTCTGCCGTGAGCGGGGGATTGCGTACCACTGTGACGCAGCCCAGGCCTGTGGCCACGTACCCCTGGATCCCATGGGTTGGGGCGTGGATCTACTCTCCCTGAGTGGCCACAAGTTTTACGGCCCCAAGGGTGTGGGGGCTCTGGTGGTGTGCCCCGGACTGGCGCTGGCGCCCCAACTTCATGGTGGCGGCCAGGAGGGGGGCTACCGCAGCGGCAGCTTGAGCCCCCCCCTGGTTGTGGGGCTGGCCAAGGCCTTGACCCTGGCCCTTCAAGACCAGCGGTCCCGGGGCCGGCGCCTCCAAGCCCTGCGGGAGGAGTTGTGGCATGGGCTCAACGGGCTGAAGCTACCGCCAGGGGTGGAGCTGCTGCGCAACGGCTGCCCCACCCACAGCCTGCCCCACACCTTGAACGTGACCGTGGGCGGTGTGGACGGGGGGCGCCTCCATGGCCGGTTGCGCCGCCGTGTTGCCCTCAGCAGTGGCTCCTCCTGCAGCAGCGCCAGCGGCAAGCCGTCCCACGTGCTGCGCGCCCTGGGACGGAGTTCGACGGAAACCGCAGCATCCCTACGGTTCGGACTGGGTCGTGGCACCACAGCAACAGACGTTGATCAGGCCGTGGCGGCGGTGCAAGAGGCTTTAGCGTTGGCATCTCACCGCTAAACGCCCCCTCCGGCGTTTGGAAGCACAATGGTCGTCCAAAATCTGAAATCTCGTCTGAGCCCGTCTCTTGGCCGTGCTCTTCCAACGTTGTCCTTGGTCCTGCTGGCAGCCTGTGGAGGAGGGGGGGGTAGTAGTGGCGGTGGAGGAGGTGATCCCGCCTCGAATCCCTCAACCGAAGCCATGCCGCCGGTGGTTGGTGGCGGAGGGGGAGAAGAGTCCCCCCCGTCTCAAGATCGTCGGACCAAGGCTTGCTTCAGGGTATTCAGCGGCGACTGCCTGACCAATGCCGAGCTTGAGGCAAAAGCCCAGGAGTTGGCTGCCGAATTCAAGGCAAGCCGTGAGCGGATTCTGACCAACGCCTGGGAAACAAGGGAAAGGGCCGACTCTTTCTTATGGTATCTGGAGCGGATTAACGTTGCCGATGCGCAGGCCCATCTTGAACTTTCAAGAGGTGGTGAGGAGGCCAACCTACCCGGCAGGGGAGTGACCATTGGATTCGTTGATGACGGCATCCGGGAGCAACACGAGGCTTTTGCCTTGACAGGCTCTGTCACGGAGGAGCTGTTGCTGGGTGCGGTGGATCAGGGTCCGGACCAGTTTTCCCATGGAACTGCTGTTGCCAGTGTTGCTGCCGGCAGATATGGCATCGCCTATGGTGCTGATATTAAAATGTTTGCCATTCCCCTAAGTGACGATCCTTCTCCTGATCCCATAACAACCAATCAGTTGTCGGCAAGCGATTTCCAGAGTGCGGAGCGTTTTCGATACGTCTTCAGTAAGGAGATTGATATCCTGAATCTCTCTATCGCCTTCTCCGGCGGCATTGAGGATTACAGTGAACAAGTCTTGCGCAACAATTACAGCAGCACCATTAGAGCCCTTGCTCAGTCCGGACAACAAGACAAGACGATTCTTGTCTGGGCGGCAGGCAATTCAGGGAACAGCGATGTCGGTAGTTCCAGGTCGTCTTCCCCTGAAATTCTTGCCGGGCTTGTTGCAAGGATCGACGAGTTACAGGGTCATTCCGTAGTCGTTGTCAGTATTGGACGAGACGGCGATATTTCCGATTTCTCCAACCGCTGTGGAATCGCTAGAGAGTTTTGTATTGCCGCACCGGGAGAGGGTGTCGGGGTCGCGCACAGCGGCAACAATCTCTGGGCGCTGGCTGCCAACGGCACGTCCTTTGCGGCTCCCATGGTCAGCGGCGGCCTGGCGGTGATGAAGCAACTTTTCCGGGACCAACTCTCCAACGAGCAGTTGGTCTCCCGTCTCTTCGCCACCGCCCAGGACGACGGCATCTATTCCGACCCAGCCATCTACGGCCATGGCCTCCTGGACCTGGGAGCCGCCACCCAACCCTGGGGAACACCTGGCTTCGTGGTAATTGGTCAGCCCACCTCCGGCCAGGGCGCTCCCGTCACCGCCTCTTCCCTCGCCGCCGGTCCTGCCCTGGGCGATGCCCTTTCCCGGGCATTGGGCTCCCAGGACGTTGCCGCATTCGATTCCCTCGGAGCCCCCTTCTGGTTCGATGCAGGCGCATTCACCGTGGAGGCGCCCGGCACAACCGTTGCAGCCCGCCTCTTGGAGTTTCTCCACCCCATCAACCGGCAACCCGTCCCTCGGACATGGCAATTTCATCTACAGGAGGCTGCACCAGCCACCGAGACCGGTCACCTGGCGCTGGCCAATGCCGCTTCCCGCCTGACCATGACGGGTCCCCAGGGCCTCTCCGCATCGTTCTTGCAGGCGCCGCAGCGCCTGCAAGGTTTGGCATTGTCCTGGAATCCCGAGCCATGGCCCATGGTCTCCTTCGGCGCGGGCTACGTCCACGAACCTGAATCCTTGCTGGGCAGCCGCGCCAACGGCGCGTTTGGTCAACTTTCCGCTGACACCGTCTTTCTCAGTGCCGGGCTGAACACCACTGCCGGCCGGTGGACACTGGCGGCAGCGGGAGAAATGGGCGCCGTCAAACCCTCCCTTGCCTCCGGTCGCTTGATGGATCACGTCTCCCCCCTCGCCACCAGCGCCTTCCGCCTCCAGGCCAGCAGGACCTTTGACAACGGCAACGTCCTGCGCTTTTCCCTCTCCCAACCCCTGCGGGTGGACCACGGCACTGCAGTGTTCTCTCTCCCCACGGGTCGCACGCAAGACGGTGTGGTCACAGGCGCGTCCTTCTCCTCTCCCCTGGCGCCCAGTGGACGCCAGTTGGATCTCACCGCAACCTTTGAAACGCCCCTGGCCGGTGGTGACCTGTCCCTGGGGGTGACCAGGACCGGCCAACCCGGACATCAGCGCACCGCCGCCCCGGAGTGGACCGTCTTCACCGGCTATCGATCCACGTGGTGACGCCTTCCCCATGGGCCCGTTACTGGAGGCTGAAGAGCACCACCATGCCCACAACACCCCCAAACACGATCAAGGCATAAAACTGGGCCCGTCCCGTTTCCAGGTACTTCAGACTCTCGCCGCTGCCCAGGGCCAGCAGACCGGTCAGGTTCACGGCCCCGTCCACCACCTTTGCATCCACCTCCAACACTTGGCGCGCCAGGCGACGGCTGCCCTGGACGAACAACCGCTCGTTGATGGCGTCCAGGTACCACTTGTTGGCCAGAAAAGCGTTCAGGTCATGGGCAGCGACCAGGCTCAATGAGGCTGTTGAAAAAGTCGACCAAGCCACTTGCCGCAGAGAACTGTAGTCTCAAAAGTGGTGCAGAGTTAATCAAGGAAAAGAAGTTTGACATTGACTCAAATTTAGTTAGGAAGAGGAGGAATCTGACCAGTTATCTGATGATGAAGAGTGAGGAAGAGCCGTTATCAATTCTTGCATGGTCTCAAAATCAAGATCACCCGTTGTAGGAATACCCGTTCGCTTCTGGAAGCCTTCCACCACTGCGACCATTTCGGGAGTCATCACGTACTTCCTCTGATCAGGGTCGCATCTAATTGGATTTGATATATCAAGACTTACTATATTATCTAGAGCCTTGATAGAATTCTCGTAAACGCGAAGCTCGGTATAAATAGTCATTCTTTTATAATCACTAATTTGATGTTGATTATCTGTATTTTCAGGGGCATTTTTTCTAATGTGAGCATTAGCCTCATTGAAGAAAGATGCTGCGTTTGCGTAATCCATAGCTTGCTCCTTTTTCTCTGCGTCGCGGACCACTTGCACTACGGACGGCAACTCTTGCCAAATAGAACTAGTAATGTCACTTGAAGCCAAACGCAGGCACTGGCCGGATGGGAGAGCAGCGAGTGAGTCAGGATAAACGCCATTATTGATACCACCAGTCAAGTTTTTTTCTTTTCCAGTTACCTCATCTGATGGTGATGTGCCAGCAACGGCTATTTCTGACTGTTCCGGATCTTGCTTTATACCCTGCCCCTGAAAAGCACTTAGCAGGAATTGAAAATTTATTATGTTCAGCACGCCCGAACCATGACCTACTAAAATGCCCGCCAGCAAAGCCGCCAAGATCAGAAATAGTCGCTCTGGCATTGGGGGCTTGGGCTTCTTTGGGGAGCTTTCGTTGATCATTGAAGGGTGACACGAAAATTGGAGTTAGTGAGCAAAGGTAGACAAGGGGGATGTGAAGCCAGAACTGATGCCCCAGCCCCAACCCGAAGACAAACCCGCTTGGCGCTGAGCCCCGCACCGATCAGAGATCAGTACGAAGCCGCAGGAAGAGCCGGTTGTCGTTGCTGCCGGAGGGGCGTTGCCTGTGGCTGGCGCTGAGATCCAGATCCAGGCTGTCGTCCAGGGCGTAGCGGAGGCCGGCCCCGTAGACGGTGCTGTGGTGGGTCATGTTGAGTTGGGTGTAGGGGGTGAGCAGGGCCTTGCCGGTGGGGATGCCATAGCCCAGTTGCGCGTTGAAGCGGGCGCTGGGCTGCCACTGGTGGAATGCCAGGTCTGTTTCCTCCGGGGTGGAGAGGATGTCCAGATCCGTGAGATCAGGATCGGTGACGCCGAAGGAGGGCGTCAGGGAGAGGGAGAGGCCTTCCCCGGGTCGCACCCCGGCCTGGTAGTTGAGGGCGGCGCCAAGGCCCCACTCGTAACGGTCGCCGCTGAACAGGAGGGAGCGGGCCGCGGTGGAGGCGGTGAACCTGTCGTTGGCGGCGGCCCAGTCCAGTCCACCCACCACTTCCATGGCGGACGGGTTGTCACTGTCCAGCAGCAGGGCCAGATCCAGGGAGGAGGAGAGGACGCCGCTGGTGAAGGGGAACTCACGGGACACCTCGGCGGCGAGACGACCTTGCTGGGACTCGGTGGCCAGGAAGGAGGTGGTGGAGCCCGCCAGCTTCAAGGCCAGTTGGGTGGCATCGGAGTGGAAGGCGTCCCAGCGGAGACCGGCGGCGAAGGAGAAGAAGTCGCTGTCCCGCTCCTGGCGGGTGGCGGCCTGATCCAACTCCTCGATGGCGGACAACTCCAGATCGCCGATGGTGTTGAGGGAGAACCGGGAACTGCCCTTGCCGTAGCCCACACTGGCCCAGAGGCCCAGGCTGTCGCTGGCGGACCAGTTGAGATAGGGGGAGATCACGGTGAGATCCACGTCGTAGTCGCCGCCCATGGCAGAGCCGAAGTAGTCGTAGTCGCTGCGGGCGGTGCTGCGGGAGAGGGCCACACCGGCCAGCAGGTCCGGCTTCAGGTGGCCGTCCACACCCACGGTGAAGGTCCAGTTCCGGCCGTCGGTGGAGAAGTTGTCGGCCCTGTCCCCGAACTGGGAGTAGTCCACGCTGCCCCAGAGGGCAAAGTTGCGAGCCGCGGAAGTGGTGTCGTCCGTTGCTCCATCCTGCTGGGCGATGCCCAG
Organism: Synechococcus sp. SB0662_bin_14; assembly: GCA_009840445.1. Classification (GTDB taxonomy): domain Bacteria; phylum Cyanobacteriota; class Cyanobacteriia; order PCC-6307; family Cyanobiaceae; genus Synechococcus_B. The sequence continues at coordinate 44,449 of VXNS01000032.1, forward strand.
GGAGGAGAGGGGCAGGTTGAAGTCCGTGCCCAGCAACGCCAGGGCGTGGTGGGCCTCGAAGTGACCGGCATTGAGCTCCTGGTGATGGGTGACGAGGAAATCCGCGGAGCGCTCCACCACCTGATCCAGTAAGGAGAGATCGGAACCGCCCCCAGTCCCGGCGCTGGGGCGGGCGCCGATGCGGGACTGGACGGCGGCACGGGGCTGGCTGGCAACGGACGGCGCCGGGTCGCTGCCGGAGGAGGAGAACTGCTCGCTGACGTGCTCCACCAGAGCGGCCATGCCACCCTGCTGGTAGATGGTTTTGACGGTGCCGTGGGCTGTTCCCAGTGCTTCCGCCACGTTGTCCAGGGCGTCACGCACAACGGTGTCCTCGATGAGTTCGTTGATCAGGTTGCCGATTCGTTGCCCCAGGTTGAATACCGTACAAGTCTGAGGAGTGGCTACACAGAAGAGAGTGAAAACGTCAATCCCCTCTAGAACTTCCACCAGAGCGCTGTTGAGGCGATCACGGATGGGTTGGGAGCCGATCACGCCGATCCGAACCTCGGCGGCGGCGATGCCGGAAGAGACGGTATGGGATAAGGTGGACAGGTCGGGAACCGTCCCGTCAACGTAATTGGCTACGGTGAAGGCCGGCCGCACCCGGACGGTTTGCGGGCTGTTGTAATTGTCCGGGGTAAAGGTGAGGGTCTGGGGGGTGATCACAAAGGCGGCGGGCTCATCGCTGGCGATGGAGACCGTCACGCTCTCTTCCGGTTTGGCGGAGAGTTGGACCGTGTACTCCTCAGTCCCGATGATCCCGTCCAACTCGTTCTGCAGCAGTGTACGAACCTGTCCACTGGCGAGAAGATCTGTAGCCGCGCTTGCAAGGCTGGCTGAATCAAGTACGAATTCTATCGTCTCTACAACCTGTTCTACACCATCAATAAGCCTCTCCACACGGGATGTCTCCTCTTTGGCTTTATCCTTGAAAATCTGCCCTGTCGCCACGGCCGAAACTTGCTTCAGCAGGGCAGCAAAGTCCACTTGGTTGAGGGGATCGTCGATCCTGATGGTCCTCTCGCTGATCTCCAGACCAACTTTCTTAACAGTGACGGTAAAGGAGTTGCTAGCGGAGCCGTCGTCCTTGCCGTCACTGGCGGAGACCATGATGGTTGCTGCTTCCTCTGCTACTCCGGTGATGGTGAGTGTAGAACCGCTCACCGATACCGTCGCCTTGCCGGGATCGCTGCTGCTGGCGGTATAGGTGAGGTTGTCATCATCGGGATCAGTGAAATAGCTCGATAGATCGACAGTAACAGACCCGTCAATGGTCAAGTCCTGGTCTGGAATGGATCCTGTTACGGCGGGGGGACGATTCTTCTGAACAGTTACCGCAAAGCTGAGTCTGGGGGAGCCACATACCACCCCCTCGGATCCGCCTGACAGTACATTTGTGCTGAGAGCGAGACTAGGATTGACAGCGGAGACATCCTCCGAATCCTGTGGGCAATCACTGGCGGAGACCAGGATGATTACCGCTGCCTCTGCTACTCCGGTAACGGTCAGCGTAGAGCCACGCACCGATACCGTCGCCTTGCCGGGATCGCTGCTGCTGGCGGTATAGGTGAGGTTGTCGTCATCGGGATCGGTGAAATGGCTTGATAGATCGACAGTAACAGATCCATCAATGGTCAAGTCCTGGTCTGGAATGGATCCTGTTGCAGTGGGGAGACGATTGCAGAGAGCGAAGTTCTGAGTCGCATAACCATGAAACACACCAACGCCAATTATGTCATAGTCAACGTTTAATATGTTAGCCCTGTGACCGGGACTATTCATCCAGCCTCGTACAAAATCTTGCGCACTACCACCATTACTACGACTTTGAATATTCTCGCCAACGCCATAGTAAGAGTCAGGGGCAAAAGAACAAGTGTATCCCGCTTCCACAGCTCGATCCTGTGGTCCCTTGCCATCAATTTCGTGTGCAAGTATGCGGGTTCTACTCATATTCTGGCTATGATATCTGGCGATATTCGATAGGGCAGGATCGTGGATTAGTGGCTTAAGGCCAGCCGCTCTTCGTTCTGCATTCGTAAGGTCAATAATCAAAGTCTCAATGTTATTCTCGTTATGATGTGCAAGAGACGGAGTGCCTACGCCTCCTGAAGATAAAATTGCCAACGCCGCAAGCGATGCAGCAGCGGACCATTTGGACAGGAGAGGAGTCAGGGAGCTTGCGTCTGGATCCGCTTTGGAAAGCAACTGACGTTTGTGCCGGAATGATACTTGCGGCTCATGGCCATGGCGGCATGGAGAAGGGGCAATACCGTCGGATTGGGGAGGTGCTGCTGGGGGCGTGGTGTTAAATTGTTTCTGGGAAGTTGAATCTGCCGAGATCAAACGGTGCTGGTGATGAGGCTGGAGAGACATGGAGGATAGGGAGTAGGGGGTGGTCAGATGATGGACACTATGGAGCTATTGTGTCCTCAGACTCATTATGAATTTCCATGTTTATTTCTGAACATAGAAAGCGTGGACTTATAGGTGGATCTGTTATAGGCGGATCTAGTAGCCGTGAGCGGTTTAGTTGTTTATCTCGTGAATCTTTATTATCTTTATTAGACCTATTAAACCATATAACACCTAACACGGCTGGAGCTATGAGAAGGAGTGATATTCGTCTGTCCAGTACACGAGATAAATAGTCTCCTATCTTCATCATTAATGGTGTTGTAAGTGGCAAGGGTATCGTACTGAGGATGTGAGTATTAGGCGTATTTTTATTTCCTGGCAAATGATGGTACAAATAATAGTCATTTAGTTTTCGGACTTCTTCCTTGAAATGAGGATATTGCAGGAGTACTGATCTTAAGAGCATTTGAAGAGTATCCCTTGAGAATTCTGGTAAAAGTATTTCCTTTTCAACAGCTTCAGCGATAATTCGATCTAAATCAATCAACCTTATAGTAGGTTGATCTGTAAACTGGCTTGAGCATATTTCTTCAATTTTGCCTATGATTTGATTTCCGGCTCTTTCAAAAGCCTGGGCGAGGTCTTGGTCGTCCTGGTCAGAGGTCTGGCTGAAGACATGGTTTTCGTCGGCTTTGTTCAGGTCCAGCAGAATCGAGTTGTTGTCCGGAACTTCCAGCCCTTGTTCATGGCCGGGCTGTGGAGTGGACCCGCGGCTGCCCTGGGCGCTACCCCGATAGGGAAGCAGGAAAAAACCAGCGACAGCAGGGACAATCAGTAGCCGAGAGAAGAAGCGAGGTATGGCAACCTGTCGAAGAAGTTGAGGTGTGCTGTCCTGTGGGTGGGACTGGCGTAAAGAAGAACCGGAAGAGAGGCTGAGCCTCGCCAGGAAAATGCTACGAAGTATTTTATTACGAAATCTTTCAAGTGCGCACCTAAGCTCTGAGAATTTAGCTATGCTGGCGTGCTGGCGTGCTGGCGTGCTGGCGTGCGCCTGAATTTTGAGGCATAGGAGGATCGAAGACTAGACTTGCGCAAAGTCTAGTCATTTCCATGCTTTCTGTCAATCTTTCTTTGGCAGCCCGGGTGAAAGCTGAGGGGCATCAACCCCTTGCATACCGCCGCCTCGGCCCCAGGAGTCCGGTGGAGCCTCGGGACGGGAACACGCCGTTGGCGGTTGACGACCCAGGGCGGCGGGTGACCGTGGCGCTCCTCGGCCGTCCCCGCCCTGGCGCTGAGCCAGCATTCACGTCTTCACGGCGTTTCAACCTTCTTGGACAAGCCCAACGCCAGGACGGCGGAGAGGTGACCCTTGATAAACACCACCTCTCCCCGCACCTCCTTGATGTCGCCACTGACCTGGTCAATGCGGCCACCCAGTTCGTCACGAACACTCTTGACCTCATCACGCACTTGGTCAATGCGACCGTTCAGTTCGTCGCGCACCTGGTCGATGCGGCCGTTGAGCCGTTCTTCCACCCGCTCAATGCGGCTGCTGAGGTCTTTGACCTCCCCATGGACCCCTCGAATCTGATCTCTCACCTGGCCGGACAGACGGATCTGGAGGCCCATCAGGGCAACACCCATGCCAAAGACGGAAAACAGAACGCTGAAGGGCATGACCATGGTCCACGTGAATCCACACTAAGCCAGGATTCCCACAAGATGCACGCCGCTGTTGGGCTGCCTTGGCCGGTCAGAAGCGCCTCACCGAAAGCCGAACAACACAACGATGCCCACCACCCCGGCAAACACCACCAGGGCATAGAACTGGGCCCGTCCCGTTTCCAGGTATTTCAGGCCCTCGCCACTGCCCAGGGCCAGAAGACCGGTCAGGTTCACGGCCCCGTCCACCACCTTTGCATCCACCTCCAGCACCTGGCGCGCCAAGCGACGACTGCCCTGGACGAACAACCGCTCGTTGATGGCGTCCAGGTACCACTTGTTGGCCAGAAAAGCGTTCAGCGCAGGCAACCGCCGGGCCACGGCACGCCCCAGGTCCACCCATCCGAATCCATAGGCCACGGTGGCCAGGGCAATGCCCACCAGGGCGATGGCCACGGATGCCCCCGCCAGGGGCAGGAAGTGGGACCAGGAAAACTCCTCCATCAACACCAGGGCTTCGTGGGGATCCAGCAGCGCGGCAAAGCGGGAATTCCAGGGGACCCCCAGCAGACCAACGAACAGGGAAGGGACGGCCAGCACCAGCAGGGGCAGGGTCATGGACCAGGCTGATTCCCGTAAGGGTCCAGGCTCGTGGTGATGGTGGTCCTGCTCCCGGTCTCCCCCATGGCCGGCCGCCGCCAACAACCGGGCCTGCATGTCTCCATCGTGACCGCGGAAGCTCCCCTCGAAGGTGAGGAAGTAGAGGCGGAACATGTAGAAGGCGGTGAGACCTGCCGTGAGCCAGCCCACACCCCAGAGCAACTGGCTGGTGGCCAGGGCCTGGCCAAGGATTTCATCCTTGCTCCAGAATCCGGCCAGGGGGGGAATGCCGCTAATGGCCAGGCAGCCGATGAAGAACGTGGAGGCCGTGATGGGCATCTTGCGGCGCAGGCCCCCCATGAGTCGCATGTCCTGGGCCAGCACCGGTTCATGGCCCACCACGGCTTCCATGGCATGGATCACCGAGCCCGAGCCGAGGAACAGCATGGCCTTGAAACAGGCGTGGGTCACCAGGTGGAACAGTCCTGCGGTGGTGGCGCCACAGCCCATGGCCAGCATCATGTAGCCCAACTGGGAGACGGTGCTGTAGGCCAGGCCCTTCTTGAGGTCCATCTGGGTGAGGGCGATGGATGCCCCCAGGACGCAGGTGAGGGCGGCAATGCAGGCAATGACGAGTTGCACCTCAGGGAAGAGGCCGTAGAGTGGCTCCAGCCGGGCCACCAGAAAGACCCCCGCCGCCACCATGGTGGCGGCATGGATCAGGGCGGAGATGGGGGTGGGACCCTCCATGGCGTCCGGCAACCACACATGGAGCGGAAACTGGGCGGACTTGGCCATGGGCCCCATGAACACCAGCAGGCAGAGCAGCACCGCCACGGCCTGGGACAGATCGCCATGGGCGACGGCAGCCTCCACCCCCGTGGCCACGCCTTGGAAGTCAAGCTGTCCCGAGGCCCAGAACAGACCCAGGATGCCCAGCAACAGGCCAAAATCCCCCACTCTGTTGACGACAAAAGCCTTCTGGGCGGCATGGGCCGCCCCGGTGCGCTCATACCAGAAGCCCACCAGGAGATAGGAGCACATGCCGACCAACTCCCAGAACACGTAGATCTCCAGCAGGTTGGGGCTCACCACCAGCCCCAGCATGGAACTGCTGAACAGGGCCAGATAGGTGAAAAAGCGCACGTAACCCTGGTCGTGGGCCATGTAGCCGTGGGAGTAGATCATCACCAACAGAGCAATGCCACACACCACCACCAGCATCACGGCCGTGAGGGGATCAACGCAGTACCCCATCTGCAGGTGAAATGCCCCTGCATTGGCCCAGTCAAAGAGTTGCTCATGGCGGGGCGCCCCATTGACCTGCTCCCACAGGGTGGCCAGGCTCAGCACGGTGGAGGCCCCCACAGTGCCGGTAAGCAACAGGGCCGCCGGCCGCCGCAATCGGCTCACCGTACGGCTGAAGCTGATGAGCCCCAGGCCCACAACGGCAGCCCCCACAAGGGGCAGGACCGGAATCAACCAAGCAAGATCTGCAGCCGTCGCCATCGTTCCCGGATTCATGAGTTGGTGGTCTGTGCATCCCCGGCTCACATTAGGTAGGGATTGCGGTTCCGGATGGGTGATTTCGCCTACGATTGCTGCCACGTCTCGGACGAAGCAGGAGCCAGGCTTGGACAACTTGCCATTCAGCCTGGATCAGTTGCGCATCCTCCGGGCCATTGCCCGGGAGGGCAGCTTCAAGCGGGCCGCCGACAGCCTCTACGTGAGCCAGCCCGCCGTGAGCCTCCAGGTGCAGAACCTGGAGAAGCAACTCAACGTCTGCCTGTTCGACCGCTGTGGTCGCAGCGCCCAGCTCACCGAGCCTGGTCGGGTGCTGCTCAGCTACTGCGATCGAATCCTGAGCCAGTGCCATGAGGCCTGCCGGGCCCTGGAAGACCTCAACAGCCTGCGGGGCGGGCATCTGAGGGTTGGCGCCAGCCAGACCACCGGCACCTACCTGATGCCGCGGATGCTGGGATTGTTCCGCCACAAGCACCCGGACGTGGTGGTTCAGTTGCACGTCCACAGCACCCGTCGCACAAGCTGGAGCGTGCTCAACGGCCAGCTTGACCTGGCCATCATTGGCGGGGAGATCCCGGTGGAGATCTCCGAGCAACTCCTGTGCCAGCCCTATGCCAACGACGAGTTGCAGTTGGTGCTGCCGCTGGAGCATCCCATGGCCCGTCAGCCGGAATTGCAGAAGGAGGATCTCTACCGTTTGGGGTTTATCGCCCTGGATGCCCAGTCCACAACCCGCAAGGTGGTGGATCAATTGCTCAGTGACGGTGGCCTGGAGGTCCAACGGCTCAGGATTGATATGGAGCTGAACTCCATCGAGGCCATCAAGAACGCCGTCCAGTCGGGTTTGGGGGTTGCCTTCCTGCCGGTGTTGACGGTGGAGCGGGAACTGGCCGTGGGGAGTCTGGTGCGGGGGCGGGTTGCGGATCTGCTGGTTTGTCGCCAGCTCAAGCTGATTGAGCACCCTTCCCGCTACTGCTCACGGGCTGCGGAGGCGTTCAAACGGGAGGTGTTACCCCTGTTCGCCAGAGCCGATAGCCCCGTCGCCCGCCCGAGCGAACCCCTTAAAACCCGCCCGAGCGAGCCCCTTAAAAACGGCCGGTTTCGCCGCTGAGGACACCGCTGCCGTCCTCCCCGCTGCGGCCCAGGAAAAGATTGTCGGTGCGATCCGTCTGATAGACGCAACGCACCACGGGCTGGTCCCGGATGGAGCCGATGTAGGCAAAGGTGTTCATCCGCTGCTTGCACCTGCGCATGTCTTCGCTGCTCACCACCCCTTCCTTCTGCAGCACGGACCAGTTTTCCCGCCGGATCACGCAACCCGGCTGCAGCTTGGGTTGGGTGACGAAGCTGGTGACCGGATTCATGGTCTGGTAGAGCTCCACGTCCATCACGTAGGCGCTGGCGCCCCACTGCTTGCAGAATTCCGGGTCCGGCACCGCCAGGTCCAGATCCTGACTGCTGGCAATGTTGCCGGTGCGGCTCCCCGCCGATTGGGTGGTGGTAATGAAGCTGCCAATGCCGATGCCCACCACCAACACGCCAGCCAGCAGCCAGAGGTTGCCGAAGCGGCGGGAGGATCCCTCTTGTCCTGAACGGCCGGGTTCCAAAGCGCGGGGGGGAGGATCCCGGCGATCAGGGGCAGAGCGGCCCGGGGGCCGTTGCGAGGAGCGGTAGGTGGGACGACGAGGGGGCATGACGGGAAGCTCAACGGGGTTGGGGCGTGTCCTGCTGGGGCAGTCCCATGCTGTAGTTCATGACACGGCCGTCGGGGTTGTAGGCAATGGCCCCAGTCTGCAACAACTGGCGGATCAGGTTTTCCAGGGTGGTGCCGATGCGCCGCAGGTTGTAGTCGTTGAGGGGGCGACCCGCATGGGCCTCCACCTGCTCCCGAAAGCGTTGCTGCACCTGTTGCAGCGCATCGTCGTTCCAGAGAAATTCGTTGTCCGGATCCACGTCCAGCGTGAGTTTGTCGTTGACGGGCACCAACACCCCGTTGTTATCGACGCATGCCGCAAAGATCCGCACATGACGGGTTGTGCATTTGACCATGGAGGGGAGTTGGTCTGAACTCATGGCGGAGGAGGATCGGGGGAAGGATCACATTCTGACTGGCGACGCCAGCGGCAGAGCCATTCCCCACTCCCCAGAGAACGGCTTTCCACAGGGCGCCACAGGTTCGGAGGGATCAAGGCCCTGTCTTGCAGCCAGAGATGGCCGCCCCCCAGAAGCTGGGGACAGAGGGTGATGTGGAGTTCATGGAGGAGATCATGGGCCGCCAGCGTGGTGGCCAGTTGGGCGCCCCCCAGCGCCACCAGCCGCCGCCATCCCCTTCGGGCCATGGTTTGGGGCAACGCCTGCCAGTGGGGCAGGGGGATGGCGCCCCGGAACCGGGGTGGAACCCGATCCACCCGAACCTGCCCTGGCGCCAGCCACCAGCACGCCAGCGGTTGCTGAAAGACAGGCAAGGCGCCGTCCAGTCGGCCATGGCGGGAGACCACCAGCAGGTGGGGTTGATCAGGCCGCTGCTGACGCCGGCGCTGCTGGAGCAGATCCTCCCCATGGATCAGACAGGTGCTGCCATGGACCCGCAGGGTGCCGGCCCCCACCAGGCAGGCATCGGCCCAGGCCAGGCACTCCTCCAGCACACGACGATCCGCTGGACCCCCCAGCTTGGCTGCCCCCCCCTGGGGGGGCGCCAGGCGTCCGTCCAGGCTCACCGCCAGCAGCAGGCGCAACCGGGGACCCATGCCCCCATGGCGAGCACAGGCATCCACCCGCCCTCAGCGGCTGGCCAGGGCTTGCAGGGCCTGGGCAACGGGACGGTAGGCCACGGGAGACTCGGCGTAGACCTCTGCGGCGTTGTTGGGGCTTTCCTGAAGCCGCACCTTGTGCAACTGTGCCCCGCAGCGGCTGATGGGCTGCCTGAGCAGGTCACAGATGTGCAGGGCGATATTTTCTGCCGTGGGGACCGTGGTGGCGAAGTGGGGAATGTCCTTGTTGAGGAAGGTGTGGTCAAAGGGCTCGGTCACCACGTCCCGCACCACCTGCTGCAGGGCCGCCAGGTCACAGAGCATCCCGGTGCGCTCGTCCATTTGCCCCTGCACGGTCACCTCAAGCTGGTAGTTGTGCCCATGGCCGTGGGGGCGGGCGCATTTTCCGTAGGTGGCCGCGTTCTCTTCAGGGCTCAGTTCGGGCCGCGCCAGGCGGTGGGCTGCCGCGAAGTGGGTGGAGATGGTGAGGAAAGCGTCCATGGTTTGACCGAAATAATCCGCCCAGAGGCGAGGGTGTTCATACAGGCGAATGCCCACCACGGGGAGATGGGGCTTGAGGCGCTGCCAGATGCAGTGACACAGCCACTCGGTGCAGGGCAGCTTGCTGGCCAACTCCGGCCATGTGGTATTCAGAAAGCTGAAGTCCAGGGGATCCGTCACTTGGCGACGGATGTGGTGTTTCACCTCCGACAGGTTCAGCACCATGCCGTTGGCGTCCAGGGGACCGGCCATGGTGACCACCAGTTCGTAGTTATGGCCATGGCCGGGGGCACGGCTACAGCAACCAAAGCGGGCTTCGTTGTCCGCAGCGCTCAACTCGGGCAGCCAGTAGCGGTGACTGGCGCAGAACGTGGCCCGCCGCGTGATCAGGCAAAATCGACCCTCGCCATGGGGAGCCGTTGCGTTGGTGCCGTTACTGGCGATGGCTGCTGCGGCAACGGGGGCCGCGACCATGGCCGTCATCGCCATTCGTGAAGCTGAACTTATTGTAATCAATGCAACCCATGACCTGCGTCCCCGAACACCGTCCCCTCCGCCAGCGACTTGCCGGGGCCAACCTCTACCTGGTGGGGATGATGGGATGCGGGAAATCCAGCACGGGGCGGATCCTGGCCCGGAAGCTGGGCTACCGCTGGCTGGATGCAGACCAGGTGCTGGAGGCCGCCGCAGGACGCACAATCCCCGCCCTGTTTGCCCAGGAGGGGGAGGAGGGGTTTCGGGCCGTGGAAACCGACGTGTTGCGTCAGATTGGCCAATGGCACTCCTGTGTGGTCTCCACCGGTGGTGGTGTGGTCATCCGCCCGGCCAACTGGGGGGTCATGCGTCAGGGGGTGGTGGTCTGGCTGGCCGCTGCCCCCGAATTGCTGCTGAAGCGGCTGCAGCAGGATCCCACCCCGCGGCCTTTGCTGCGGTGCCCTGATCCGGCCCAGCGTCTCCAACAACTGCTGGTGGCACGGGAGGCCCTCTACGCTCAAGCCGACGTGCGCATCATGCAGGCCGGGACCATGACCTCCGAGGCGGTGGCGGCAGCGGTGCTGGAGGCTCTGCCAATGGCGCTTCAAGCACCGACCCATGGGGACACCCGGGGACCGTCCACAGACCAGTACGATGTCCTCCTGTAGAAGCAACACATCCGACGTTGGTTTTCCAATTCATTCATACGGCGGACTGGCAACTGGGCAAGGGGTTTGCCAACATTCCGGGCGATGCTGGCGGGGCACTGCGGGACCGGCGCATTGAGACAGTCAAGGCTGTTGGCAGGCTGGCGACGGAACGGGGTGTGGATGCGGTGCTGGTGGCCGGTGATGCCTTCGACGCCAATGCCGTTGCTCACCGCACCCTGATGCGCATGTTGGATGGGTTGAGGGAGTTTTCAGGGGACTGGGTGTTCATTCCAGGCAACCACGATCCGGCACTGGCTGATTCGGTCTGGACCCGTCTCCAGAAACGTCTCCAGGACCGGAAGCCGCCCAACGTACATCTGGCGCTTCAACCGGAACAACCATTGCCGCTCGCTGGCGGCCGTGCCGTCGTATTGCCGGCAGTGCTGCAGCGCAAGCACGAGATTGGCGACCTCACGGCATGGTTCGACCATGGGGAAACACCAGAGGGCGCCATTCGGATTGGACTGGCCCATGGATCGGTACCCGAATATCTTCCCAACGCTTCTGACGCAACCAACCCCGTCACCGCCGGGCGTGCTGATGCTGCGCGTCTGGACTACCTGGCGCTTGGGGACTGGCACGGGACACTGAGAATCAACGACCGCACCTGGTATGCCGGCACACCGGAAACCGACAGCTTTTCCTCGTCCGACCCCGGCAACGTGCTGGTTGTGACCATTGACGAGCCGGGCGCACCAGCCCAAGTGGAGACAGTCCCAATCGGTCATTTCCTCTGGTATTCCGAGGCGGCTGAGGTTCGCTGTGCCGACGACGTGGATGCACTCCACAGAAGGATCAGCCAACTGGCCCCGGACCCGGCCCGATGTCTCCTGCGGCTGACCCTTTCTGGAGCAGTAAATCTGGCCACCCGCGCCACGCTCTCTGAACGCCGCGAAGACTGGAGCGCCTTATTGCACCATCTGGATGTCCAGGACCATGGCCTGGTGGACGAACCCAGCGACGACGACCTGGACCGCATTGACCGGGGCGGTTTTGTGCGCACAGCCGTGGAACGTCTGCAGAGCCGCGCCCGCAACCCGGCGGACCCCGACCGGGGTGTTGCCATGACAGCCCTGCGCCGGCTCTACGAAATCCACGTGGGAACGGGAGACTAAGGTGATGCAGATCGAATCCTTTGCCGTCCGGGATTTTCGCAAGCTCACCGAGCAGGTGTCTGTGCAAGGCCTTCAACCCGGCATCACCGTGATTGCTGGCGACAACGAAGAAGGCAAATCCACCCTGCTGAGAGCACTGCAGAGTGGATTCTTTGATCGGTACAAGCTGAGCGGGAAGAGCCTTGAGCAGATGATGCCGTTTGGCGCTCAAGGCGTGAGCCCACGGGTTGAGGTTGATTTCCAACTGGCGGGAACCGGCTACCGGCTGAGCAAGGGCTTCGGCAGGAATGCAATAGCAAAGTTGGAAGGGGATGGTAATCGTTGGGAGGGGGAGGCTGCGGAAGAGCAATTGCAGCGCCTGCTCGGCTTCTCCCAGCCGGGGAGGGGCGCGGCTGGCGAGGAGCACAGGGGCCTGGCCGGGCTGCTTTGGGTGGAACAGGGCCGCGCCTTCCAGCCCCTCGGCATGAACCAGGACAGCCAGACGGTTCTCAGAGAAGCCATCGAAGGGGAAGTGGGGCAGGTGCTTGGCGGGGAACGGGGCCGCCGACTGCTCAGCCAGGTAGAAGAAGACACCGGCAAGTACTTCACCAAAACTGGCCGGGAGCGGGCCGAGCTAAGCCGTCCTCGCCAGCGTGTGGAGAAACTTGAGGAAGAGTTGGAGAAACTGCGCGGCGAACTCCAGGCCTATGACGACCAGGTGAACCGGCTCGGGGACCTGCAGGAAAACCTTGCCCGCTACAGGCGTGATGGTGTTCTTGACAGGGCGAAGGTGGAGGCCGAAGAGAGCAACGCTGCGATTCGGCGGCTGGAAGCAGTCGAGGGGAGGCTTGACACGGCAAGGGCACAGATGGAGCAGGCCAACAGCGCCAAGGACTTGGCGGCAAGGGCCAGAGAGGATCGCAGGACGTTGGCTGAGGAGGTGGAAGAAGCTGATCGGCAGGCCAGGGAAGCCGCGAGCATCCTCAACGATCTGGAGCCCGACTATGGTGACGCCAAGCGCAGCCTTGCGGAGGCGGAGGAAAGGTTGGCCACCTGCAACAGGGGGCTGGACAAGGCAAACGAGATCTGGGAAGTGGGGCGCCGGACCCTCGATCAGGCAAGACTCGCAGACGAGTTGCAAAAACTCGATCAGCAATTCCACCAGGCCCAATCGTTGAACGAACGGGTCGAGCGCAAGCGGGAGGAGATGGCGCACCATCTGGTGAACGAAGATCATCTCGACCGGCTTCAGGATCTGCGCCAGGAACAGATTCGTTTGGAGTCTGCACTGGAAGCAGCAGCGGCCACGCTTGTGTTTTCTCCAGAGGGCCAGCAGGGCGTGTCACTGGATGGGCAGCCCGTTGACGTGGGCCAGCCGGTGCGCGTGACCCAGAACAGCGTCTTCCGTCTCCATGGTTTTGGCGCCCTGGACGTGACGCCTGGCGGCCAGGATCTGGCTGGGCTGCGCACCGCTTTGAACGCACTGGAGAGTCGGCTGAGCGCCATGCTTCGCCGCCTGGGCGTGGTGGATCTGGTCAGTGCGGAGGCGGCCTTCCGCGCCAAAAAAGACCTGGAGGCCCAGGTGGAAAACCTGCGGGGTGAGTTAAGGGGAGTGGCGCCCCAAGGCCTCGCAGTCCTTGAGACAACAGTGCAGAACAGGCGGGCGCACCTGGGGGCACTGGCGGGATCGGATAGGGGCAATCCGCCTGATGTGGAAACAGCCCAGTCCGCTGAGCAGGCAGCGCTGGGGGATCGCAAGGAAGCGGAGCGTGCCGCTGAGCAAGCCATGGGAGAGCGGGACAAAGCCCGCCACGTTCATGATCGGCTTTTGGAAAGACGCATCCATGCAGATGCGGAGCGCAGGCAAAAGGCGGAGATGGCAGCGGCCCGCCAAACGGTCCTGAAAGAGGCGCGGCGCACGGTGGCGGATGACCAGCTGACGGCGCAGGCAGAGAAAAAGGCACGGTTGTTGGCAGAGCGCCGCTCCACCTGCGAAGCTGTGCGAGCGGAGTGCGATGACATGAATCCGGAGGCCCTACGCCTTGAGCAGCAGCGGGCCGAGGCGGCCTATGGAGCGCTACAGCAGAGGATCCACGCCGATGAACGCGAGGAGCGTGATCTGGCCATTGAACTGCGCACCCTGGGCCAGCGGGGCCTCGCTGAGGAGTTGGAGCAGAAGAAGGGCGAGTTGGAGATTGCCCAGAGGGATCTGGAGCGAGCCGAGGCCGATGGGGCGGCGTGGAAACTGTTGCTGGAGACCCTGCGCCATGCGGAGCGTGAGGCAAAGGAAACCTTCCTCGGACCCGTGCGTGAGCGTTTGCAGCCCTACCTGCGCATGATCTTCCCGGGGACGGAATTGCGGCTGAAGGAGGACGACCTGGAACTTGTCTCGCTTCGTCGGGGTGGGATTGAGGAACCCTTCGCTAACCTCAGCATCGGCGCACGGGAACAGGTTGCTGTGTTGACCCGTCTGGCGCTGGCTGACCTGTTGAGGGAGAAGGGCAGGCCTGTGGTGCTGATCCTGGATGACCCGCTGGTCAACAGCGATGATGAACGCTTCCGGCGCATGGAATTGGCACTTACAAGAGCGGCGAATTCCTCACTCCAAATCATAATCCTGACCTGCCACGAAGCACGCTACGAAACCCTGGGCGCAAAAATCATTCGGCTGGCGGACTGCCGGGATGGATAGCCGGAACCGGGCCTACTTGAACAAGTCGGCATGGGTCCCCGTGCGAACGAGGACCAACTCGTCCCCTACACTGCTCCAGTCCCATATCAGCAGCCAGTCGGGCTTGACATGGCACTCCCAGGAGCGGTCCCACGGAGAACCTGATAGCCGGTGAGGCTTGCAACGTTCCGGCGGCATTTTTCCCTCTTGCAGCCCATCAACAATTGACTTCAGATGCTTGAGGTTCCACCCACGTCTGACACAGCGCTTGAGATCTCGCTTATATACACTCGTTTCAAAAACGACTTTTTGCGGATTGTTGGGACGACACATAGTGAAAAAATGAAAGAGTGATTGATGGGCTTTTGCTAAGGAAACGCTGGAAAACCTCAAAACAGGTCCACATAGAATTCTGACTTCCCTGTCACAGCAAGGGTTTTTAAAAAGCCTGGACTGGGGTGGAGGGGTTTCCCAGCGTTTCCCTAATGCACTTTCTAACTGTCAATCAAACTACTCTCAATCACTCTAAAATCAAATAGCTCACTACTACCATTTAAGCCCATAGGCCAGCATACCATCCAGTAAGCTTGGGAAACCTAAAGAAATTCTAATTTTTCCACCGTCTCAATGAGAGCCATTAGCCCAGTGATTCTGAACCCCATGTCCTGTCAAGCCAGTGCTGAGGAAATGAGGTCATCGAGGCTATTGGACTTCGTCAGACCTTTGCGCTCATAGGCTTGACGCAAGGCTGCTTGCGTCTCGGCATTTGGCGCCTTCACACCAGATGGTTGCTGTGTTGCGTCCGGTGTTGAGGAAGAGAAGGTTGCCATAGAGGTTAAACCCGGTTGATCAAATTCTAGCAGCCCCCCGCCAGGAGGTTCACCGTAGGGTCTGCCTCAGGAATCGGGCTCCAGCCGCACGGCGTACCACAGCACCCGCCACGGGCGACCACTGGAAGGAGATCAACGACAAGCCCACCACCGGTGGGGTGGGAGCCATCCGCAAGAAGGTCAAGGCCACCTTCGAGGGGACAGACACCCTCACCCGTGCCGGAGTGTGCGACATGGCCAAGGCCAACGTGGAGGCCGGCTCCTTCGGCAGCTCCGCCCCATGGTGCGGCACAAGTGGCCACACCACAGACTGGGAGGCAATCTACACCGAGCTGGATCGTCTGGCGACCTGCCGCAGCAGCACCACAACAAGCAGCACCACAACAAGCAGCACCACAACAAGCACCCAGTTGGCGACCCCCACAGTGACGATCACGGCCGGCTCTGGCATCAGCGAGGGGACAGCCGCCGGCTTCACCCTCACCGCCAATCCCGCCCCTGCTGCTGCCCTCACTGTGGCGGTGACCGTGGCCCAGAGCGGGGACTACGCCGCAGCGGGCGCCGTCGGCAGCAAGACGGTGACCATCCCCACTGGTGGCACCGCCACCTACAGCGTGGCCACGGTGGACGACAGCACCGATGAGGCGGACGGCTCCATCTCCTTCACACTGAACACCGGTACCGGCTACACGGTGGGCAGCACTGCCACCGCCACCGTGGTGGTGACGGACAACGACGTGCCCGAGATCACCGTCACGGCAGGATCAGGCGTCAGCGAGGGGACAGCGGCGGTCTTCACCCTCACCGCCAATCCCGCCCCTGCCGCGCCACTCACCGTGGCGGTGACCGTGGCCCAGAGCGGAGACTACGCCGCAACGGGGGCCACGGGCAGCAAGACGGTGACGATCCCCACCGGTGGCACCGCCACCTACAGCGTGTCCACGGTGGACGACAGCAGCGACGAGGCCAACGGCTCCGTCTCGGTGACGGTGAACAGCGGCACGGGCTACACGGTGGGCAGTACTGCCACCGCCACGGTGGCGGTGAGTGACGACGACCTGGCCACTGTCACCACACCCTCCTTTTCCATCGACGACCTGACGGTGAAGGAGGAGGCAGGCATGGTGTCTTTCAAGATCAAGCTATCGCCCCCGTCCACCAGGATGACGGGCGTCTACGTCCAAGCCAAGGCGGGCAGCGCCACCTCTCCCGCTGATTACCTCGGTCTCAGCCAGCCTCTGATCGTGCCGTTCCCGCCGGGACAGACGGAGCGCACCGCCAAGTTCTATGTCCAGAACGACAGCCACGACGAGGGCAACGAGTCTTTCCAACTGGTGCTCTCCAACCCCTTCGGCGGGGCAGTGATTGCTGACGGTGTGGCGGAGGTCACCATCGAGAACACCGATCCGATGCCAGCGGCATGGTTGCCCCGCTTTGGCCGCACCGTCTCCCAGCAGGTGGTGGATGCCCTACAGGAGCGCTTCAGTGCTCCACCCACCCCGCCAGGGCTACACCTCACCATGGCAGGGGAGGAGCTTACCGGTTCCGGCGCCACACCCT
>VXNS01000025.1 GCA_009840445.1 Synechococcus sp. SB0662_bin_14
GTTGTCAAGCAATGGGGTGTTGGGGGGGGTGGGGGTTACGCCCCATGGTTCCCACTGCAAGCCGTCTTCAACTGGGCCACTCCTCAACGATTCACCTGAGCCTGGTTTGTTGACGATTGCCGATCATGGCGGTTCTGACCGCTTGTAGAGGGCGGCCATCGATGGTGGCCAGGCCAAGACCGATGAGCGCCGTGCCCATCAGGTGGTTGGGCAGCAGGGTCTCCTGCAAGACCACAACCCCCAGGAGAACGGCGCTGACGGGAACCAGCAGCGTCACCAGCAGCAGATTGGTGGCGCCGGCGGTTGCCAGAACACGGAAATAGATGACGTAGGCAAGGGCCGTGGACAGAACCGCCAATCCCACGCAGGCAAGGATGGCCGCCAGGCCTGGGCCGGCCATCTGCCATGGCCGGTCCACCACCAGCATGACGGGGACGAGGATCACGCTGGAGGCGGTGACTTGCCCGGCGGCAGTCACCAAAGGAGACACCCCCATGGCCCTGAACCGTCGGCCAAAGACCCCTGCAAAGGCATAGGACAGGGCAGCAGCCAGACAGGCCAGTTGGGCAACCGTCTGGACACCGAGAGAGGCGAGCGCGTCAGCGCCAATCACCACCACCACACCCGCCATCCCCAACAAGACCCCCATGAGGCGGGCGGGGGTCATTTTCTCGTCTGCGGTCACGCCATGGGCCACAACAACGGTCAGCAGTGGGGTGGCTGCATTGAGGATGGAGGCAACCCCTGAACTGATTTGGGACTGGCCCCAGACAATGAGGGAGAACGGAACGGCGTTGTTGAGAAGACCCATCACCAGGAAGGCCCTCCAGAGACGCCAGCCCTGGGGAATGGGGCGGCGTTGCCCCAGCAGCACCACACCCCACAGCAGGACGGCAGCCATGGCGACCCGCGCCACCACGATGGTGAAGGTGGGCAGTTGGCGAACGGCAACCCCGTTGAAGAAGAAGGAGCCGCCCCAGAGCACGGACAAGCTGAACAGGAGTCCCCACTCCCCCACGGTCATCCTTCGGTTGATCTCCATGGCGGCCACCACAAGGGAAGAGGCTAGCCAGCGGTTCACCCTCCGGTGATGGGGGGCAGAAAGGCCAACTCGTCACCGGGGCGCAGGGGGTGGTCCGGGGTGGCGAAGTCCTGATTGACGGCCCAACGCAGGCCGGGGCAGTGGATGTGCAGGCGCTGCTGGAGTTGGGCCACGGTGGTGACGGGCCGGGGCAACTCCACCAGCCGCTCACCCCAGCCGTGCTCCTCCCGCAGCCGGCCGAACAACAGGACCCGCACGGTGGCCTTGGTCATGGTGGAGCGGTGGGGGACACAGTGTTGGGGCACGCCGGCTTGGGGCATTCTGGAGCATCAATGCTGCCGCGGTTGGCCATGGCCTGTCTTCCCGTTGCCCTGCTCCGGTGTCGGATCGCCGCGCCATGGGGGAGGATGCCTCCGGTGCGCTGCTGGCGCAGCGCATTCACCAGGCGGGCCATCAACTGGTGGAGCGACAACTGGTGCCTGATGACCGCTACCGGATTCGGGCTGTGGTCAGCGGCTGGATCGCGAACCCGGGGGTTGCGGTGGTGATCAGCAGTGGCGGCACCGGCCTGACGGGACGGGACGGCACAGCGGAGGCCGTCGCCCCCTTCTGGACAAAACCATCACCGGCTTTGGCGAGTTGTTCCGGGTGGTGTCGTTTGCATCCATGTGGCGCCAGCAGCTTGCAAAGTCGTTGCCTGGTTCCCTGGATGCGGTGACCACCGCCTGGGATCAACTGATCCGCGCCCAACTGGCATGATGCCACCCGCCCCTGCAACCTGGTGCAACTGCTGCACCAGGCCGCGACTGCCATGGGGGCATTTGCGTTTGACCGGCACGTCATTGCTAGAATCGGGCCGTCAAGATGAGATTGACGGCACGGCCGTTGCCAGGTGAAACGATTCCATTCGAGTTGATTCGCGATAGGCGGCTTAAATTAACTGGATCAACGCTGCTTAAAGCTTGCAAACGTTCAGTCAATTGTTTTAAGGTTTGAATGTAGGAATAGTTAAGGTATCTTGTATCGAAAACGTTGGTCACCTTGAAGTCAAGCCTCAGATCACGGTCAGGGAATTGATATCCGATTCCCATGTCAACCAATAGACGACCGTCCACTTCGTCAATCGAGGTGTTTTCAATATCGGAGAAGGCACTGTCACGCCAGTTGGCGGCCATGGAAAAATCGAGACCATGATCAAAAGCGTAGCTCCATCCAGCACTGACGGTGCTCTTGGGAGCCATGGTAAAGCTGTTCCCAAGCCATCCCTTTACCACATCGCTATCGATTGTCGCTTCGGTGATTTCTGTGTACAAAAGCCCAAGTGATCCAAACAAGCGCAGACGTTCAGTTGCCTGATAATCTGCATCCAATTCCAAGCCATAGCTTTTTGACTGACCTGCATTTTGGGTTACAAAGTCAACGGAAGTACCATCCTCTAATCGAAGTTGGAATTGCTGGTCCTGCCAATCAACATAGAAGAGGTTCGAATCCAGCTGCAAGCGACCATCAGCGCTCCGATGACGAACTCCCAGATCCACGTTCCATGTCCTTTCCGGGTCGTACTCGAATTGCTCGGCGATAATCAGGCTGGCGCCCGCGCCACCAGCGCGATAACCGCGCTGAATCGTGCTATAAATACGTGTTTCCGGTGATACCTTGTAGGACAGCCCCAGCTTGGGGAGAAAAACAGAGAACTCCTTATCCAATTCGTGATCTATAGGTGATCTTTCTATGAATGTCCCAGATCCTATTCTCCCTGCCAAGCCACCTAACTCCGCTCCCTCGGCACGAGTTATGCGCCCGGCTTGTATGGCCATACCAATGTTGGCTGGGCTGATTTGTGATAGTGGTAGACGAGCTTTTCCAGCTAACACTCCAAGTCTTCCAGAGTCTAAATTAAGTTTTTGAAAGTTGATAATATCATCTGCATCAATTTCTGTATTGCTGTTCTCCCGTTCAAGCCGCAGGCCGACCGTTAAGTCCATTTTTTCAGAGAGAGGCCATTCTCCTTCTCCAAATAATGCCATAGTTTGCACATCCTGCTTGACAGACCTTCTCCCAAACACGTCAGACTTATTAGATCCGTCACCTTGGAAATCTTCAAAGTAAGCCCCAATAAATCCATTAAAACGATCCCCTGCATAGCGGAGCCTTAATTCTTGACTGAACGTACGAATGTCGTCGCTCAAAGTAGCAGTATTCTTGTTACCGGCATATTGTGTCTGGTCCACGTCAAAGTGGCTTGTGGCATCTTCTCTGACCCACACGGTAGCTGACTCCAATGAAAGCGATGGATGCCCCAGGGGCCAGCTTCCCCGCAGTGAAGCTCCTGTTGAGTGGTTCTCCAGGTGTGAATTTGGATTGGCTCTAGTAATCTTCTTCCCGTCATTCCAGGCGTCGGCATCCACGTAGTGGGTCCCCACGTTCGTCTCACTGAAAAAGGTGCTTAACTCCAGCTCGGCGCCCCCTTCTCCCGTGTAGAGCAATTTCACTCTTCGACTTAAAAGATCTTGCCGGTCTCCATCTTCGGTCAGCGTGGTGTTTTCAATAAAGTTGGGTCCTGACTGCCGGTCGAAAGCCACCCGATAGGCAAGACGGTCCTCCACAATCGGACCACTGACGGAAAAGGACGTGCCCAGCCCACCTTTCTCTGTCCCCACTTTTAACTGACCAACTGCTTCCGTCGTGAAGGTGGGATCGGCATTCTCGATCACAACCGCCCCGCCAAGGGAGCCCCGTCCCAACACGGTGCTTTGCGCCCCCCGCAGCACCTCCACCTGGTCCACGTCCCAAAGGCCGAAAGGGCCGGCATAGACGGAGACCGGAATACCGTCCACGTAGGTGGCAACAAGATCCCCCGGGCTACGGGTGACCAGAAAATTGGTTTGACCAAAGACGGGACCCGAGGCGAAGCCGGTCTGGCCAATGCCGCGGATGGCGATGCCGCTGCTTGCCGCAAACGGCGTCACGTTGGCCAGGCGCTCAACGACGTCAAAGACGTCGTCCGCCGCTCCCGTGACGCTGCCGCTCTCGCCTGGGAAAACAACGGTGACACTGCCGTCCGTTTCCGCCAGGGAGCGTTTGCTCTTCTGGCCGGTGACCGTGATGGTTTCCAAATCAAGAGATGGGTCGGTGTCCTCCGGAGACTCCTGAGCCAGGCCGGCAAGGGGCGCAGCGGCGCAGGCGAAGCCCAGGACCGATGCAGCCACGCCCCGTGTTAAACACGTGAACACCAGACTTGGGTTGCCATCACTTGAAAGGAAAGGCATCACACTTGGGAAGCATTGAGGACGAATGAGCAGCTTGAACACCGCTCACCTTCAGATTACCGGCAAAGCTTGCTAAAAATGCAAAACTGGGACGATTTCGGTGTGCTCGTCGGTTGGCGTGTTCACCGGTCGTTACCACTCCACAGGCTGACCCGGGCCGGCGCCATGGCGCAACACCCCCAGGACCATGGCCCACTGGAGCCGACCCGGCAGGGGATCACCCGGCCCCGCCCGTGGATCAACACTTGGCGGTCGGGATCGTAGCGCCAGGCCTTGAGAGTGGGGAGCAGGGGTTGATTCAGGAGCTTGCAGAGGCTTTCCTTGGCCAGCCAGCAGTGGAGCCGTTGACGTTGCGCCCGTTGAGGGCCGTGCTCCCGCTCCAAGGCATCCAGGGCACTTGCCTCCTGTGCAGAGAAAAACCGCCGGGCCAGCGGGGGTGTGACGGTGCGGTTGCCGTCTTCCAGGTCCACCCCCAGCGGCTGGCGGGCCATGGCCGCCAGGGCGGCGCCACGGCTGTGGCTCAGGCTCAGATGCCAGCCCTCACCGGGTTGTAACCGGGGAGGTTGACCAGGATGAGCCTGCAGGGGCACCGCCTGGGGTGGACAGCCCAGAACCCGGGCCGCCAAGCGCCGCAGCAGCACCCGGCTCCTCAAGATCTCCTGGGCCCGTTGCGGTGACAAGTCCTCCAGGACATCCCGCTCAAACGGCTGGAGCCACTCCGGACAGTGGTGCCGCTCATCCAGGGGGCTCAGCCACAGGATCAAGGGGGCGCCCCGTGCCGTGGCGCCAGCATTGCCTAGGCTGGCCCCGTGTTGCTCCCATTGCGATGACTCCCCAAGTTGGCGAGGCGGCCCCTCCATTCACCCTGCCAGATGCCTCTGGCCAGTCGGTCTCGTTGGCCGATTTTGCCGGACAACGGGTGGTGGTCTATTTCTACCCCAAGGACGACACCCCAGGCTGCACCAAGGAGGCGTCCAGCTTCCGGGATGCATGGGCGGTCTTTGAGAAGCACGACATCAAGGTGCTGGGCATCAGCAAGGATCCCGCCAGCAGCCACACCAAGTTCATCGACAAGTACCAACTGCCCTTCACCTTGCTCACGGACGCGGAACCGTGCCCCGTGGCCCAGGCCTACGGCAGCTACGGCCCCAAGAAGTTTATGGGCCGTGAATACGTGGGCATGTCCCGCCACACGTTTGTGGTGGACCCGGAAGGCCGAGTGGAAAAGGTGTACACCAAGGTGAAGGCGGACGCCATGGCCAGCCGGATCCTCAGCGATCTGGGCCTCGACTGAGGTTCAGGCGTCAAGCCCTCCACCATCGGCCCTGGTCCGCAGCCGCAGCAAACCCTTCAGCACAAGATGGGGGTCGTCATGGAGGGCCAATTCCCTGGTGGCCCGTTGCCCAGCGGCCAGTTGGCTGCGGATGGCCTCCTGCAAAAGGGGGGCGTCACCACCGGTGAGCCAGCATTCCCCAACGACCGCAGCGCCTGCCAGCGCCGTCATGGTGTTCACCACGGCGGCGCTCAGGCCGTGGATCACCCCGTCCACCATGGCGTTGACGGTATCGGTGGCCAGGCCAGGCTCGGCTTGATTCCGGGGCGCGGTGGGCCATGCCTTGGCCCATGGGGAGACCACGCAGGGGAGGGAGGCGGTGCCCCGATGCAGGCTCTCAAGCTGCAACGCCACCCCCGGCAGGATGCGCCCTCCGGCAAAGCTGCCGTTGGCGGTAACGGCTGTCATGGTCAAGGCGGTGCCGGCATCCACCACCAGCACCCCGCCACCGGCGCTACAGCCAAATGCCTGCCAGGCCCCCAAGGCCCGGTCCACCCCCCCGGGGGGGGGGCAGTTGGCCAGGGGCACCTGGCAGGTCCGAATCGGTGGGGGCCACGGACCCCGGCGGGTCTCCAGAGACGGGGGGATCAATCCCACCGCGGCCCAGCGCATCGTGGCGGGCTGCACCCGCCAGGGGGGGCAATGCCCGTCCCAATGGTTCTGCAACGGCTCCGGGCCGGAATTCTGCGGTGTGCCCAAGCCCCAGTGCAAGCGGCTATTGCCCACCAGCAACACCGTAACGGCCATCAACCCGGTGGGCGCGCCGTGGCGGCAGAGGCGGTCTCGTCCAGATGGAGACCACATTCCCCGTGGGGGCGTTGCCCCCGGAAGCGGGTGGACCGACCGGACAACTGGCCGTCAGGGGCGCTGGAATGCCAGTCCCCAACCGTGCTGTAACCCTTCTTGAACAGGGGATGCTGGGGCAGCCCGTGCTCCTCCAGGTAGTAGTAGACGTCCTTGCTGGTCCAGTCCAAAAGCGGATGGAGGGTCCAACGGCCCCGCAACCGGTCCAGCACGGTCATGGAACGGCGGTGGGCGGTCTGGTTGCGACGCACCCCACTGGCCCAGCAGCGCACATCGAGTTGGTCCAGGGCTGTTTCCAGCGGCTCCACCTTGCGCATCTGCAGGTAGCGTTCCATATCCCCAGGCTGGTCCGATTCCCAAAGGGGGCCGTACAAGGCCTCCATGCGGGCGGCGCTGAGCACGGGTTGGGCCACGTGCAACTCGAAGCCCAGCCGCTCCTCCAACTCCCGGGCGTAGCGGTAGGTTTCACGGGGAAGGTAGCCCGTATCCACCCACACCACGGGGATGGCCGGCGCCGCCCGGTGGGCCATGTGCAGCAGCACGGCAGACTGGATGCCAAAGCTGGTGGTGAGCACAAAACTGCGCCCAAACTCCGCGGCACACCAGGCCAACTGACCGGCAGGGGGCAGGGCGGACAGGCTGCTGCGCACCGTGGTTAAGTCCTGGCCGGCCACCACGTCCCCCGCGGCAGGCCCCGCCATGCCCTGATTGAGATCGGCGAAGCGCAGTGGCCCGGCTGGATTGACCATCATCGTGGCGGTGGCGTTGTGCTCCATCTTTTCACCTATCACCCCATGGTGTGGATCGCTAGCCTCACACGCAATGCAACGGTCCCATGGTCGGCCAGTTTCACGTGGTGGTGGTAGGGGGTGGCTTTGCGGGCCTCACCACTGCCCTGGCTCTTGCCCACAAGCGCAGCAACGTGTCGGTTGTGCTGGTGGAGCCCCAGGAGCATTTCCTCTTCACACCCCTGCTCTACGAGTTGCTCAGTGGTGAACTGCAGACCTGGCAGGTGGCGCCAAAACTGGATCACCTGCTGGCAGGTCGCGGCGTCGCCTGGCTGCAAGACCGGGTTACCAGCATCAACCGCCAGACCCGCTGCCTCACCACCAGCAGTGGCCGTGAACTGCGCTTTGATCGTCTTGTGCTGACCTGTGGCGGGGTCCTGCAGTCGTTTGGTGTTCCAGGCGTTACGGACCACGCCGTTGGCTTCCGCACCATGGCTGATCTGCGGCGCCTGCAACACCTGGTGCATCGGCTGCAAACCCGGCCCCAACCCCTGCAACGGCTTGCCGTCGTCGGGGCGGGCGCCAGCGGCGTGGAACTGGCCTGTAAGTTGGCGGATCTGCTGGCGGGAAAGGCGCTTGTTGAACTCGTTGAGCAGGGGGACAAGATCCTGGCGGGAAGCCGTGAATTCAATCGCCAGCAGGCCCTGGCGGCGTTGCAACAACGGGACGTGTCGTTGCGCTGCCGCAGTCGCGTGCAGGGGGTGGCGGCGGATCACCTCACCCTTCTCGTTCAGGGACAGACGGAAACCCTGCCCTGTGCTGGCGTGATCTGGACAGCGGGCCTGGCCGTGGCGCCGCCGCCTCTGCTGCCGTCGGCGCCGACGGGTCCCCAGGGGCGGCTCGTCTGCCTGGCAGACCTGCGGCTGGCGGGGGAGGAGGCCGTCTTTGCCGCCGGCGACGTGGCGGCAGTGCCGGACAAGAGGGGGCAGCAGCCCCTGCCGGCCACGGCCCAGGTGGCCATGCAGCAGGCGCCGGTGCTGGCCCACAACGTTCTGGCCTCCCTTGATGGGGAGCCCCTCCAGGACTTCCACTGGAACGATCTGGGGGAAATGCTGAGCCTTGGTCGTGGCCTGGCCACCATCACGGCCAAGGGGTTCACCATGGCGGGACCGACGGCGGCCAGGTTGCGGGAAGCCACCTATCTGGTGCGGATGCCCGGTGCGGGGCACCGCCTGGCGGCGGCCGTCGGCTGGTTGGGGGAACACTTGAGGCCATGACTCCCCTGCCTCGTCCCCGTGGCCTCCTCATCGACGCCATGGGCACCCTCCTGGAACCTGCTGCCCCCGTGGCCCTCACCTATGCCCAGGCGGCGGCGGCCGTGGGCGTCACGGTGTCCCCCGAACGCATCGGCCCCGCCTTCCATGGAGCCTATGGAGCAGCCCCGCCCCTGGCGTTTCCGGATCGGTCGCTGAAGTCTCTGGATCAGCAGGAAAAGGAATGGTGGCTAGCTTGTGTGGGGAACACCTTCCAACGGGCCGGTCAGCCGTTGGAGAAGGCGGTGCTGCGGAGGCTGACCCGTCAACTCTTCTACCACTACGCCAGCCCCGAGGCCTGGGTGGTGCCGGAAGACGTGCCCCGCTGCCTCCGGCGTTGGCACGGTGCCGGCCTCAAACTGGCCGTGGTGAGCAACTTTGACAGCCGCCTGGATTCCCTGTTGGAGACCCTGTGGCTGCGCCACTGGTTCACGGCCGTGCTCGTCTCAAGCCGTTGTGGGGTGGCCAAGCCCGATCCCCGATTGTTTCAGCTTGCCCTGGAGCGGCTGGGGCTGGCGCCCCATGAGGTGTGGCATCTGGGCGATACCACGGCAGATTTGCAAGGGGCCCGGGCGGCTGGAATCCGTTGCATCCTGGTGCAACGGACACAACCTGACCCATCCACCACGGCGCCGGGCATGATGGAGGCTTGAATGAAGGGCTGCCGAGCCTTCCATGGATGCCCTCATCACCCTGCTGATCCTGGTACTGGCTATTGCCCTGTTCATCACGGCGGCGTTGCCCCCTGAGGTGGTGGGCCTGCTGGCCATGGGGCTGCTCATGGCCACTGGGGTGCTCTCCCCTGCCGAGGCCCTGGCCGGCTTTGCCAGCCCTGCGGTGATCACCCTGCTGGCCATGTTTGCCCTCTCGGCTGGGCTGTTCCGTAGTGGCGCCCTGGATCGTTTGCGGGAGTTGATGGGGGGCAACCGCATGAAGCATCCCCGGCAGTTGATTCAACTGTTTGTGCTGGCCATTGGACCCCTGGCGGGCATCCTGGCCAACACCCCCATCGTCGCCACCTTGATCCCGGTGGTGGAGGCCTGGTGTCAGCGCCGGGGCCTGCCGCCGTCGCGCCTGTTGCTGCCCCTCTCCACCGCCACCATCCTGGGGGGCACCCTCACCTTGATCGGCACCTCCACCAACCTGCTGGCCAACGACTTGAGCCGCAGTGTTGGCGAAGAAATGGGATTCAACGGCGGCCTCCAAC
>VXNS01000027.1 GCA_009840445.1 Synechococcus sp. SB0662_bin_14
CAGGAGGATCTACAGGAGGATCTACAGGAGGATCTACAGGAGGATCTACAGGAGGGTCTACAGGAGGATCTACAGGAGGATCTACAGGAGGATCTACAGGAGGATCTACAGAAGGATCTACAGAAGGGTCCACAGGAGGATCCACAGGGGGATCCACAGGTGGGTCTACAGGTGGAGTGTTGTCTTCCCCAAGAGCAGCAGGGGGGTCAGGCTCGAAGTCCTGGGAATCCTGGGAATCAAGAGGAGGGTCCGCAGGGAGATCAGCAGGAGGGTCTACAGGAGGGTCCACAGGAGGATCTACCTCAGGCTCCACAGGAGGATCAGTAGGGAGGTCAGGCTTGTTGGGGTCAGTATTGGGTTCGGGCTCGGTCCTGAGAGGCTCGGGGTCAGGCCGAGGCTGAGGTAGAGCAGCAGATAGACCCTCACGTTGAGAGGTTTCAGGTATCGAACCACCATTACCCCCTTCTCCGCCACCACAGGCTGCCAGCAGCACCAGGGGTAACACCAAGAGGGTGGGCACAACCCATGGACTTCGGATGCGCATGGCCTGACGCCTGGAAAGGGAGATAGGTAGGGAAAAGCAAGGCTCAGCTTATGGACTGATCCGCCACCATGGTGTAGCATCTGTAACATCCAGTGCTTCCTGCGCAGCGGCGGCACGGCATAGCCAATGAGGCCTTAAATCACCTGATCGTCAGGTGATACCGTTCAGCGGATAGACAACCCACCCATGCCCCACGCCTTTGGCCTGTTTTGGGATGTGGACGGCACCATGGCGGAGACCGAGGAGGACGGTCACCGGCAGGCGTTTAATGCCGCCTTTGCGGAGCGGGGCCTACCTTGGCGCTGGTCGATGGATAACTATGGCCAGTTGTTGCAGGTCAGTGGCGGGGAAGAGCGTCTTCGCCACTGGCTGGCCACGGTTCCCTCTGGCGCCCCTGGGGATCAAGCCGGGCAACGGGCCATGGCGGCAGACCTGCAGGAGCGCAAGCAGGTCCACTACGGGCACATTGTTGGGGCAGGCGTTCTGGCGCCGCGGCCCGGTGTGGTGCGCCTGATTCAAGCGGCAGCAGCAGCGGGATGGCGGCAGTGGATTGTGACCACCAGCCGTCGCCAGGCGGTGGCGGCGCTGCTCCGCAGCCAACCCTTCCAACCCCTGGCATCCGCCTTTTGCGGCTGGGTTTGCGGTGATGACGTGACCCGCAAGAAGCCGGACCCCCAGGCCTATGCCATGGCCCTGCGCCAATCGGGGCTGGCTCCCCACCAGGTGGTGGCGCTTGAGGATTCCCCTCACGGGCTGAAAGCGGTCTGTCGTGCCGGGCTACGGTGCCTGGTGACGCCCAGTCGCTTCACGGTGGGTCAGAGGTTTGCCGGGGCCGCGGCAGTGGTGAATCATCTGGGTGACGGGCCGCAGCAACCCGCTACCGTGGTGTTGGGGCCTGCCCTGGGGCCTCAAGCCCATGTGGATCTTGCCTACCTGCAAGACCTTCTTCCAGGAGCCCACCCCCCGTCAGCCTCGCCCCGTCCCCGATCCTGAGCCCGCAACACACCCGTCTTCAGATTGCCTCCGCCGGTGCCGGCCGGTGGCTTCTCGACGTGCTGCAGGCCTCATGGCGTCGCAGGGTGGTCTTGATTCTCGGGCTCACCGGCGGCTTTTTCATCGGTCAAGTGGGGATACCGCTCCTCAGTCAGTTGCCACCCCTCAGCGATTTTGGCGCCTTGGTGGTGCTGGTGGCCTGCGAGGTTCTTGTGCGGCTCCGCAGCTTGGGGGCCAACGTGGCCAATCCTTCCCTGCTGCGCCAAGCTCTGGACAACATCCGTGTCGGCTTCCTCTTCTCGGTTGTGCTGGAGGCGTTCAAGTTGGGGTCCTGAGTTGGTGTCCATGTCTTCCCCAGGGCCAACGGTCTGGGTTGATGGCGATCTCAAGCTGCAGGCGGTGCTGGATGGGCCGCTGCAGCGTCGTCGGCTGGCTCGACAGTTGGCCCGTCAGCGCGGCTGGCGCACTCTGTTGGGCTTGGAGGAAGGGGGCGTGGCGGCATGGCTGGATCAGCAACTGGCCCTGCTGGCCCCGCCAACCATTGTGGAGGCTCTGGCGGCCATCCCGCACCATCCCAGTGTGCTCTGGGGCCTGTGGATCCCCATGGTGCAACTCATGGGGAGCGTGCAACGGACAACGCCACGCCCCCGCATTGGCCTGGCGGGGGTGCCGGGCACCGGGAAAACCACCCTGGGTCAAGCCATGGCCGTGCTGGGCCAGGCCTACGACTTTTCCCCCATCGTCGCCTCCGTTGACGACTACTACCTGCCCCTGCCCATACGGACCAGGGCCATGGCCGCCAATCCCTTCGCCGTTGACCGTGGTCCCCCTGGCAGCCACGACCTGCAATGGCTGAACCGCTCCCTGGACGACTTCGCTACCCATGGGCAGTGCCGTATTCCCTGTTTTGACAAGGGTCTGGCCGGTGGTCGGGGGGACCGCAGCGGTAGTGGGCGGCACCGGGGGAACTTCTTTCTGCTGGAGGGCTGGATGGTGGGGGCCCGCCCCTTTCCGGTGGGTCCGGAAGATCCCCACCCTGACGCATCCGCCGCGGAGCGGGCTTGGTGTGCCCGTTGCTGCAACGTGCTGACGGAGTACACCAGCACATGGGAGCGGCTGCATGGGCTGGTGATGGTGGTTCCCCAGCAGTGGCGCCACAGCCTGCGGTGGCGGCTCCAGGCGGAGGCGCGGCAGCGCCGCCGCGGCAAGGGCGCCCTCAGTGGTGCTCAACTGGAGCGGTTACTGCGTTGCTTCTGGGCCTCGGTTCCACCCCATCGCGCCCTGCAGCCTGCCTGGACTTCAGCAGGTGGGGGGCCACCCGTAATGATGATGGCGACCCTGGACGGCCGGCGACGGGTGGTGGACGTGGGGCCGCCTGAAGCCGTCAACTGGCCCGCACCGGTTCAGCTCCCCTCCTCGTCCTCGTCCTCCGCATCGTCTACTGGATAGTGAAAGCCCGTTGCCCGCCCGCTGAGGACAGCCTTCCCCAGGGACATGGCCCGCTGGGCAGCCAGGCGCGCCTTGCGGTTCCAGGTGGCGCGGCGCTGATTCCGCTTCTGGTTGGAGGTTTTCTTCTTGGGGACAGCCATCGAATCGCAAGAACACGGGACCATGAGCCTTCCATTCTTGCCATGGCGTGGAACCACGTCAAACCATTGGGCATGGTGATCTGGCTACAGTTGCTCCAAGAAGGGAACACTCCGTGGCAAACCAGAGCCACATCGCCGTTGTGGCGCCAGCACTGGGCCAATCCGCCAGGGGGCCGCTCAGCTACAGCGGCCTTGTGCAGGCCATCCGTGACGGCCAGGCGCAGGAGTTGCTGTGGGATCCTGACCTGCGCAAGGTGCGGGTCACCCTGGTGGACGGTCGCCAGATCGTGGTGGACGTGTTTCCCGAGAATCCTGTGCTGATTCAGGAGGCGGAAGCCGCCGGGGTGCCCCTCACTGTTCAGGACAGCCGTCAGCAGCAGGCCCTCACGGGGCTGATGGGCAACCTGCTGCTGGTGCTGTTGATCCTGGTGGGCCTCACCTTCCTGCTGCGCCGCTCCGCCAAGGCGGCCAACCGGGCCCTGGGCTTTGGCCGCAGCAAACCCCGCCTGCGCGCCGAGAACGACATCAAGGTGTGTTTTGAGGACGTGGCAGGAATCAGCGAAGCCAAGGATGAACTCCAGGAGGTGGTGGCTTTTCTGAAGCAGCCGGATCGGTTCACCAGCATTGGCGCCCGCATTCCCCGCGGCGTGCTGCTGGTGGGACCGCCCGGAACAGGCAAAACCTTGCTGGCCCGGGCCGTGGCCGGAGAAGCGGGGGTGCAGTTTTTCTCCATCTCCGCCAGTGAATTTGTGGAGTTGTTTGTGGGGGTGGGGGCCAGCCGGGTGCGGGACCTGTTTCGCCAGGCCAAGGAGAAGGCCCCTTGCATTGTGTTTATCGACGAGATTGACGCCGTGGGCCGCCAGCGGGGCGCGGGCATCGGTGGCGGCAACGACGAGCGGGAGCAAACCCTCAACCAGTTGCTCACGGAAATGGACGGGTTTGAAGACAATTCCGGAGTGATCCTGCTGGCGGCCACCAACCGCCCCGACGTGCTGGATACCGCCCTCCTGCGACCGGGTCGCTTTGATCGGCGGGTGCTGGTGGATTTGCCGGACCGCCGTGGACGGGAGGCCATTCTCAACGTCCATGCCCGCACCCGCCCCATCAGCCCCGAGGTGGATCTTGCCACCTGGGCCCGCCGCACCCCCGGCTTCTCCGGCGCCGATCTGGCCAACCTGCTGAATGAAGCCGCCATCCTCACGGCCCGGTCGCAGAAGCAGTGCATTGAGGACAGCCACATCATGGATGCACTGGAGCGGGTCACCATGGGACTGCCCGCCGCATCCCTGCAGGACAGCGCCAAGAAGCGCCTCATTGCCTATCACGAGGTGGGTCATGCCCTGCTGACCACCCTTCTGGATCAGGCGGACGATCTGGACAAGGTGACCTTGCTGCCCCGCAGCGGCGGGGTGGGTGGCTTTGCCCGTTTCACCCCTGACGAGGAAGTGGTGGATTCCGGCCTGGTAACCAGGGCTTGGCTTGAGGCCCGCATGGTGGTGAGCATGGGGGGGCGTGCGGCAGAGTTGGTAGTCTTTGGCAAACAGGAGACCACCCAGGGGGCCAGCAGCGACATCGAGACCGTCACCGCCATTGCTCGCGAGATGGTCACCCGCTACGGCTTCTCGTCCCTGGGTCCGGTGGCTTGGGAAGGGGACCAGGCGGAAGTGTTCATTGGCCGGGATTGGCTTCAACAGCGCCCCACCTACTCAAAAGACACGGCCAAGGCCCTGGATGGGGAAGTGCAGAAGCTGGCCAAGCAGGCCCTGGCCAAGGCCTGCGCCCTGCTGTCCCGGCACCGCCCTCTGATGGACGAGTTGACCGATCAACTCATTGAGCAGGAAACCATTGCCGGGGACCAGTTCCGGGCTGTTGTGGAGCGGTGCCGAGGCACGACGGACCCCGTTCAGGATGCGGTTCAAGATTCAGTCACGGTTTAGTCAAGGGCCTTCCACACGAAGCGGGATGAGGGTCAGAAAGAGACTGGCGTGGATAACCGTCCTTGAGAGTCTCGTCAGAGGGAAGCTGGTGACGCACCTGAGACCCAGGCATTGACGTCTCCGGTTCCATCAGGTAATGTTGTGATGAGACGCAAGTTCTTTAAGAACTTGCCCTCTTTCCGAGGCCCGTGCTCTGGCACGGGCTTTCGTGTTCTTTGGAGAAGCCACTCGCCTATGTCGGGACCAAGAAGACCCTTTCGCCAGACGACTCCAATCCAAAAGGACTTTACAATTCTATCCTTTGTGAAGCCATCAAGCGAATTGACCAATTCTGTAAAAGCGACTGCAATCCCCCGGAAGATTTTATCCTGATTCTTGATGAACATGATCAACGATCAGAACTAATCACCAAGGCTGCGCAGGAGATGTATGGGAGTGATGAACCGAAGCGTCAGCTTATCGAGCCACTGTTCCAGGCGGAAAGCCACCGCTATCAAACACTGCAAGCAGCGGATTGGATTGCCGGATTGGTGGGGCGCCTTGGGGCCTGCTGGGCTGAACGGACCGCCTATTCCGATAATCAAGTGTTCTGTTGCTACTTCGAGCACCGCCTCGATGAAGTCGCCCGCAGGAGTGGAGTGCGTGACGCCGCCAGGACACCTTTGCAAAATCACCTTCCCCTACTTCAGAGGACTGCAACTCTGGATTCAAAAAGTGACCAAGTGGAGCATAGCCGCATTTCCCCCCCCCTCAAACCAACCCCAAAACCCCAGGCCGGACCTGGGTGGGTGCCACCGCCAGGCTGTTGACGGCGGCGCAGCAGCGGAAATCCCCGTCGTGGTTGCCGAGGCGTTGCAGGCGTTGACCATGGGTGGCCAGGCGCAGGCAGGCTTCCGGGTTATGCCGCCACACCTGCCAGAGGGCGGCGGCGGCGGTCATCTCGTCGTTTTCACAGTGGTTGTGGGGATCGCTGTCCAGGGCTTTGGCCATGGTGTGGAGCAGGGCGCCGGCGGCCAGGCTGTCTTCAAGGGAATAGCTCCCCTCCCAACCACTGCCCACGATCCACACGTGAGCCACGGTCAACGCCTGTAACCGCCGGGCCACCGCCGCCAGGTTGTTGAGGGAACAGGTGAACACCCGGGGAACGGCCTGCACCCGTTCCAGGGCGCGGGTGCCGTTGGTGGTGGTGAGGAAAAGCTGCTTGCCCGCCACCACCGCCGGGGTCGCGGCGACGGGAGAATTCCCCAGGTCGAAACCCTCCAGCGCTCGACCGCCCCGTTCCCCCGCCAGCAGGCGTTTGCCCTGGGGCACTGCCGCGGCGGCCCGCCGCAGGGCATCAAGCTGGGCGAACACATGAACCGCCGTGGCGCCGTTGTGCAGGGCCCAGCCAATGGTGGTGGTGGCCCGCAGCACGTCAATGACCACCGCCGCATCGGGCTGGCCACTGCCGGGCACCGCCTCCGGCGTGGGGCAATAGCGAAACTTCATCACACCACAGCATCCATGGCCTGCCACAGTAGCCGGGTGGTTGGCTGATCCCAGTGGCGCAAAATCTCCGCCAATTTCTGGCGCTCCTGGAGGCGCGGGGTCAACTGCGGCGCATCACGGCCGCCGTGAATCCCGATCTTGAGTTGGCGGCCATTGCGGATCGGGTGCTGGCCATGGGTGGCCCCGGCCTGGTATTTGAAAACGTGATCGGCAGCCCATGGCCGGTGGCCATCAACCTTCTGGGCACGGTGGAGCGGGTGGTGTGGGCCATGGGCATGGAGCAGCCGGAGGAGTTGGAGCACCTTGGGGAGCGCCTGGCTGCCCTGCAGCAACCCCAGCCCCCCAAACGTGCCAAGGAGTTGCTGGCCATGGGTGGCCTGCTGTGGGACGTGGTGCGGGCGCGCCCGGATCGGGATCTGCTGCCCCCCTGTCAGCAGGTGGTGCTGGAGGGGGAGGCGATGAACCTGGATGCCCTGCCCCTGTTGCGCCCCTGGCCGGGGGATGGGGGCTTCATCGTCAACCTGGGCCTGGTGATCACCAAGGACCCGGAGACGGGTGTGCCCAACGTGGGGGTCTATCGGTTGCAGCGCCAGTCTCCCCACACCATGACGGTCCATTGGCTCTCGGTGCGGGGCGGTGCGCGCCATCTGCGCAAGGCGGAGGCCATGGGCAAACCCCTGGAAGTGGCCGTTGCCATCGGGGTGCATCCTCTGCTGATCCTGGCTGCCGCCACCCCCATTCCCGTCAACCTCTCGGAGTGGTTCTTCGCGGGGCTTTACGGCGGCAAGGGGGTCCAGCTTGCCCGCTGCCGCACTGTTGACCTGCAGGTTCCCGCCCAGAGTGAAATCGTGCTGGAAGGGCAGATTCATCCGGGAGAGCGCCAGGCGGATGGCCCCTTTGGTGACCACATGGGCTTCTACGGCGGCATTGAGGATTCTCCCCTGATTCGCCTGAAGGCCGTCACCCATCGTCGCCAGCCCACCTTCCTGGCCACCTTCAGCGGGCGCCCCCCCAAGGAGGAGGCCATGCTGGCCATTGCCCTCAACCGCATCTATACCCCCATCCTGCGCCAACAGATTCCGGAGATCAAGGACTTTTTCCTGCCCATGGACGCCCTCAGCTACAAGCTGGCGGTGATTGCCATCGACAAGGCCTATGCGGGCCAGGCGCGGCGGGCCGCCATGGCGTTCTGGGGGGTGCTGCCCCAGTTCACTTACACCAAGTTCGTGGTGGTGGTGGACGGGACCATCAACGTGCGGGATCCCCGCCAAGTGCTGTGGGCCGTCAGCGCCAGGGTGGATCCCCAACGGGACCTGCTGGTGATTGCCGATAGCCCCTTCGACAGCCTGGATTTTGCCAGTGAACGCATCGGCCTGGGGGGTCGCATGGCCATTGACGCCACCACCAAGATCGGCCCGGAGCGGCGCCACGACTGGGGTCAGGCCCTGGAGAGGGGTGCCGCCACCGAGGCCCGCATTACGGAGCGTTGGGGGGAGTTGGGGCTCGAGGACTTGGGGCGGACCCCGCCCGACCCCGTTCTGTTTGGCTACGTGATGGAAAACCTGCTGGCCCTCCTGGGCTGCTCTTAAGGCTTTTGCGCCGCCCTCTCCCCACCCGCCGCCGTGCTGCAATGTTGCACCCTCTACGCCTTGAAGGCCCTTCTGGAGTTGGCCCAGGCGCAGGAAACACTCCATTCAGTGACCCAAATTGCCCAGCGCCAGCAGATTCCCGCCCCCATGCTGGAACAGATTCTGTTGCAGTTGCGGCGCGCCGGGCTGGTGGTGGCCCGGCGGGGCCGGGCAGGGGGCTACGGACTGGCCCAGCCTGCCAACGCCATCCGCCTGGAGCAGGTGGCCGATGCTGTGGGAGAGCGGCTGCAACAGGCCAAGCCCTCTCCCAACCACGGCGACAAGCATGAAGACAACGCCACAGACCAGGTGCTGGCCATGCTGGAGCGGCGTCTCCAGCGTTCCCTGGCCAAGGCCCTGCAAGAGACCACCTTGGAGGAGCTGTTCCTTGATCTGCGCTCCTGGCAAGCCATCCTGGAGGACGACAACGCCTTGATGCTTTGAAAGGGAGTCAGGGACGAGCCAAGGGGTTGTGTCTCGAAGAGTGAAGCCTGGGGCGTCTTCGACACGCAACACTACGTTGGCGCGTTCGGTACAACTCGACAACAGCAGTAGACACCATGGTGACGGGCAAGGGTCCCCTCCCACCGCAACGCTGATGCAGTCTGGTCACTCTCCCTTCAGAGGCAGCGCCGGGCAACCAGCATCGCGAACGCTACCGTCAATCTTCCGGTTATGAATCCTGAGCCTAAGACGTCGTGGAGCAGGGTCCCCTGCCGTAGAGCGCCGCCATGGCCCCATAGCCTTGCAGGTGGCCGTCCAACTGCTCCAGGGGAACCGGTATCCGCCAGTTCCAGTTGCCGGTGGTGGTGCCGGGGAGATTCATGCGGGCCTCGTCCCCCAGGCTCATGACGTCCTGGAGCGGCGTCATCACCAGCGCTGCCCGGGACATCAGGGCAAGGCGCAGCAACTGCCAGCCCGGCGCCGTGATTGAGTAGCCCACGTAGGTTTCGACCCGCCGCCGGTCTTCCCCGTTGAGGCTGGCCCACCATCCCACGCTGGTGGCGTTGTCGTGGGTGCCGGTGAACACCACGGTGTTGTCCGAGGCATAGGTGTGGGGCAGATAGGGGTTATTGGCGTGGCCGTCGAACGCAAATTGGAGAATTTTCATGCCGGGTAGATGGAAATCATCCCGCAGGGCTTCCACGGCCGGGGTGATCACCCCCAGATCCTCGGCAATGAGGGGAAGGTCCTGAAAAGCCTCCCGCCACTGGCGCAGCATGGCAGCCCCTGGCGACTGGCGCCAGCGCCCACCCCGGGCGTCCTGGTCCTGGCCGGGAACCGCCCAATAGGACTCCAGGGCACGGAAGTGGTCGACGCGCAGCACGTGGGCCAGGCGCAACTGGCGGCGGATGCGTTCCCGCCACCAGCGGAAACCCTCCTGCCGATGGCGGTGCCAGGCGAAGGTGGGGGTGCCCCACAGTTGACCCGTGGCGGAAAAGTAATCCGGGGGAACACCGCTTTGCTCCCGCAACGACCCATCCCCATACACGCTGAAGAGGTGGGGGTGGCCCCACACGTCGCTGCTGTCGTGGGCCACGTAGAAGGGCATGTCCCCAATGACGGTGATGCCCTTGCTGCGGGCCTGGCCCAGCAGGCCTCCCCACTGGCGGTCCAATTGCCACTGGAGGAGCGCCTCCTGGTCAACGGCGTCGGCCGCGGTGCGGCGGATACGGGCCAGGGCGTCGGGGTGGTGTTGCGCCAGGGGACGGGGCCACCGCCACCACGGTCTCCCCCTCTGAAAGCCCTTGATCACCAGGTAGAGGCAGTGGTCCTCCAGCCAGGCCCCTTGATCCCGACGCCATGTGGCGAA
The DNA here is from genome assembly GCA_009840445.1 of Synechococcus sp. SB0662_bin_14. Classification (GTDB taxonomy): domain Bacteria; phylum Cyanobacteriota; class Cyanobacteriia; order PCC-6307; family Cyanobiaceae; genus Synechococcus_B. Next base: position 9,993 of record VXNS01000027.1, read on the forward strand.
GTCCTCCACGTGTGGCCCGCTGATGAGCCCTTGCCGATAGCGTTGCAGCAGGGTGCGCCCCAGGTGGGCAGCGCGGGCATCCGCCAGTTTGCCGTCCAGTTGCCGTCCCGCAGGCTGATGGGCACCAGGCAACTTGTGAAGGGTGTCCTCTGCAACGAGACCAGCGGTGTGGAGTGCCTCCCCATCCAGAAAGCGGGTGCTGATGGCCGAGGCGCTGGGCGCGTTGTAGGGGGAGCCCAGGGGGTCAGGCTGCGCCAGGGGCAGCACCTGCCATGCCCCCAGGCCGTGATGGGCCAGGGCGGCAATCCAGGCTGCGGCCTCCTGACCGAAGCTGCCACAACCCGGTGTCCTGCCCAGGCTTGTGGGATGCAGCAAAACACCTGCACAGCGCCCGTTGAGACGTACTTTCAGGGTTGGGGTCTGCGCCAACGGTTCCAGAGAAGCTGGTCGCCAAGGTCCTGCCCATGAAGGCCCTCGCCCAGGATTCGCTTGTAGAAATCCTCCAAGGTGTCCGTTCCGGTGGATGGCGTGGCATCCGCACAATAGGCGTTGGTTTGCGAATCCCACACCAACATGGATTCCGTGGCGTAGTAGTGCCCGATGCGGGCATACTCCAGGGTATCCTCCAGGCCGGGAATCAACCGGTTGAGGGCGGTGAAGACCCGGATCACCACGTCGAACAACGCCACTGGCACGCTAAGGAAGCGGGGGGGGCGTTGCAGGAGGGAAAACAACAGTTCCCCCTGTTGTTTAGCCGTCAGGGCCGGACCGGGTCCACCAATGGGCAGAACCCGGTTTTGCAGCTCGGGCCGTTCCAGACAGTCCGCCATGTATTCGGCAAGGTCCTCCTCGCTGATGGGGGTGCAGGCTGCCTGCTGGCCGTCGCCAAACATCACGTAGGGACACCCCTGGCGGACGGGCTCCACCTGGGCAGCCAGGGACTTGAAAAACGCCGTGGGTCGCACGATGGACCAGATCAGGCCCGAGGCCTTGAGTTCTTCTTCAGCCTTGCATTTGGCCTTTTGAAAGGCCAACAACGGCTTCTGCACACAAATTGCCGACAACAACACAAATTGGCGGGCCCCCAGGCGACGGGCCGCTTCGATGGCGTTGACCGTGGCTTGGTGGTCAATACGCCAACTGTCTGCAACCCCTCCGGTACGGGAGGCCAGGCAGCAGACGACGGCATGGAAAGACTCGCCCCGACCGCCGTCCGCCAGCAGGGAATCCAGCCGGGTCGCCTGACCAAAGCGCACGTCCGCCCCGGCCAGGGACCGACGGGTTGCCTCCTCGTCTTCTGTGCCGCCAACACCTGCGCAGGGTCGGGCAAAGGCCACCACCCCGTGACCCCGGTTCACCAGAGCCCGCACCACCGCCTTGCCGATGTAGCCGGTGCTACCCACCACAAGCAGCCGTCGGGACGGCTGCTTGCCGGACTTGGCTTCCCCGCCGGGGGGTTGAGATTTTTGTGTGTTCAGGGGACTTGCCGCAAAAGGGATAAAGACTGATCATTAGTTTTGACCCCATTTTGCCTGAGCCTGGAGCCACCGGGGACTCCACTGATCCCGCAACGCCATGCAAAACCTGCGGTATCGGAGACTAGCGTCACTGGGACGCAACAGAAGGCTGTCCATGTTTCTCCGCATTGTCCTGCGGTTGGGCACGTTCTTTGTTGCTCTCCTGATCTGCTCGGTGGCCTTGAATCGCCTCTGGCCGAGGCAGGCGGATCTCCTGAACCGCTCCGAACATGGAAGCCGTCAGGAGGGCACAAGCCCGGCGCTCAAGGATCCCCTCATGTTGCTCCTCATGGGTCTTGCCCCGAAAGACGATGAACAGCAACTCCCCAACGTTAGTGGTGTTCTGCTGGTGCATCTGGTCCCCGGTCAGCCCGTGCGCTTTCTCCAGGTGCCTGCCACAACCTCGGTGGCGGTGCCAGGCAGCGGCACCGTCTCCCTGGCCCGTGCCTACAACATTGGCGGTGTCAGGCTCGTGGCGGAATTGTTGGAACAGCACCTGAACCGTCCCGAGACCCTGGTGGATCGTTACATCCTGAGCAGCAGCCCGGCCCTGGCGGCGTTCATGGATGCCATGGGGGGCGTGCCCATGACGCTGGACCCGCCCCCCCAGCCACTTGCACAGGTCACTCCTCCCCCGGTCGACACCGGAACCGTCGTACACGTACAGGACGTGCAAGACGGCAATCGCCAAGCCTCCAGCCCCGGCGCCGGCCCGTGGGCCGCACTGGGGGCCGGCGCCAAACGGCTCAGTGGCGCCCAGGTGGAGACCTATTTGTACACGCCCGGTCCTGCACCTGGACCAGCTTGGCAACTGGAGCGTCAGCGGCGCTTCCTGGGGGCCATGGCCCACCATCTGGATAGTGGGGCCCTGCGTCGGCAGTGGCCCAGGTTGGCCCAGGATTTGCTGGATGCCAGCCGCACCAATTTGAGTCGGGAGGAACTGTTCAGTGTGCTGGCCATGCTCCAGACGCATCCCTTGAGACTGGTGGTTGAGCCCCTGTCCCCACGGGCCGGCGCTCAGGCCCACTTCTGGCCCCGGTCCCGCCCCGTTCCTGGGGACACTGTTCTGGTGGAGGGTCCCCTTCAGGCCGCCATGGCCTTCAAGCAGCAGTTGGAAGCCCGTGGCACAAGGGCTGTGGTGGCCCCCACATCACCCGATGGCGTCATCCTCACACACACCCGCCTCCTGGCCTGGGGCGCCGAGCCCCCCGCCAGTGTCGGCAGTCTCCTGGGCACCCGTGGGCGCCGCCGCCAGGATGCCCCCAGCACGGATGCCGCCATTACGGTCCGATTAGGAACCGACTGGAGCCGGAGCCCTTAGCATCGAGACCGTGATTTCAGGGTTCTGCCGGGGCAGAGGTTCCCACCACCTGCCGATAGACCTGGTCATAGTGTTCGGCGGAGCGATCCCAGCCGTAGTGCTGACCCATGGCGCGACGCTGCAACTCCTTCCAGGAGTCGGGATGGCGATAAGCTTCCCAGGCCCGCACCAACGAGGTGTAGAAGTCAATGGGCTCATAACGGTCAAAACAGAAGCCCGTTCCTTCGTTGCTGGCGGGGTCGTGGGGATGGACCGTATCCACCAATCCCCCCACGTTGCGCACGATGGGGATGGAGCCGTAGCGCATGGCGTACATCTGGCTGATGCCACAGGGCTCAAAGCGGCTCGGCATCAGGAAGGCGTCACTACCGCCGTACACCATCCGAGCCAACTCGTCGCTATGGACCAGATAGACTGCAAAGCGTCCCGGAAACCGGCTGGCTGTTTCCCAGAGGCGGGATTCAAAGTAGCGATCACCGGTGCCCAATACCACCACCTGGCTATCGGTGTAGGTGAGGGTGCGCTCACAAACCTGTAGCAGCAGATCAATCCCCTTTTGCTCCACCAGCCGGGCCACCATCCCCAGCAAGAAGGCCTGGGGGCGTTGCTCCAGACCCACCCGTTGCTGAAGGGTGGCCTTGTTATGGGCCCGTGGGGCCAGGTCGTCCCGAGAAAATCGGGCAGGCAGCTTGTAATCCGTGGAGGGATCCCAGAGCCGCAGGTCAATGCCGTTTAGAATGCCCACCAGTTTGTGGCTGATGAAGTTGAGGAGGCCTTCCAACTGTTCACCATATTCAGCCGTACGGATCTCCTGGGCATAGGTGGGGGACACCGCCGTCACCCGATCAGCGTAGAGAATGGCGGCAGCCATGGTGTGGTTACCCTGCATGTACCAGGGGCACCAAGTGATGCGCTCCAGCTTCCAGCGCCAGGGGCCCTGGTACTTGAGGTTATGAATCGTAAAGACCGTGCTCACCTGGGCATCCTGGTGCATCCAGGCCGGAATCATGCCGGTGTGCCAGTCATGGCAATGAATAACCTGGGGTTTCCACGGGCCGTTCCACACAAACTCTGCCGCCGCGTTGGCAAAAAACGTGAAACGCCAGTCCTCGTCCTCCCCGCCGTACACATGCACCGTGTCGAAGCTGGGGTGCCCCACCAGGTAAATGGGAAAGTCGTGGATAGGGTGGCGGGTTTCATAGACGGCGAAGTCCGCCCCCATGGCCCTGCCACGAAACAGGGGCTCGCCGGAAATGGTGAGACGACGCCAGAGCCTGCCATAGCCCGGCATGATCAGCCGCACGTCATGTCCCAGAAGCGTCAACGCTGCGGGCAGGGAGCCCACCACGTCTCCCATGCCACCCACCTTGATCATCGGAGCGCACTCGGCAGCAGCAAAGAGCACGCGCATGGTCGAATCCTTCACAATCATGTGGAGGGATTACTTTAGGGGCATGGAGTGCTGCCGCCGAGGCCATGGACAGTCCTTTCCCCATTGAAGAGCTCAAGGTGCTTTGGGAACGGTTTGAGGGTTCCCCTTTTGCCTTTTGGGACCTGATCTACAGCAAAGGCAAGGCCACGGCCACCGTGTCCCAGACTTTGGATCCCCTCCTGGGCCAGGATTCCGACGAGTCTTTTGCGCAACGCATCCTCAAAGCAGCCAAGCGTTCCTCCTGCTAAAATTGTCTGCTGCACCCCTGGCTACCCTAAGGGGACTTCTGCGATCCAGGGTATCCCCGCAGCAAGCCGGAGTCGATCATCAAACCAAGGCCTGTATTGACCACAATCAAGCCGGTGGTGCCCAGCCAGAACCAAGGCTGATCCGAACCTTTGTCAATGACGGCCTGGCCAAACAGACAAAGGCCTGCGGGGAGTAACAACACACCTGCTTGCGCCTTCAAGTACCAGATGAGCTTGGCGTTCATTGTGCCGGTGCAAGTCAATCCAAGTATAGAAATGGTGGTGGGCAGCAAGTCAGACGTTCACCATCTCCCCAGCTTTTCCCGGCGCGGGGCCTCGGGCGGATGATTATTGAGGCCGTTTCTGCTTGCTGGGCGTCGCAAAACCCAGGGCCTGGAACTGCTGCTCTCCCAGGTTCTTGCGCAGCTTGCCCAGGTCTTCGTAGGAGACCCAGTGGATACAGTCCACCGGGCAGGTATCAACGGCTTCCTGGATACGCTGGGTTGAATCCCCGTCTTGGCGAACCGCACGGGAGCGCCCAAAATCCGGCTCGATCAAAAAGGTGTTGGGGCATACGTTGGCGCAGTACCGGCAGCCAATGCAGACGGACTCATCCACCCAAACCGCCTTCTCCCGCAACGCCCCACCCAACAGGGGCTCCAGGCCTGTCGGGCGGCTGGAGCCGTCAGCCGGTGTGGTCAAGGCAAGGGATGGATCCATGGGCAGAACCACTGTCACCAGTCCTCAGGGATCGGACTGGTGTCTCAGCCGTTCCAGCGGGTTACCACCAACTCAATGGAGCCGTCGGCGGTGTTTTTTTGCTCACACACCTGGAAACCCTCCTGCTGGGTGGCTGCAAGAACGGTGCGCAGAGCATAGCGCTGGGTGAGCTGTGCAAGGAAGCGCTCAACGGGTATGTTTTGGCTCCAAAGTTGCAGGTCCGTCACCAGCTCGTAGCTGCTGCCGTTCCAACGAAAGCCGATGTCGGCACCGTTGGGCTGACGGATGGCCAACTGGGCGTCCGTCATCTGCCCACGATACCCTCGCAGTTGCTGCTGGCCAGCTTCTGGCTGGTAACCCATCTCCGTCAGGGCAGCGGCAAGATCGTCAACGTTGCGCAACTCGGTTTTGATCGTGCTGAAGTGAGACATGGCGTGGAACAGAAGTCAGAACAACCGGCCAAGAGAAGCGGTCTGAAGCTGGTGCTGGCGGCCCACCGCAGAGGCGTAGTGATCTTCGGTGGGGGCGCTGCTGATGACAGCGCCAAGCCGGGCCTCAAGATCAGCGGTCAGCTTTTGGCAACTGGCGCCTTTGAGGCCTTGCACTTGCTCTTCCACACGGCCGTCCGGACGGATCCGGAAGCGAATGGTCTGCAAGGTCATGGGCCAGCTTAAAATCTCTTCCCAAAGGATAACCGTTTTTCCGCCACTCTGGAACAGTCCCAGTGTCGCCAGTAACAGAACCTGGGGAATTGACGGCTTTAGTCCAGGAGTCCGTCATCCAGGAGGCTCTTGAGCTTGGCCATGCTGTCAGGGTCGTCCAGTTGCTCAAGGGCGGTGCGGGCATCCTCGGCCACGCCTTGGTCCGGTTCCCCCAGCATGGCTTGAATCAGCGCCTGCACCAAGTTGTGCTGCTCTCCCGGATTGTCTCCACAGGCGCCATGGAGACGGCTCAAGCTCCAGGCGCAGTTACTACGCACCACGGCATTGTTGTCAATGCGCAGGGCTTCCCTCAGCACCTGGCTGGCCCGCACCGCATTGGCTGGACTGCCAACGGCCACGTCCACAAGGGAACTGGCTGCCCAAAGACGAACCGCGGCAATGTCTGTGGTGAGGGCGCCAATCAAGGCATGCAACACCGCAGTTCCAGGATAGTTGCCCAGGCTCCAGGCCACGGCCTTGCGGACAAAGCCGTTGCTGTCCTGCAACAGTTGCAACAACAGGGACTCGGCTTCAGGGGTGGGATTGCGGCCCAACGCATAAATCGCGCTCATCCGCGTGATGGGGCAGAGGTCTTGAAGTTGGGGCAAAAGCAGGGGGATGGCCCGATGGTCCCGGTACTCGCAAAAGATGCGCAAGCCCTGCATCACCTCGTCGCGTCCGCCTTGCAGGTAGGCAAGCCCCGCAAGGATCTCGGCATCCGGATCCGGCCGTTCGACCCCAACCGAGTCCAGGGGATCATCCAGAAGGTTCTCAGGTTCCAGTGCTTCAGCCAGTAGGCCCGGATCCAGGTCTGTGGTGTGATCGGGAGCCTTATCCATGGGTGCAGGCTCGTTGTATGCCGCCATTGTTCCACAATCCGACCCAAACCTGGCTCACGGGACCGGCGCCGGTGCGGCCATATCCGTGGGCAGCCAGATGCGGGCGGAGACAACGAACAGGGTGAGGCCAAACACCAGCACCACAAAGGTCATCAACAGGGCGGCGCGCCAGGAGGCCATGGGCAACAAGACGACTCCGTCCATTCTGTTGCCATGGCGCCATGCCACCTCAGCCATCGAGGGCCCAGGCGGCGGCGCTGGAGGCGGGACGCACCCTGCCGGAAGCAGCCCACTGTTGAAGAGCCTGCAACTGCTCTGCGGCCGTGCGGGAGAGGGGCACCAATTGTGCAGCCGCCTGGAGAAGGTCGTCTTGGTTGAGGGAGCGTCCCCCGTCCCCAAAAGCCAGGTGCATGGCCTCAACAAGCACCTGCTCCAACTCCGCCCCGGAAAAACCCTGGCAGCGCTCCGCCAAGGCGTCCAGTTCCAGATCCTGCTGGCTGGGCCGCAGGCGTGTCAAGTGGAGCTGCAAGATGTCTTTTCGCTCAGCAAAGGTGGGCAGATTCAGCAAGAAGATCTCGTCAAAACGTCCCTTCCGCAGCAACTCCGCCGGGAGGGCCTCAATCCCGTTGGCTGTAGCCATCACGAAGACGGGGCTTTCCTTTTCCGCCATCCACGTGAGCATGGTGGCCAGGACCCGCTGGCTGGCGCCCCCGTCACTGCGACTGTCGGCTCCAAAGCCTTTATCGATTTCATCGATCCACAGCACACAGGGAGCCATAGCCTCCGTGGTGCGAATCATCTCCCGGGTGCGAGCTTCGCTGGCGCCCACCAGACCGGCAAAGAGGCGCCCCACGTCCAGGCGCAGCAAGGGCATTCCCCAACTGTGGGCCACGGCCCGAGCCGTCAAGGATTTTCCAGTGCCCTGGGGACCCAGGAGCAGAACCCCTTTGGGGTGGGGCAGGCCGTAGGCCCGCGCTGCCGGGGAGAAAGCCAGCCGCCGCTGCTCCAACCAGCACTTGAGTTTGTCGTGCCCGCCGATGTCGGCGGTGCTGGCGGACGTGCTGCAGTACTCCAGCAGCTCTGTGCGCCCCACCGCCTGGCGCTTTTCCTCAAGAATGTCAGCCTGGTCGCCCAGGCCCAAGGCGCCCCGCTGGGCCAGGGCGCGGGCGGCCACCTGTCGGACCCGCTCTTCAGGGAGGCCGGTGCAACAACGGCTCAAGGTTTCGCTCACCGCAAAGGGGAGGGGCTGGCCAGCGGCGTTGGCAATCTCTTCCAGAAGGGCGCGGATCTCGGCGCCACTGGGGAGGGGCAGCTCCAGCACGGAAACCACGGTTTCCAACTCCGGGGGAAGGCTGAGATCGGGAGCGCTGATGATCACGGTATGGGGGTGGCGACGCAACTCCCTGGCCAGGTTCCGCAGGCGCCGGTTCACCGCCGCATCGTCAAGAAAGCGATGGAAGTCCAGCAGGAGCAGGATGGCGCCCCGTCCCGCGGCCATGGTGGAGAGGCTGTCAAGAGCGGCCAAGGGATTGCGGTCCGCTGTGCCAATACGGTCACCGGGGGCGTCCAGGCCACCTATGAAATCCCAGCGCATCACCAAGCGATCCTGGAGCCTCCGCGCTGCGGAGCGCACCAGGGTCTCCAGGCGCTCTTCCTCTTGGGTAGGCACCCAGATGATGGGCGTGCGCGCCCGGATCAAAAGATCCAACTGCTCCAAAGAACTGGTCTGGATGACCATGGTTGGTCTCCCCTCTCCCCCTAGGTCTTTGACTTCTTCTGTCGCTGACCCTTGCGACGGCTGGTCTTACCGGGCTTGGCCACGGGTTTCTGCGGCGGGACGGACGGGGAGACGCTCTGTGCTGTGCGCTCCTCCTTCAGGAGGCCACGGAACCCCTCCTTGCTGGCCACAGCCTCTGCCGCCACCGCAAGGGCTGATCCGGAGGCGGCATCAGCGGCCTGGGCAGCCAGTTGCTTCTCCAAGAGCACTTGCAGGTTTTCAGGCAGCGCTTCCCGTGTCGTGAGGAAGGTTTGCAACGCCTGGAGCAGGTTGGCCACCACCATGTACAGCAGCACCCCCGCCGGCAGCGGGAAAAACAGGAACATGCCGGTCATCATGAAAGGCAGCACCCGGTTGGTGGTGTCCTGCTGGGGATTTTTAGGCATGCCCCAACCGGAGAGAATCTGGGAGACAAACAAGGTGGCCCCAAAACCCACAACCAGGATGGCGATGTCCCAATTCACCTGGCCGTCCACGTAAAAGCCCACATGGCCCAGGGCCTTGATGAATAGGAAGCCGGTTTCGGAGGCCACACCGGGCACCGTGCCTTCCACCTTTGCATTCCCCAGGCCCACTGCCGTGATCTCACCAGATTGATCGACACGGACCACGTCCGCACCCTGGGTCACCTGCCAACTGGGGGTGATGGCTGCGGCATGGTTTGTATGGGCCTGCACTGCTACCAGAGATTCTCCGTCTCGGGTTTCCAGTTGCAGCGTGGCTGTTTCCCCAATGGACAAGTTGTTGCCGGCGGGCAGGGTGGCCACCACCGGCACATGATCCGTTTCCGAGAGGAAAATGGAATGGCTGGCACTGGTAAAGGGCTTCACCTCCTCCTGGACGATCTCCTCGGGGGGCGCCACCTTCACAGGGACGGTGTAGGCCACGTCGGCAAAGGGGGATCCCCGCAGGGTGGCGAAGAGGGCAAACAGAATGGGCATTTGCACCAGCAGGGGCAAGCAGCCCGCCAGGGGATTGCCAAACTCCTTCATGAGCTTGCCCAACTCCTCCTGCTGTCGCTTGGTGTCGTTGGCGTACCGGGCCCGAATTTCCTCCTGCCGTTGTTTCATCACGGGCTGGGCAATGCGCATCCGCCGGGCGTTGCGGATGGAGCCAGCGCTGAGGGGGAAGAGGGCCAGACGGATCACCACCGTTAAAAAAACGATGGCCAAGCCGTAATTGGGCACCAGTCCATAGAAGAAATCCAGGATGGGCAGCAGGAGGTTGTCGGAGATGTAGCCGATCACAGGCGTGAAGCAGTGGAGTGTGCGTATCCAGCAGGGTCAGTGTGCCCCATGGCGGCAAAGGGATTCGCCGTCAACCGGAGAAACCGGCTTGGCCGGAGCGCCGGCTTGCGGCCTTGGGACCTGGGCAGCGCTCTTCGACAAGATCGCGCCAGCGGCGGTAGTCGGGCAGAGACCGCATTTCCAGGACGCCTCCCCCCTTGAGCAACAACACCATGTCGCCATAGAGGCCAAAGCCGCGGGACACGGAACGCACCTCCCGGATCTGGCCAAAGCTGACGGTGGTTGTGGTTCGCCCCAGGAAACCGCCCTTGACCACAATGATCCCGTCCGTGATGCGGAAACGTAGCCAGAGGGACCGCACAACGGCGCCCACCGCCAGGGGAATGCCCACCACGGTGAGGGCAGCCAGGAGGCCAAACACCAGATCCATGGGATGGGGGCCGCCCTCGTACAACACCGTTTCCGTCGTGACTGCCTTGGTGGGCCGAGCAGCAGGGGCGCTTGATTCTGTGGACCGGTCAGATGACTCTTCGGACATGGGCATGGGGTTCGGCGCAGATCAAGGCAGCAGGACCATTCTGTTCATGGTCACAGCGCAGGCCGGAGCGCCGCAGAAGGTGATTCCACTCTTGCAGTAATTGATCCTCACTGCGCTGGGCCGCGCCTGGTTTAAGGCTGAGCAGGAGCCAATGGCCGCTCCGCAACCGGGGAAGGTCCTTCATGAAGGCGTGATGAAGAAGACGGCGCAACCGATTACGGATCACTGCCCGCTTGCTCACTTTCTTGCTCACCACCACGGCAAAGCGTAGATCCTCTTGGCACACCTGGTCACTGTTGTGTTTCACGGCGGCACGGATTCGGGATCCCATGAGGCCGGGCTTGAGGTGTCGAAGGTTCGGTACACCGACCCTCAGGATCAAGTTGCCGCCATGGAAACGGTCCCTGGTTCTGTAGAGACGGTCAAAAACCCTGGCGCCGCTGAGGCGGTGGTCCCGAGGAAGCACCATGGTCGCCGGCAACACGATTGCTCAAACCGCAAGCCGGACGCGGCCCCGCTTGCGCCGACTGCGGATAACGCGGCGGCCCGTGTGGGACCTCATGCGCACCCGAAATCCGCTGACGCGCTTGCGTTTACGGCTGGTTCCTTCAAGTGTCCGTCTGGTCATGTTGGCGCTGGTGTCGTGTGGCTAGTGTATGCCCTTGCCGTCCCCATGGGCCGTCTTCATTGGCGATCCGGCCGCAAAGACACAGCTCCGCGCAGATAGGGGTGCTCCGGCAGTCGCCCCTCAGGTAGCCAACCATGGGCCAGGAAGCGGATGCAGCGGCCCAGGTTGCCCGGCACATGCATTTGCTGCGTGTCCAACAGAGCAACTCCTTCCCAACCTGGCCGGCGGCGCGCCACGGACGCTGGAAACATGGCATCCAGATCCGCCGTCACCGAGAACACCACGGAAATCAGGTGACGGGGTTGGAGTTGATTGCGGTTGACCAGGGCATCAAGGAGTTCCGACACGGCCTGGTCAACGGCGGTGGTGGTGTTTTCGTTGACTGTGGTGGCGCCACGCCAGGCCACCAGTTGGTTGCAGGGGGGAGACGAGTTGGTCATGGACGGTACAGCCATAGGGGACTGGAGCCATGAAGCAGCTCCAGCTCCAGTTCTCGACTCAGGCGAGCCAGCAGTCTGGAGCCGGGCAGCAGTCGCCGCAATCCCTTGGGCCGATCCTCGAGCCTCACCAGGCGGGCCTTGTCGGGGTCCAGTCCAGCCAGGGTAGCGGCCCGGCGCCGGGCAAGGTCTTCATCCCCCAGGTGATCCACCAGGCCCAACTCCTTCGCCTGGGCTCCGGTGAACACCCGCCCGTCCGCAAATGTTCTCACCGTGTCCAGTTCGAGGCCACGGCCCTGGGCAACGGCCTCCACGAACTGATGATAGCTGGCGTCGATCAGATCCTGCAAAAGCTGGCGTTCGGCATCGCTGAGGGGCCGATCCGGGGACAGGATGTCCTTGTAAGGGCCACTCTTCACGGTTTCAAAGCGTACCCCCAGGCGTTGCAAAAGCTCGGAAATGTTGCTGCCCCGCAGGATGACTCCAATGCTGCCGGTGATGGTTCCGGGATTGGCCACCACCTCTTTTGCGGCAACCCCCACATAGACGCCACCAGACGCGGAAACATTTCCGTAGCTGGCCACCACCTGGCAGCCGCGCTCCTGTTGGAGTCGCCGCAGGGCCTGGTGAATTTCCTGGCTGTCCCCCACCGTGCCCCCAGGGCTGTCAATGCGCAGGAGCAGAGCGGGGAACTCGCACGTCTCGACCCGCTTCAACAACTTGAGAACGGCGGTGCGGGTGCTGGAGGTGATCGGACCGCGGAGTTCAATGCGGGCAATTTGTCGCCGTTTGCGATAGCGCCAGGGCCGAAGCCAGGACATGGAAGCAGCCTTCAGGTGGAGTGATCCTACGGTTTGATCCTCTAACGGTCACTCCACCCCCATGCCCCAACGTTGGATGCTCATGGTGCTGCCCTTTGCACTGTGGGGCAGTTCCATGGTGGCCATGAAGCTGGTGCTCGGCCACGTGGACCCCTGGACCGTGGCCTGTTTGCGCATCTTGCCTGCGGCCTTGGCCATGTTGCTGGTGCTGCCCATGGCGGGCATCTCCCTGGTGGTGGCCCGTGGAGATTGGGGCTGGCTGGTCCTGTTCTCCCTTGTGGACGTAGGGTGTGCCCAGGGCTTGCTCAGCGCCGGCCTGCAGACCACAGGCCCGGGACTCAGTTCCGTGTTGATCGACACCCAGCCGCTGCTGGTGGCCCTCCTGGCCCGCCAAGTGTTTGGTGAAGCCATCAATCCCGTTGGCTGGGTGGGTCTGTTGACGGGGTTGGGGGGGGTGGCCTGCCTGGGGCTGCCCGAGCCTTTGTTGCGGAACCTTTGGCTGCAAGGGCCAGCCTTGGGAGACCTGTCATGGAACGGGGGCGTGGCCCTGCTGCTGGGTTCCGCCATGGCCATGGCCTGTGGCGCCGTGCTCTGTCGCTTTGCAGCCCGCCAATCCCATGTGCTCAGCGTGACTGCCTGGCACCTGCTGCTGGGTGGTTTGCCCCTGCTGGGGATCAGTGCATGGCAGGGGCCTGCACTACAAACCCTGCCGCCCCGGGACTGGTGGCTCATGGCCTACGCCAGCGGTGGCGGCACAGCCCTGGGTTATGGGTTGTTCTTCTGGTTCGTGACCCGGAGGGAACTGACGGGGTTCACGGCCCTTACCTTCCTGACACCGGTGTTTGCCCTGGCCTGCGGCTGGCTGGTGCAGCATGAACACCTGGAGACGACCCAGTGGATCGGGGTTCTGCTGGCCTTGGTGGCGGTCACCCTGATCACCCGCCGCCAACAGCTCTGGACACCCAAACCTCACAGCTTAAGATAGTCTGACTGCTCCGGCCCCTGTGGACGCCCCGCCCTTTGATCTGCGTCTGCAAATTCTCAACGAGGGCTTCCGCACGGGTGGGTTGCCCCTGCGCATTGAACGGCGTGGCCAGCGGTTGGGATTGCGGGGGCGGTTACCACGCCGGGACGGTCCGGGTTTTCAGGTGCAACGCCTCAGCCTCGGCCTCAAGGCGGACGGGACGGGCCTGGAGGCGGCAGCACAGCAATTGCACAAGGTTTGCGGGGATCTGGCCGGTGGCCGCTTCTGCTGGAATCAGTGGCCCTCCCCTCGCCAACGCCCCCAACGGCCCCACATGCAACCAACGGGGAGCGCCGATCCACTCCGTCACGCCTTGTGGCGCTTCAAGGAAGCCTTTAACGCCGACCCCGTGCGCAGCCGCAATCCAGCGGGGCAACGCAGCACCTGGGCCACCGCCTATTGGCCCTATCTGCGGCGACTGGCGCTGATACAGGAGCAGCACCAGCACTCCCTGGGTCGGAAGTTGCTCCTGGGCACCCTGGAGAGCTACCCACTGGCCAGCCGCAGTCGGCAACAGTGTGGCACGGTGCTGGCGGCACTGGCCCGCCAGGAGGGCATCCCCTTGCCCGAGGATTGGTCCCAACGGGCAGGGGGCTACGGCCTGCACCGGGCTGGCCATCGCCGACTCCCCAGTGACCGGAAGATCATGGCGGCATGGCACCGGATTCCCAATCCAGCCTGGCGTTGGGTGTTGGGCGTGATGGCCACCTATGGCTTGCGCAACCACGAGGTGTTTTTCTGTGACTGCTCCGCCCTCCATGGGGGCGGAGCCCCTGTGGTGCGGGTGATGGCCACCAGCAAAACAGGTGAACACCAGGTTTGGCCATTTCTACCGGAGTGGGTGGAGTACTTTGCCCTGGCCGACGTGCGGCGACCACCCGTCACCACGGACCTGAAACAGGTCAGCCTGCAACAGGTGGGGCGGCGGGTGATGGAGCAGTTCCGCCGCTATGAAGTGGGCTTCAGCCCCTACGACCTGCGCCACGCCTGGGCCGTGCGCACCATTCACCTGGGCCTGCCCGACACCGTGGCCGCCCGCATGATGGGCCATTCCGTGGCCATCCACACCCGCACCTATCACCATTGGATCACCCACCGTGATCAGCAGCAGGCCGTGAACACCGCCCTGGCGCGCCGCCATGCCGTCGGCAGCCCATGAGCCGCCGCCCTCTCCGCACCTTTGCCTACGGCCATCCCTGGTTCTACGACCTGGTGACCGGCGTCGGTTCTCTGCCGGTGGGGGGTACCCGGCGGTTGCGGCAGCTATGCGCGCAACGGCTGGCGCAACGGCTGCCGCCCCAGGCGGCAGTGCTGGATTTTTGTTGTGGAGGCGGAGCCGCCAGTGCTCCTTTGTTGGCCCGTGGTTTCCGTGTCACAGGGTTGGACTGCTCCCGTCAGGCCCTGGAGCGGGCGGCACGCACCTGTCCGGGGTTGGTGACGGTGCAGGGGTTGGCGGAGCAGCCGCCGTTGGCGCCGGGGCAGTTTGCAGGGGTGCAGCTCAGCCTGGCGCTCCATGAGTTTCACCGCCCCGCCCGGCTGGAGTTGCTGGCGGCAGCGTTGCGGTTGCTTCAGCCCGGCGGCTGGTTTGTGGCCCTGGACCTGCACCCCACCCATGGCCTGCTGGGTTGGCCCCAGCAATGGTTTGTCCGCTTGTTCGAGACGGACACCGCCGTGGACTTTCTGGCGTCGAACCTGGCGGCAGACTTGAGCAGGGCGGGCTATGGAGACGTGGCTGTCGAGATCCTGGCCATGGGCTCCCTCCAGTTGGTGAGCGCCCGGAAACCCTCTCCCTCTCTTGCGCCATGACTCCATCTCCCCAAGCCTCTCAAGAGCCCCAAGAGCAGGAGCATCCTTTGGATGCCGCGGCGGCGGATCTGGGATCCGGTGGCGCCACGGCCCCGGAGCGGGATGCCGTCGCCTACCGCCGTCGCATGGAGCGGCGCCAGCAGGTGCAGCAACAACGGGTGCAGGCACGCCAGGTGGAGAAGGGTTTGCGGCTGGTGTTCACCGGTCAGGGGAAGGGGAAAACCACTGCGGGGCTGGGCCTGGTGCTGCGCACCCTGGGCCATGGGGAGCGGGTGGCGGTGGTGCAGTTCATCAAGGGGGCCTGGATACCGGGAGAAGCCAAGGCCCTGGCGGTTTTCGGGGAGCAATTGCGCTGGCACGCCCTGGGGGAAGGCTTCACCTGGAATACCCAGGATCGAGAGCGGGACCAGGAGATGGTGAACCGTGCCTGGCGACAGGCTTGCGTCTACCTGCCCGATGCCGCCGTCAAACTGGTGCTCCTGGACGAGATCAACGTGGCCTTGAAGCTGGGCTACATCTCCCTGGAGGCGGTCTTGGCCGGCCTGGAACAGCGTCCCCCCCTCACCCACGTGGCCCTCACGGGCCGCGGCGCACCCCCCGACCTGGTGGCCGCCGCCGACCTGGTGACGGAGATGACCATGGTGCGCCATCCCTTCCGGGAGCAAGGGGTGAAGGCCCAGGCGGGGATTGAGTATTGAAGAAGAGGCTCTGAGCGTTGTGATGAACATCTCGATTCCCACCGTCCCCTGCCGTCGTTTTGGGCGAACCGGGCTCAACGTGCCCGTGCTCTCCCTGGGGGGCATGCGCTTTCAGCAAAGCTGGAGCGACCTGGACTGGGGGCAGATCCCGGACGACAATCAGGCCAACCTGGAGGCGCTCCTGCGTCGCACCCGGGACTTGGGAATGCACCACGTTGAAACAGCACGCCACTACGGCAGCTCGGAGCGGCAACTGGGGCGGGCGTTCACCGTCGCGCCGGATCCCCGGCGCATCGTGCAGACCAAGGTGCCGCCCCGGCAGGATGCCCGGCAGTTTGAGGCGGAGCTGGAAGAGAGCATGACCTTGTTGGGCTGTCAGCGCGTTGATCTTCTGGCCATTCACGGCATCAACCTTCCCGAGCATCTGGAGCAGACTGTCCGCCCTGGGGGGTGCTTGCAGGTGGTGCGGCGTTGGCAGCGGGAGGGCCGCATCGGGCACGTGGGCTTCTCCACCCATGGCCCCGTCGAGGTGATCGTGGCGGCCATTGAGACGGACGCTTTCGATTACGTGAACCTGCACTGGTACTACATTCGCCAGGACAACCACCCCGCCATTGCCGCCGCGCAACGTCATGACATGGGGGTGTTCATCATCAGTCCCACGGATAAGGGTGGCCATCTGCACAGCCCTTCAGCCTGCCTGCTGGAATTGTGCGCACCCCTTCACCCCATCGTCTTCAACGATCTGTTCTGCCTGGCCCAAACCGGTGTTCACACCATCAGCGTCGGGGCTGCCCATGCGGGAGATCTCCAGTTGCACTTGCAGGCGGTGGCCCGGCTGGAGGATGCCCCACGGTTGTTGCCGCCAATCCGCCAGCGCCTTGAAAGGGAGCAGCAAAAGCGCCTTGGCGCGCAATGGGTCCGCTCCTGGAGGCAGGGGCTTCCCCCCTGGCAAGACACGCCGGGACAACTGAATCTGGCGGCCCTGCTCTGGCTCCATAACCTGTGGGCAGGGTGGGATCTGGACAGCTATGTGCAAGCACGCTACGGGCTCATGAGCAACGATAACCACTGGTTCCCGGGCTGTAACGCCAACGCCCTGGACGAGGGTGTCAGCCCGGAATCCCTGCGTCGTGCCTTGCGACGCTCCCCCTGGACAGAACGCATCCTCACGATCCTGCGCCAGCTCAAGGACCGGTTTGGACAGGCCAAAGGGCAACGGCTCAGTTCAGCTTGAGTAAAGAATCGGTGGATCGGGCTTCGACACAGGTTTAATTGGTTTAGGAGACTAAAAAGATCCAACGACCGGAGCGAACCATGAAAGTGCTTGTCCCTGAGCAGTCGCCCCAGGCTTCGCCCCCATACCGGGGGGCGCGGCGGCTCTCACAGACGTGGTGTGGAGCACATCCGATGATTGAATCTAAAGCAACCATCCTGTTGCGGATCGCAAGACGGGATCTTGTCGCCGCATCGTTTCTCCATGAGCCCCATGTGTCGGAGGCAAGTTGGGGACTATTGATTCATCAAGTCCTTGAGAAATCCCTGAAGGCCTGGCTGGTCACCCTGGGGGTGCCGTTCCCGTCGACTGACGATCTACGGATCTTGATTGATCTTTTATATCAAAACGACGTAGACGTTAGGGAACTTAACCAGTTTATCGTCTTTAATCAATTTGCAGCGCAATGCCACCATGCAAGTGATCCGGACCCTCTACATCTCAACCGGCGCTTTTGGGAAATGCGGGCGGAAGAGCTTGTGAACCACCTTTCCACCGTGCCATAGTGGTTGCAGCAACATCAGCGCCTGTGGCTCCGGGCTTTTGGCAGAAGAAACCCTGGTGGTGTCAGCCCTGGAGCATTCTGCTTACGGGTGTTGGCGCCCTGGTGGGAGGCTGGTGGATCACGCAACGTTGGTGGATTGTGGTGGGGTTGGGCTGTCCCGTTGTTGCCTGGTGGTGGTTGTTTTTGGTGCTGGCCCCCAGGCTTGCCCAGACCCAGCAGGGAGGCGGTCTGGAGCAAGAGTGAGTGGAGGGGCGTGAGCTTTCTTGACAATGGCCATGGGGTGTCGATCCCTTGCGCCTACGCTGCTGGCGCAGATTGTCTATCGCACCACAAATGCTCACAATGAAAGGCCAGTGGTTGGCCGTTCCTGTGGCCGCCACGGTGGCTTTTGCTGTTGCCTGCAGTCACCCTGGCGCCCCACCCGTGGGTGAGCGGAAGCCTGGGGCAATCACTGGGGCCTCTGATGATGATCAACCACTCAAGATCGGTGTGGTCACGGACATTGGCAGGGTTGATGATCGAAGCTTTAACCAGTTTGCCTGGGAAGGGGCCCAGCAAGGCGCGGCAGCAGTGGGTGGTGAGGTGAGTTACCTGGAGAGTGGGTCAAGAACGGACTACGAGAAACATATCAACGCCTATGTTGAGCGTGATGCCGACGTGATTGTGACCGTTGGCTTTGCCCTTGGGGACGCCACCAGGGCTGCAGCCAAAGATCATCCGGACACCATCTTTATCGGTGTTGACCAGAACCAGACCGAGACCCTTTCCAATCTGGCGGGACTCATCATTCCCGCCGATCACTCCGGGTTTCTTGCTGGCGCCCTGGCCGGCATGATCACCCGGTCCAACACCGTTGCCGTTGTTCTGGGCACGGACGAGATTCCCCCGGTGGTGGCGTTCAAGGAGGGGTGGGAGAGCGGCGCCCGCTACACCAACCCCCAGGTGCAGAACCTCGCGAAGTACCATCCCGGCGCCCTGAACGTGGTGTTTAACGACCCCGACTGGGGCGCAGCGACGGCACGGGAGTTCCTGGATCAGGGGGCCGACGTGATCTTTGCTGCTGCCGGCAACACGGGAAACGGCGCCTTGGTGGCCCTGGCGGAGGAGGGGGTCTACTGCGTTGGCGTGGATGCCGATCAATGGAAAACCTTGCCCGAAGCAAGGCCGTGTCTGGTGACCAGTGCCCTGAGACTCATCGGACCTGGTGTTGCCGATCTGATCACCGCGGTCCATAACGGTGAATTTTCCGGCGGCAACACCATCGGCACCGTGGGCTTGGCGCCCTTCTACGACTTTGACACTCTGGTCACGGACCAGATGCGCGACACCCTGGACACGGTATTGACGGGCCTCAAGGACGGCAGCATTACAACCGGTTATGGGTCCTGACCGGGTGTTGGCAACCGGAGGCCATGGCCTATGCCATGGCGTAGTCCTCAATGTTGTCCCGCAGATGCCGCAGGCTGGCCATGCAATCTTTTTCCAGCTTGCGGACCCGGTCACGACTCATGTTGAGAACCCGGCCAATGCCCGTGAGGCTCATGGGTTTATGTTCGCCAATGCCGTAGCGCATTTTGATGACTTCGCACTGCAGATGAGGCAGTTGGCCCAACACAGCCTCCATGTCGCTCTTGAGGCATTCGCCATCCACCACGTCGTTGGGGGCTGGCCCTTCATGGCAGAGCAATTCCTGCAGGGCGGTGTCGTCCCCGTCCCCAACCTGTAAATCCAGGCTCACGGGTTGCCGCGCCCGGCAGATGACGTCCTTCACCTCGCTGGTGAGGGTGTTCACATCTTCTTCGGAACGGTTGAGGGCCTGGGCAAGCTGGGCCATGGTGGGTGCATGGCCCAGTTCCCTGTTGAGGCGCACAATAACTCCATGGACGCCACCACCCTGCTCCTCGTCCAGGGCAACGGCGGCGGAGAGTTCCACCACTGTGGGTGTGCGTCCCAACCGTTGGCTAAGCTCTCGCTGACTTTTCTTCAGCCGGTTAAGAACCTCGGTAATGTGAATCGGCAGGCGGATGGTGCGGCTTTTCTCGGAAATGGCCCGGGTAATACCCTGGCGAATCCACCAATAGGCGTAGGTGGAGAACTTGTAGCCCCGGCTGGGGTCGAACTTTTCCACGCCACGAACCAGGCCGATGGTGCCTTCCTGGATGAGATCCAGAAGTTCCATGTTGCGCTTGGTGTATTTCTTGGCCACAGATACCACCAGGCGCAGATTGGCGGAGACCATCCGCTCTTTGGCGCGACGACCGTTGCGCAGCCGGCGTTGCAACTGGGCGGGGCTCAACTCCGCAGCCTCGGCCCACTCCTCCCAGGTGGGGGAGACGCCAGTCTCTTGCTTGAATCGGGTCTCAAGTGTCTCCAGGCGCATGAGTTCCTGCACCTGGCGCCCCAGCGTGATTTCCTGTTCATGACTCAGCAGGGGAACACGGCCAATGTCTCGCAGATAGGAGCGCACCAGATCGGTATCGGTGGATGATTGACCGGTGAACTGGGACGGGGAGGGTGGCGTGGCGGTGATGTCTGTCATGTTGTTGTCATGGCTGGGCAGGGAGGCACGGTCAATCGGTTGAGCACCAGGCCGGGAGGGGGATGTTGAGGGGGTCGGAACCATGGGTGACGTGGGCTGCTCTAAACTGTGAGCAAATCCTAACCTTAAGAAGCGTAAAGAAGACCGTGAATTTTCCTGTTTTCAGGGTTTTTAAGTAAAATTACTCACCCTGAGGCTTCAAAGATCAGGTCCGGTCAGCCCCTCGAAACTCCCCTCAGAACCAACCTGGGCGCCCACCGCAGGTTGGCCACGGATTGACCAGTCTTTCACGCTAGCGAGTTCCACGGCGGTCCTGAAGGAAACCGGGCTTCTAGATGGTACATTGCACCCCAACAGTTCCCTTGGTCTTGGCAGGAGACCGTACTGCCCCACCACCAGCCACCACCTTGCCAAACTGTCTTCGACCAAGACGTGACCAAACCGCTGCGTTGAGTGTTTTGCGGTGATGACCATCGCAATCATGGCTGATCCAAACCATTGGGCGCAGACCTTGCATGTTCATCAAAAATCATTGGTACGCCGTTGAGTTAGGCCACCGTGTGGCCCACGAGCCCGTGTTGGTCAGGATCCATGGCCATAACGATATCGTGCTCTGGCGTAGCCGGAATCGTGCTGTCAACGCCCAGTCCGACACCTGCGCCCACCGGGGGTGCTCACTGGCCAGCGGTGCTGTTGTCGACAACTGTCTAGAGTGCCCATACCACGGATGGCGCTACGCTCCCAACGGGATTTGTGTGAAGATCCCGGCCAACGCCAAGGGCATACCCATCCCGAAAAACGCCCGGATTCATGCTTACCCGTGCCTTGAGCGCTACGGCTTCATGTGGGTTTTCCTTGGTGACCTCCCCACCGAGCAGCGTCCCCCCATACCCCGGTTGGATGGTTTGGAGCCACACCGCGAGGCACGGGCAAAGGGATACAAGCCAATTTTTGGTGATTTCAACTGGAAAGCCAACTACGAGCGGGTCTTGGAGAATGCACTGGACATCTCCCATGCCCCTTTCGTCCATTCCGGGTCGTTTGGCAACCCGGACCATCCGGAAATCCAGGATTTTGAACTGGACGTCACGCGCCGCGACGAGCACGTGGTCTCGGTGGGCGCTTCCGTGAATTTGGAACCGTCTCCCCCATCGGGTTTCTGGAGGTTGATCTCCAGGGGGAATTACCCACGGGTGCGCACCACTGTGGGGTTCTATCCCCCTAACGTATCAATGCTGATCGTGCGCCTGCCGCTGGGTGAACTCCGTCTGTTCAGTGCGGCGGTGCCCACCACTGAACAGACGACGGTCTCGAAGTTTTGCATGCTGCGGACGTTCTTCACCGGCGCTTGGGCTGATCAGGACGCACAGCGGCGAACACGCAAGATCTTCCTGGAAGATCAGCCTATCGTGGAGAGCCTGCGACCACAACGATTACCATCCGAACCGTCGGCTGAACTGCATGTCAAGTCTGATGCCATCCAGTTGGCTTACCGTCGCTGGCGTCAAGAACAGCTTGTCAAAGGCTGGGGCCTCCAGACTCCTTGCCAACCCAGTCCCTCAAGTTGCGGGCAGCAGCAGCGTGGAGGCCAACTGTAAATAGACAAACACCCCGGCCACGTCCACCACCGTGGTGATGAAGGGGGCCGACATCAAGGCCGGGTCAAAGCCCAGACGACGAAACAGCAGGGGCAGCAAGGACCCTGCCGTTGCCGCCATGGTGGCAATGGCCAACAGGCTCCCCCCCACCGCCAGGGCCACCTGCTGCTGATAACCCAGAATCCAGGCCACCAGGCTGACAATGACGGACAGCAGCAGGCCCAGCAACGCCCCTGCCGCACTTTCCCGCAGCACGGATTGCCAAGCGCCGATGGCCTGAATGCGCCGGGTGCTCAGGCCACGGATGACCACCGTGGAACTTTGGGCCCCCACGTTGCCGCCGGTGCCAATGAGCAGGGGGATGAAGGCCGCAAGGGACACATACTGGGACAACACCGCACCCTGGGCGGCAATCACGGAGGCGGTGCCCACGTTGGCCAGCAGCAGCACCAACAGCCATACAAGGCGGCGGCGGGCCACCTGCAGCAGGTTGATCTGAAAGTAGTCGTCTTCGTCAGTGGTCTGGATGCCGCCAGCGGCGTAGAGATCCTCCGTGGCCTCCTGCTCAATCACGTCAATCACGTCATCGACGGTGATAATCCCCACCAGCCGGGTCTCCCGATCCACCACCGGTAGGGCCAGGAAGTCGTAGCGCTGGATCAAGCGCGCCGCCTCTTCCTGGTCCACTTCCGTGGTCAGGGACACCACCTCCCTGGTCATGGCCTCGGCCACCAGGAGTTCCGGCTCGGCCGTGACCAGCTCCCGCAAGGACAGGGTTCCCGTCAGGCGACTGAACCCGTCGGTGACGTACAGGGCGTAGACGGTTTCCGTCTCTCTCGCCCGACGGCGCACCACGTTCAGGGCTTCCGCCACCGTCTGCTGCTGTTTGAGGACAATGAACTCCGTGGTCATGAGTCGGCCCGCCGTGCCGGGGGCATAACCCAACAACTGGGCCGTGACGCGGCGCTCTTCCGGGCTCAACTGCTGCAGCAGGCGCCGCACCACCTTGGCCGGCAACTCGTCGAAGAGGCGCACCCGGTCGTCCGGCGCCATCTGCTCCACCACCTCCAACACCTCGTTGGAACGCAGGGTCTCCAGGAGGGCCTGCTGCACCAGGGGTTCCAGGTCCTCGTACACCTCGATGGCCAGATTCTTGGGCAGCAGCCGAAAGCCCAGGGCCTGTTGAGCCGTGGGCAGGGTGCCGATGGCCTCGGCAATGTCCACGGGTTGGAGGGGCTCCAGAAGATGTTTGACCCTGTCGTAGCTGCCGTCTTGCAGCAGACCGGCCAACCGTTGGGCAACCCGCTCAGAGACACTGGGGCGATCACTGTTCATGCCCCTTGAATCCACAGGCAACAACAGTTTACGAGGGCCGCTGCCCCTGGCCCAGCCCCTGGCCCAGCCGTTGGCCCAGCCAGGCCATGGCCAGTCCCACCGCCAGACCCAGAGCCAGCCACAGCAGACCCATGACGAATCCTTGCCGCTGGAGTCTTGCGGTCACCAGCATCCAGGAGGAGAACGTGGTGAGTGACCCACAAAAACCCGCTCCCAACAGCAACTGGAGGTCCTGACGGGAGGGGCGGGTCACCAGCCAGCCCAGCAGCAGGCTGCCCAAACCGTTGACCAGAAGGTCGGATCCTCCGGGAGGAAGGTCAGGGCCGAGCAGTATGGCTGCCTGCCAGCGCAACAGCCCCCCGGGGACGGCCCCTGCCGCCACCCACAGGACCCGCTGAACCTCAGTCGTCACGGGGTCAATGCCTCCCCCAGGGCCAAGCCCAGCGCCAGGAGGCCGTAGCCCGCCACCACGCTGGCTCCCGTCAGGCCCAGTGCTTCCTGCCGGTGGCCGGTTCTCAGCAACAGGGTCACGTCCACCATCAGCGTGGAGAAGGTGCTCAGGCTTCCCGCAAAGCCCACCCCCAACCAGAGCCACGCCTCCCCCTGGGGATGGGGCGCCAGCACGCCCGCCAACACGCCCAGGGCGCCGGAAGCCATGCCGTTGACCGCCATGGTGGCCCAGGGGGCGCCGGCGTTGCCCGGCAGTTGGTGTTGTCGATGGCGGCCTGCCCAGGCGGGGGACCACTGACGCACCAGCCACCAGCGCAGACAAGCGCCCGGAGCAGCCCCCAAGGCCACCAGCAGAGCACCGCCGAGGGATTGGGATTCAACCATCGCTGATGGTGATTTCCACGTGGTAGTGTTCCTGGCCACCCAGTGCGCCAACGGAGATTCGTACAGGACTGCCCGACAAAGATTCCAGCGCCTCCAGCAGTTGACGCAGGTGAGGGGTGCTGCCGCCGCTTTCCAGCCAGAGGCGCTCGTGGAGATCACCCAGCCGCTGCCAACTGCGATTCAACTGGCTGGCAGCCTGCTCCACCTGCCGGGCATGGCGCAGGATTTCCGCCAGGAGTCCCAATACCTCCAAGCGCTGGGCTTCCCCCAGGGCTTTGTCCAGGTTCGGCGCACTGTCCCGCAGTGTGTTCAGGGCCAGGGCCGCATCCTGGACGTTGGCCATGCTGCGGGCTGTTTGGGTAACGGCTTTGACGGCATCCAGTTCCGGTGTGGCCGCCAGTTCCTGCCGCAACTCCTCCTGCTGCTCCTTCGGCAGACGGGCCAACTCCTTCACCAGGGGAGCCACAATCTTGGTGGGCAAGATCTGCGCCTGGGTGCGCTGGCGTACTTCCTCCGGCAAGAGCGTGCTGCTGACCGCGGTGAATTCATCGTCAAAGCGCTTCACCTGGTGACGGGTAATCCGCTCGCCTTCATTGGCTGCGGTGTTGACCAGCTCCTGCACCGCCGGTGCGGCCTTGGCGGTGGCCAGAAAGGCGTGTTTGGAAAAGTTGTTGACACAGGTGGGATCCAGGCTGCCCTCCGTAACAAGGTCGTCAGCGGAATCGGCCAGTTGAATCAAGCCGTAGGCCTGACTTTTGCTGATGTCCCGCTCCCGCAACCACTGCAAAAACGGGGCGCCCCGGCTCTGGCCGTGATGCTTGCCCCGATCCCGAATCCGCCGCAGGATCCGCCCCCGCCAGATTTCCGTCTGTAGATCAAACCGCTCGCAAACGGACCAGGCCCGGTCCACGTGCTCCAGGAATTCCACGTCGCTCAAATCGTCCGCCTCGGGATCCGGCAAGTCCAAGGCATGAAGGGCTGCTTCCAGGGAGTCGGGGTCTACAGACACAGATAGCGTGGCGCAGGCGGAACGATCTAAAATAGCCGGCAAATTATCCTTGCTTGTTGTGGGCGCCCACGCACTTGGTCCCATCTTGCTCCCACGGGGACTCAGGCTACCTGGCTTAGCTTTAGCGACTCTAGCGACAGGGCTGGCGTGCTGCCTTGCCGCCCCGGCTTCGGCCCTTGTGCCCTACGTCTATCTTCCCAGAGAAGAGGAACTGGAAGCTTCGGCCCTGAGCATTGCCCAGGCAGCGGCCCAGGTGCTGCAGACCGGCTACCTGGAAGACGCCGCCAGCCTGGCTGACTTGTCTGTCCGTCTGGCGCCCTCCAATGCCCAGAGTTGGTTGCTGTTGGCAGAGGCCCGGCTGCGGAACCGGGATTCTGCGGCAGCCAAAGAAGCCCTGGCCCAGGCCAAGCTGCTGGATACCGATAATGCCGGCATCTGGTTTGCCGAGGCCTCCCTCGCCATGGCCGACGACGACTTTGCCCATGCCGAGGCCTTGATCCGCAGGGGCCTTGACCTGGACCCGGAGAATGCCAACGCCTATTTCGACCTGGGCAACGCCCTTTTTCTGCAAGGGAAGGGAGAGGAAGCCCTGACGGCGTTCCAGCAGGCTTCTGCAAGGAAGGAAGACTTCTGGCCAGCCATCAACAACGAGGGCCTGGTGTTCTATGAAGCCGACCAGCCCGAGGCGGCGATCGAGCGCTGGCGCCAGGCCATCGCCATCAACGACCAGGTGGCGGAGCCAGCGCTGGCCCTGGCCGCTGCGCTCTACAGCCAGGGAGATCAGAGTGAATCCACCATTGGCATGGCCATCCGGGCGCTGGATCAGGAATCGGACTATGCCGAAGAGGCCTTCCAGGAAAGTCAGTTATGGGGAGAGAAGCTGCGGGCTGCGACCCGCCGTCTCTTCACGGACTCCCGCCTGCAAAACGCTTTGGAACGGGCACTGGCCCTGGTTAACCTGCGGCGCCTGGAGATGGACAGCACAACACCGTTGCCTGAAGAGGACGGCGCCCCGCCCCAAAGTCCCTGAAGACGGAAGAAGGCCTCAGGCCCTTCCTTAGGCTGAGCCGAATCCGTGGTGAAGCGGCATGGTCCGTAATCGCATCGTCCCCACCTCGTTGCGAGAGGAGATGGAGCGCTCCTACCTGGAATACGCCATGAGCGTGATTGTGGGCCGCGCCCTGCCGGACGTGCGCGACGGCTTGAAGCCCGTGCAGCGGCGCATCCTCTATGCCATGCATGAACTGGGCCTGACGCCGGAGCGCCCCTTCCGCAAGTGTGCCCGGGTGGTGGGAGACGTGCTGGGGAAATACCATCCCCACGGGGAAACCGCAGTCTACGACGCCCTGGTGCGTCAGGTGCAGACCTTCACCAGCCGCTATCCCCTGCTGCAGGGCCACGGCAACTTCGGTTCGGTGGACGACGATCCGCCGGCGGCGATGCGCTACACGGAAACCCGCCTGGCGCCTCTGGCCCATGGGGCCCTGTTGGGGGAGTTGGCGGAGGACACGGTGGACTTCACCCCCAACTTTGACGGGGCTCAGCAGGAACCCGCTGTTCTGCCTGCGCAACTGCCCCTCCTTCTGCTCAACGGCTGCACCGGCATCGCCGTGGGCATGGCCACCAACATCCCCCCCCACAACCTGGGGGAAGTCGTGGACGGCCTGGTGGCGCTCCTGCGCAATCCCCGGTTGAGTGATGAAGCCCTGTTGCAATTGATTCCCGGCCCCGACTTCCCGACAGGCGGGGAAATCCCCGTGGGCCAGGGCCTGTACGAGGCCTACATGCAAGGGCGGGGCAGCATCCCGGTGCGGGGAGTGGCCCATCTGGAGGCCATCCAACCGGGCAAGGGTCGTCGCCGTCGCAATGCCGTGGTGGTGACAGAACTGCCCTACCAGCTCAGCAAGGCAAGTTGGATTGAAAAGCTGGCGGAGCAGGTGAACGACGGGCGCCTCAGCGGCATTGCCGACATCCGCGACGAGAGCGACCGGGACGGCATGAGGGTGGTGATCGAGTTGCGCCGGGACGGTCAGCCGAAGGTTGTTCTGCAGGAGTTGTTCCGCCGCACCGCCCTGCAAAACAACTTCGGCGCCATTCTTCTGGCCCTCGTGGACGGCCAACCCACCCAGTTGAGCCTGCGGCGTGTTCTGGAGATCTTTCTGGAGTTCCGGGAGCGGACCACCCTGCGGCGCTACCGTTTTGCCCTCAGTAAAATCAGCCGGCGGCTGGAGGTGGTCAAAGGGTTGCTCCAGGCCTTGACCCGGTTGCAAGAGGTGATTCTACTCATCAGCCAGGCGCCGGAAGCGGCCCGGGCCGCGGCGGCGCTCCAGGTGCAGCTTGGTCTCAGCCCGGCTCAGGCGGAGGCGGTGCTGGCCATGCCCTTGCGACGGCTCACCGGCCTGGAGCGGCAAGGGCTGGACACGGAACGGCAAGAGTTGGAAGCGGAGCAGGCACGGCTCCAGGTGCTGCTGGACGACCGTAACGCCAGGGTGAAGGCGTTGATCCGGCAACTGGAGCAACTGCGCAAGCGCTATGGCACCCCTCGTCGCACCCGGCTCCTGGGCCAGGTTGCCACCAGCGCAGCCCACACCTCCACTGAAGCAGCCGGTTCAGCGCAGCACCAGGCGACCCCCACAACCCTTCCGGAGGACGGGCTGCTGCTGGTGCAGGGGGATGGGCAGTTACGCTTGGCGTCTCCCCTGGCCGTGTCCCGGCTCAAGCTTGAGCAGCCGGCGCCCCTCGCCAGTCAGCTCCCGCCTCTCCGTTGCCTCATCCCTGTCCACCCTGAACCCCGGATTGTGGTGTTCAGCACCATGGGCCGTATCGCCAACCTGCGCTGGGAGCGCATCGGGCCTCAACCCCAGGACTTGGCCCACTTTCTTCCAGAAAAGCTGGGGGGGCAGACGGACCGCCCTGTCCAACTGGTGCGGCTGGGGGGTGCCGCCACTGCCGCGGGCCTGGCCCTGCTGAGCTGTGACGGCCATTGCCGCTGGCTCAAGGCCACTGCCGTTCTGGGGTCGGCGGAGCGGGCTCGCAACTCCGGTCGCACCGTCACCCTGTTGAAATTACGGCCAGGACGAACGCTCTGCCGGGTGGCGCCCTGCCCGGCAGACATGGCAGCTCTGGTGGTGGCCACCAGTTGCGGCCGCCTCCTGCGGCTGGACGCAACCCCCGAACTGCTGCAAGAACTGGACAGTCCTGCCGGGGCGCCCCTGTTGCGGTTGCTCCCCCATGAAACCATCGTGGGCGCCGCCTGGTGTGGGGAGGCCAGCCAGGTGTTGCTGGCCACACGCCGTGGTCAACTCAAGCGGCTGCCCGTTGACCGGTTGGCGCCGAACCGTCGTGGTGATCTGGGCCAGATTGGCCTGCGCTTCCTGGAGCGCAGCGACAGCGTTCTGGGTCTGTGGCCTGTGGGGGACTGCCCTTGCTTCACCCTGGTGACCACGGATCACCGCAGCGGCCGTTTCCCGTGGGAGCAGGCGCCTGTGCAGGAGTGCAGTGGCGTGGGAGCGTGCTTGCTGCCGGCGGGGGCGGCGCTGGCCGACGTGATCATCCCGGGGGAGACTGCCCAGATTCCTGTGCCCCAATGACCTGGGGGCTGTGCTCTGTAGGATGACCCGGAGCACCATTAAGCGACCATGGCCAAACGCCGCAACCTCAAAAAAGAAAAACAAGATCGCAATCGCTCCTACGCACGCCGTTTCAAGAAGCGGGGCGGCCATGACGGTCGTGGCGAAGGCGCCGGCAACGGGGTCACCGGAACGGCCAACAACGGGGGCGCCGCAGACTGAGATCACCCTGCTCCGATGGAGAGGAACGGTGTTTTTCAGCGTGGTGGTTCCCACCTACAACCGCCTTCCCATCCTGCGCCAGTGTCTGGCGGCCTTGGCAGCTCAGGATCTGTCCACGGCGCCGGTGGTGGACGGCTACGAGGTGGTGGTGGTGGACGACGGTTCCACGGATCAGACCGTGACGGTCCTGAGCCAGGCCACCGACCCCCACCTGCGCCTCCTCCAGCAGAACCACGGCGGCGCGGCCATGGCCCGCAATCTGGGGGTGAAGGCGGCCCGGGGGAACGTGATTGTCTTTATCGACAGCGACCTGGTGGTGGTGAAGGGTTTTCTCGCTGCCCATGCCCGTGCCCTTCAGCGCCACTGGCGCCGCCATGGGAATCGCCTCTGCTTCACCTACGGCGCGGTCATCAACACCAGCAACTTTGCCCGGCCCACCGCCGAGCCCCACAAACTCACCGACCTGTCCTGGGCCTATTTCGCCACGGGGAACGTGGCCATTGATCGTCAATTGCTGCTGCGCTCCGGGTTGTTCGACCCGCGCTTTTGCCAGTACGGCTGGGAGGATCTTGAGTTGGGGGAGCGGCTGCGGAAGCTGGGTGTTGCGCTGGTGCGCTGCCCGGAGGCCGTCGGTTACCACTGGCATCCCCCCTTTCAGCTCCGGCAGGTTCCCCGGCTGATCCAGCAGGAGAAGGAGCGGGCCCACATGGCCCTGGTATTCTACCGCAAGCACCCCACCCTCCGGGTGCGCATGATCATTCAGTTCACCTGGCTCCATCTCCTCCTGTGGCAGGTGCTCACGTTGGGTGGTCTGCTCAATGCCCGCACCATGGGTCCCCTGCTGGCCGCTCTGGTGCGCTGGGAACGGCCTGGCTGGGCCATGGAACTGCTGCGGCTGCACCTCAACCGCATCTGCGTGCAGACCATCTTTACGGAAGCGCGGCGGCAGCGGCGGCAGGTCCCACAGCCCTCTTGATAAGCTGGGGAGGTCAACACACCGCACACCTGCGTGTTTCGGGTGAGTCCCAGGCTTCCGGTTCGGGGCTCCGACGCGGGTGGAGGTTGAACCCGAAACCCACACCCAAAACCCATGGCCATTGCCACACTGACGGAAATGATGGAGTCTGGCGCCCACTTCGGGCACCAGACCCGTCGCTGGAACCCCAAGATGGCGCCCTACATCTACTGCGCCCGCAACGGGGTCCACATCATTGACCTGGTCAAGACGGCGGTCTGTCTCAACAACGCCTACAAGTGGGTCCGCTCATCGGCCAAGGCCGGTAAACGGTTCCTGTTCGTCGGCACCAAGAAGCAGGCTGCGGACGTGATTGCCCAGGA
The DNA here is from genome assembly GCA_009840445.1 of Synechococcus sp. SB0662_bin_14. Lineage (GTDB taxonomy): Bacteria > Cyanobacteriota > Cyanobacteriia > PCC-6307 > Cyanobiaceae > Synechococcus_B. Next base: position 39,972 of record VXNS01000027.1, read on the forward strand.
GGCCAGGCGCTGTGGCGCGGCCTACGTGAACCAGCGCTGGCTGGGGGGCATGTTGACCAACTGGACCACCATGCGGGCCCGCATTGACCACCTCAAGGACCTGGAGCGGATGGAATCCTCCGGAGCCATTGCCATGCGTCCCAAAAAGGAGGCCGCGGTCCTGCGCCGCGAGCTGGACCGCCTGCAGAAATATCTGGGTGGTCTCAAAACCATGCGGCGGTTGCCGGACGTGGTGGTCCTGGTGGACCAGAAACGGGAAGCCAATGCCGTTCTGGAATGCCGGAAGTTGTCCATCCAGTTGGTCTCCATGCTGGACACCAACTGCAATCCCGACCTCTGCGACGTGCCCATTCCCTGCAACGACGATGCGGTGCGCTCCGTGCAGTTGGTGCTCAGCCGTCTTGCCGACGCCATCAACGAGGGCCGTTACGGTTCCCGGGAGTAAGGCCCCCGCGATTTCATTGGCCCACCACTTCTTTCCCCTGTTCCAGCCCTAGGCTGACTCCTGATTATCCGTCCCTATTGTTTCCATGGCTGCCGTTTCCGCCCAGACCGTCAAGCAACTGCGCGAACAAACCGGCGCGGGAATGATGGATTGCAAAAAAGCCCTCGCCGCCAGCGAAGGGGACCTGACCAAGGCCAGTGAATGGCTGCGGCAGAAAGGCATCGCTTCTGCGGAGAAGAAAGTTGGCCGCACCGCCGCCGAGGGTCTGGTTGGCAGCTACATCCACACCGGCGGCCGGGTTGGCGTGCTGGTGGAAGTCAATTGCGAGACCGACTTTGTGGCGCGGGGGGAAGAGTTCCAGCTTCTGGTGCGGGACGTGGCCATGCAGATTGCCGCCTGCCCCCAGGTGGAGTTCGTCAGCACGGACGACATTCCCGAACCCGTGAAGGAGCGGGAACAGGCCATTGAGATGGGGCGAGACGATCTGGCCAAAAAACCCCCGGCCATCCGGGAAAAGATCGTGGCGGGACGCATTGGCAAGCGTCTCAAGGAGCTGGCCTTGCTGGATCAGCCGTTCATCAAGGACACCGCTCTGAGTGTGGAGGATCGTGTCAAGCAGACCTCCGGCAAGCTGGGGGAAAAAATTGTTGTGCGTCGCTTTGCCCGTTTCGTGTTGGGGCAGGGAATTGAGGTTGCCGCCGCGGACTTCGCGTCCGAAGTGGCAGCCATGACCACCAGCAGTTGAGCTCAGCGGCCTTGCAGGATCTGAATCCCCACCAAGACGCCAGCCAGGCACTGCGTCAACTGGAGGCCGCAACGGATCGGTTGGCGTTGCCCTTGCTGCGCCAGTTGGAGGCCTATCTCGGCCTCCTGCGCCAGCAGGTGCCCCATCAAACCCTGCAAGCCGTCTTTGTACTGGTGTCTCAGGACTGTCCCGAGCGCTATAGCAGACTCGGCTCTGACGAGCGCCAAACCCTCCAGCGCCGCCTGCAAACCCTCACTGCAGAAGCCGGCTGTTTGCTGACCGTGGAGCACTTGGTGCTGCTGGCGCGGAAGCTCCAGGCGGAACATCGGCGAGTCAAGCAGGAGCGCCGCCGCAAGATGCTTGCGGCCTTGGAGCGCCTCAACGGTGGGGAGCAGGACGAGCCGTCGGGGGACGGCCTGATCCTGTCGGTCCAGGAGCCGCCCGAAGAAGACGACATCCTGCCTTTGACGCCACCCAGGGATCCCCAAGGTCTGGAGCGCTGGTGCCTATGGCTCCGCCAGGCCATGGTTCGTCACCTGCGCACCCTGTCCCATCAACTGAGCGTGGAGCTGCTGAACCATCACCTGATCCAGGCCGTGCTCCCGGTCAGGCTGCTGGATGCCGTACTGGCCGGAGACGTGGAGGCCATGCAGGCGCCGGAAAACCTGCTCAAGATCGCCGTGCCCATGGGTAACGAAGAGAATGCCCCCCAGGTGGTCACCTGCGTGCTGTTGTTGCGTCTCCAGGACATGGAGTTTGCCCATCGCCCTCTGCGGCAGAGCAGTGAGCTCTTGCAGAAGCACCAGAAGGATTTGCAAAACCTTGTCACCCAGAGCCGCCAGTGGCGGAGACGACTGGTGACGGAGCAGGCCATGGCCGACTGGAACAATGATCTCCAGCAGATTCAACCCCCACGGCCTTGCGTGCCCTGACGCCCGATCAACGCCGCGCCCTACAGGGCTGGCTTGGGCGCTTGCAACACATCCTGCAATGGGAAGCGGACCATGATTTTGTCAACAGCCGGGGCCGGAGCGGCCACTTCGCGGAGGTGTTGGCACGGGGTCTGGCCGAAGCGCCCTTGGCCCCGTTGCGGGACGACCCCACCTGTGGGGAACTGCGGGCCGGGTTTTCCGCCTACTCCACCTGGCCTCCCTCGCAGCGGCGCCGCTGGGTGGTGCGCACCCGCCAATGGCTTCATCAGCAGCGTCTCCACCTCCAGGACCAGGCCCGAATCCAGGGCCATGCCGCCGTGCCGTCCCCGGAGCAGCCCCCCCCAGCACTGCAATCACCCCTCGCCCAGGTGAAAGGCATTGGTCCCAAGCTGGCGGCCAAATTGACGGGCACAGGACTTCGGACGATGGAAGACCTGCTGCGCCACTACCCCAGGGATTACATCGACTACTCCCGACTGCTCCGCATTCGTGCCCTGCGTCCTGGGGAAACCGTGACGGTGGTGGGCGCCGTGCGTCGCAGTCACGCCTTCGTCAGCAGCCGCAACCATAACCTGGCCGTTCTGGAGCTTCAGTTGCAGGATGCCACGGGTCGCCTGCGGGTGACACGGTTCTATATGGGACGCCGCTTTACCAGCCCCAAGTGGTTGCAGCGGCAGCGGCAGGAGTTTCCGCCGGGAGCCACCGTGGCCGCCTCCGGGTTGGTGAAAGCGGGACCCTATGGCCTCAGCTTGCAGGACCCCCTGTTGGAGGTTCTGGATGCAGGCCCGGTGACCACTGCGGCAAGTCCGAGCCGGGGGATTCTGCCGGTGTATTCCTCCGTCGAAGGCGTGAGCGCCGAAGGCTTGCGCCGTGCGGTGCAGGCCGTGCTCCCCATGGCCTGCCAGCAACAGGACCACTTGACGGCCCCATGGCGGCAGCGTTTCGGGGTGATCCCCCTGGCTGAAGCCTTTACCGCAATTCATCACCCCCCCAGCCCGGCTGCGCTACAGGCCGCCCGCCACCGTCTGGTGTTTGACGAGTTTCTGGAACTCCAGTTGAGGTTGCTGCGCCGTCGGCAACAGCAACGGGTCCAGGCCATGGCCGATCTTGCCGTGGTGGGCGTCAGCGACCTGGCGACAGCCTTCCTGGCGCTCCTGCCGTTCCGGCTCACCACGGCCCAGGAGCGGGTGCTTCGGCAGGTTCGCAACGATTTGCAGGGGACCACCCCCATGGGCCGCCTGGTGCAGGGGGACGTGGGCAGCGGCAAGACGGTGGTGGCCACCGTTGCCTTGCTGGAGGTGATTGCGGCAGGGGGGCAGGGGGCCTTGATGGCGCCGACGGAGGTGTTGGCGGCACAGCATTACCGCAAACTCTGCGACTGGATGGTGCAGCTTCACGTGCCCGTGGCCATGTTGACGGGATCCACCCCCGAGCGGCAGCGGCAGGCGGTGCTACGGGACCTGGCCACCGGCGCCGTCAAGCTGGTGGTGGGCACCCATGCCCTGCTGGAGGAACCGGTGACGTTCCTCCGGCTGGGGTTGGTGGTGATTGACGAGCAGCATCGGTTCGGGGTGCATCAGCGCAGTCGCCTGCTCAACAAGGGAGAAGCGCCCCATCTGCTCACCATGACCGCCACCCCCATTCCCCGCACCCTGGCCCTCTCCATCCACGGCGATCTGGAGTTGAGCCAGATTGACGAACTGCCACCGGGGCGTCAGCCCGTGACCACCACCATCCTGACGCCCGGTGAGCGGGAGCAGGCCTATGGGGCCATTCGCACGGCGGCCTCCCGTGGCGAGCGGTCCTACGTCATCCTGCCCCTGGTGGACGAGTCCGACAAGCTGAAGCTGCGCTCGGCGGTGCAGGAGCACCAACGCCTGGCCAGGGCGGTGTTCCCCAGCCTGAACGTGGTGCTTCTCCATGGCCGCTTGCCCCCTGGAGCCAAGCAGGAGGTGTTGGAGGCCTTCGTCAGCGGCAAGGCCCAGGTGCTGGTGAGCACCACCGTGGTGGAGGTGGGCATGGACGTGCCCGAGGCCACGGTGATGGTGGTTGACCATGCGGAGCGTTTTGGCCTGGCGCAGTTGCACCAGCTTCGGGGCCGCATTGGACGGGGGCAGGCCCCAAGTCGGTGCTTCCTCGTCAGCGAGTCCCGCCAAGCGGTGGCGCGCCAGCGGCTGGAGGTGCTGACCCGCTCCCGGGACGGCTTTGAAATCGCCGAGATGGACTTGCGTTTCCGGGGACCGGGGCAGGTGTTGGGAACCCGTCAATCGGGCCTGCCGGACTTGGCGCTGGCCAGCCTTACCAGCGATGGCGCCGTGCTGGAGGAGGCCCGGGACGCCGCCAAACGTTTGCTGAACGACGACCCTCAACTGCACACCGTTCCCCATCTCAGGGCCAGACTGGTTGCCCAGAGCGCACGGCCGGCGTCTGCCTCCCGTCTCAACTGATGCCCGATGCTACGGAACGACCATGGCTGGCCCTGGCCATCAACGACTGTGGCGAGCCACTGGCGCCCCTGCCGGAAGACTTGCCCCGGGTGATGCCCCACCCCTATGCCTGCCTGGGGGCCCCCTATCCGGGGGACCCATGGCGGCTGCGTTTAGCGGTGGTGGTGCGCCTCCTTCGCGCCCGCACCACCCTCCAGGCCGCCCATCCCGGTTGGGATCTACAAATTTTTGATGCCTGGCGGCCCATTGCCGTGCAGGCCTTCATGGTGAACCACAGCCTGCAAGCGGAACTGGCCCGTGGCTCCCCTTCACAACGGGCGGATCCTGCCTGGCGCTGCCAGGTGGAGCAGCAGGTGCGTCACCTCTGGGCCATCCCCAGCCGGGATCCGGGCACGCCCCCGCCCCACAGCACCGGCGCCGCGGTGGATCTGACCCTGGTGGACCACGACGGTGAGCCTGTGCCCATGGGTTCCCCCATTGACGCCCTGGGACCTGAATCGTACCCGGATCATTTCGCCGGGGATCCCCATGGGGCCACGGCGCACCGCAACCGGCTACGACTGCGGCAAGCCATGCTGGCTGCTGGCTTTGTCCTGCACCCCTGGGAGTGGTGGCATTTCAGCTTTGGGGACCAGCTTTGGGCCTGGCGGACGGGTCAGGTGGCGGCCCGTTATGGCGCATACGGCAACGTCACCGGTGGCCAACCAGTGGCCAGCCGATAGCTTCAAGCTGCGAGGGACATGGGAATCCGTTGCGATTTGTTGCCAGGACCGCCTGGCTTTCTTTTGGGGGTTGTACGATGGGCTTGTATATCCTAGGGACTTTGAATACCAATGCGTTCAATGAATCTGATCTTGCCTCTCGTCTTTAGCGCCCTCAGCCTGGCGGGTGGACAGGCTCTCGGTGCGCCTACCGTTTCCGTGCCGGACTTCAAGAACGAGGTGGCCAACATTCCCTGGTGGAGCGCAAGCGTGAGCACGCAGCTTGCCGATGCTTTGGCCAACGAACTGGCGGCCACCGGTGTACAGCTTGTGGAGCGTCAGCACGTCCAGGAGGTCCTCTCGGAACAGGAGTTGGCAGAATTTGGCATTGTGAGGCCTTCGGAGGAGAGTGCCCAGAGTGGCCAGATGACCGGTGCTCAATACTTGATCCTGGGTCGGGTCAATGCCTATGAGGCGGAGGTTGAGGAAAAGGCGAAGGGTGAAAGCACCAGCTTCCTCGGATTTGGCAGTACCCAAGCTGCTTATGAGGCAAAGGCGTACATCGCCATTGATCTGCGGGTGGTTGACACCACAACCGGTGTAGTTGTCGGCTCCAGGACAGTGGAAGGGACAGCAAAAGACACCGCAGAGGTGGAAGCCAGGGGAGGATCTCTTGCCCCCTTGGCCGGCTTGATTGGCAGTGCGACCAACGCAACAGGAGGGGGAGCGATAGCGCTTGGCGTGATCGGAAGCTTCAGTCAGAGTGAAGTCTCTGCTGAAAAGAAGCAGACACCTGTAGGAAAAGCGATCCGGGCCGCCTTGATTGAGGCTTCAAACTACGTGGATTGCGTCCTTGTGCGACAGGACCGATGTCTCACGGAGTATGCCGTCAAGGATGCCGAACGCCGACAGAGAACTCTCGACGTTCTGGAACTCAACTGAGGCAACAAAATAACGAACGCCGAGACGCCTTCTTGTTACACAACTCCCAGAAGCCCCCGTAACTGCTCGGTGGTGTGGTCCTGGCAAAAGGCGCCAAAGCTTTTGCCGGCGGCGGTCTGCATCCAGTGGCTGAACAGAGGGCGCAGGACGGCTTCCAGATCCGCCAGGGGAAGGCGATCCAGAACAGGGCGGGCCAGGGTGGTGAGGCCGGGGGTGCCCCCCAGCCAGAGTTGATAGTGGCCTGCTGCACTGCCCACCAGGCCCACCTCGGCCATGTAGGGCCGGCTACAGCCGTTGGGGCAACCGGTCATGCGCACCAGCAGGGGCTGTTGAATGCCCAGGCTCTGGCGCAGGGCGTCAAAGCGGGCCAGCACGTCGGGGAAGGCGCGCTCCGACTCGGTGATGGCCAAGCCACAGGTGGGCAGGGCAGGGCAGGCAAGCCCGTGGGACGAGGTGGGCTCCACCAGGGCGGATTCTTTCAGGCCAACGGCATCCAGGCGGGCCTGAACGTCCCGCTTCTGGTTGGCGGCAATCCCGCAGAGCAGAATGTCCTGATTGGGGGTGACGCGCAACTCCAACTGGTAACGCTGCACCAGCTCCCGCAGGGTGGACTTGAGGGGACCGGCCACGCGCCCGGTCATCACGGGCAAACCGACAAACCACAGACCTTCCCCCTGCCGTTGCCAGCCCAGGTAGTGTTCCAGCCTCCGGGCGGACTCCTTGCGCAGGGGCCGGATGTCCCCGTGGAAATAGTTGGCGAGGCAGGCCTTGAACCAATCCAGCCCCTGGTGGTGCAGCAGGTACTTGAGGCGGGCGTGGCGGCGACTCTGGCGATCGCCGTGGTCCCGCTGCAGAGCCACAACGGCCTTGACTAGAGCCAGCACCTGGCGCCCCTGAACGTATCCCAAGGGATCGGCAGTGCGGGCAAAGGTGTCCTCCTTGTTGTGGGTACGCCCCATGCCGCCACCCACGTAGACGTTGGCGCCCGCCAGCCTGCCCACGGTATCCGTGAAGACCACGAGCCCCAGATCCTGGGTCAGCAGGTCAATGGAGTTGTCCCCCGGCACCGTGACCCCCACCTTGAACTTGCGCGGCATGTAGCGACTGCCGTAGAGCGGCTCCTGTTCGTCTCCGCTATGGACTGCCGAAGGAGCAGGCTGACGGTTCACCTGCCTGACCTTGGGTGTGGGGCGGAGGCGGTAACGCACGTCCCCGTCCACCCATAGATCCAGGTAGGCCCCCAGGGCGGCCCGGGGTGTCAGCAGGGCGGCAACGTCGTCCGCCAGTCGCCGTGCGGCGGGGTAGCCCGCGGTGGCGTAGGGCGCTGCCGGCGCCATGACGTTGCGGTTGATATCGCCACAGGCGGCCAGGGTGGAGCCCAGGTTGCGCACAATGGTTCCCAGCACGGTGCGCAGATCCTGTTTGGGGATGCCGTGCAGTTGAAACGTCTGGCGGGTGGTGGCCCGCAGGGTGCCGTTGCCGTAACGATCCGCCAACTGGTCAAGGGCCAGGTAAAGCTGGGCAGGCACCCGTCCACCGGGGGAGCGCAACCGCAGCATCATGCTCCAGTCCCTGTGGCGATGGTCGCGATTACTTTGCTGATAGCTGCCGTGAAACTTCAGGATTTGAACGGCGCCGTTGCTGAAATGAGACTCCTCGTTCTCCAGCTCGCTGGCCAGGGGCTCCCGTAAGTGGTCACTGGACAGCTTGAGCGCTTCCACCTTGGCCATCCTGTTGCCCCCGTTCTCGCTTAACAGCCCCCCTGCCGTGGGGGCGTTGCTGGCCAGGGGAGCAGTGTCCACAGAACTCGTCACAGGTGGAAAGCAGGCAAGCGGGCGAAGGTGGCCAGCCCAGGCTAGGGTCCGGCTCGCCGTTAAGCTACAAGGGCAAGGCCAATCTGTTACAGCCGCTTGGCGGGCAGCCCAAATCCATTGCCCAATCGGCGGAGTCAGAACCGCGTGTTCAGTTCAAGCCCGAGGCTGGTTTCGGCATCACCCCTCCCCCCAAGGAACTTCCGATGCCTTATCCCGCCTCGGGACTGGCCGCCGCCAGGGCTGCTCCGGCTTGGGACGTGGGTGTGCCGGAGGTCATGGTCAAGTTATTTGAACAGGTGACCACATGGTTCCCACAGGTGATGCGGGTGCGGCTTACATGAATTTAAGATGCTCGCCACAGCGATGAAAGCACTGCTCGCCGCGGCCACCCTGGCGGCTCTGAGCCCTGTGGGCGGTCCCGGACTGGCGGAGGACATGAAAAAACCGTCAGCCCCTGACGCGATTGGGCAGCACATGGTGGCGGAAGCGTTGCTGACCGCCCATTTCATTGATGCGGCGCGGGAGGCTGGTCGCTCTGCCGAGGAGATCAACGCCGTGCTGGCCAGCATTGCCGAGCGCACCGCCCTGGCGGAGTTTTGGGTAACGGATGGGAACGGCCGGGTGGTCCATACCAACATTGAAGGCAGCACGTTCCGATTCCCCACCGATCCTGAGGCGGGGACGCAAGCCGCACCCTTTGCCGCCCTTCTCGACGGCAGCAAGGCGGTGGTTGTGCAGGGCCCCCGTCCCCGTGAATCCGATGGCCGGATTTTCCGTTACGTGGCCGTGGCCGGGGTGGACGAGCCTCGCATTGTGCAAGTGGGCATGACGGGTGCAGACCTGAAACGCCATGAACGTCAGTGCCGCCCCCATCACCACCACTAGCGCTTCAGCAGGCAGCCAGCAGCTTGGCCATGAGTTCCGGTAGCCATTGGTCGTCTGCCGCGCTGGCTACCCCTTCCCCCAGCACCGCCACCAGGGTGGGCCTGTGCTGGGGCGCTTCCACATAGGCCACGTCGGCCCGGGCGGCACTCATCCAGCCGGCCTTGCTCCAGAGTCGGCTGCCTTCCGGCAGGGCTGCGCCCAGAAAGCCGTCCACCTGGTTGTCGGGATCCGCCAGGCGAGCCTGGGCATCCAGGGAGCGCCGAAGCTGCTGGCGCATGTGGGCGCCGGCCACCGGGGAGATCAACTCACCCGCCATGACGGCGTGGAGGACGCGGGCCATGGCATCACTGCTGAGGCGGTTGCGATTATGCCGCTGGGGACCGTAAAACTGCCGTTCCCGTCCGTAGGGTGCCTCTTCCCAGGTTTTCTGGCAGCAGTTGCAGTGGTGCAACTCGGGCCAGCCCTGCTCTTGCAGCCACTGGTTCACCAGTTGCCGCTGCCGTTGCCAGGCAAGGTAGGCGTCGCCGGCCAACTCCGGGCCGCTGGTGGCGCCACTGAGCACGTCCACCACGTAGGCGGTGGCGTCGTTGCTGGAGTGGCCGATCATGGCCGCGGTGGCTTGCTCCAGCTCCGCCGTGCGCCGCAAGAGGTCCTGGGCATACCAGGCCTCCAGGGCCGCCATGTACACCACCTTCACCACGCTGGCAGGATAACGGAGGGTGGCGCCGTCGTGGCTGGCCCCTGCCACCGGCAAGGCCCAGAACTCCTCGCTGGAGAGCGACGCCGCCTGATCAATCAGGCTGTTCTCGTAGCGCAACCAGGTGACGGACACCTGTTGTGCCAGCCATGGTCGCTGGTGGCCCAGGTGATCCAGGCTGGTGTGCAAGTGCTCCTGCAAGGCTTCATGGTTGGCATAGAAGGCCAAGGCTCCTGTTGGGCAGACTGGATGGCAGCGTACCGACCCCACGGGCACGAATGATGTCCACACTGTCCCTGGCGGCCTTCTCCACGTGGCGCCTCAGCCGCAACACCCCGGGCTATGCCCGGCGCCATGGTGGGGAGTTGGGCACCCAGGCGGCGGCAGGGCGCCTGGTGCAGGTGCTGGAGGCTTGTCTCCCCAACCCGGATCCAGGCACGCGCCGGCGGGTGCGCCTGGCGGAGGACGGCTACCCCTGTTTCATGGACTGCCGCCACCTGCTGGGGCAGCAGCTTCAGCCCGCCCGGCACCGGCCGCTGCTGCTGAGTTCCTCCGCCATTCGGGAGCGCCTGGTGCAGGTGCTGGGGTTTGCCCACCACGCCATGAAGACCGGGAACCGCTACCTACTGGGGGGGACCCACGGCCCCGACTACGACTGCTCGGGACTGGTGCAGGCTGCGTTCGCCCATGCCGGCGTCTGGATTCCACGGGATGCATACCAGCAGGAGCGGTTCTGCCAACCCGTGGCTGTCAGCGCTGCCGACGTCCGCCTGCTGCAACCTGGGGATCTGGTGTTTTTCGGTACGCGGGAGCGTTGTACCCACGTGGGGTTGCACCTGGACCAAGGCCGCTACATGCACAGTTCCTCTTGCGGCCATGGCCATGGCCGCATTGCCGTTGACGCCCTTCATCCTCGGGACACCAACCCTGTGGCCAGCCACTACCGCCGTCGCCTGCGGGGCGCCGGCCGGGTGGTGCGTTGCCATGACGGCGCCACCCTTCCATAGGGGAATGAACGGCTTCCGCGTTCCTGCTTGACGGCAACGATCAGGCTGATGGCTCCAAGGACGTGGCCCTCCTTGTCTCTATATGGACTGAATGATCAGTGTTTTCAGGTCACTGATGTCCTGACGGACTCCATTGATCTGACTGCTGAGGTCCTTGTAATTGGTATCGATCCGGTCGCTGAGGTCCTTGTAGTTGGTATCGATCCGGTCACTGAGATCCTTGTAGTTGGCGTCGATCTTGGCATCCAGGTGAAAAAAGGCTGCCGAGCCGAGGCTGATGATCCCCAGAAGCAGGGTCATGGTTGCGGCGGGAACCCCGGCGGCGATACGGTCCCAGGGCAGTTGGGCCTTGGCGGGAACCGGTTTGGGAGCAGTGGTCGTGGTGGTCATCTGTTGCCTGGAAGCAGCGTGTACACCGCCGGAACCAGCCTGGCTGCTGCTTCAAGACTAGACCACGCATCAACAACCACAAGCCGAACATCTGTCTGGATAGGGGGGGTCAGGCTTTGGCTTTGACGGAGAGCACCGCTTCCATCAGCGCCCTCGTCTCTGCCCTGCCCTCCTGCAGTTCAGCCTTGAGATCGTCAAACCGCTTGTTCTGTCTGGCTTCGAGATCGTCAAATCGCTGGTTCCACCTGGCTTCGAGATCGTCAAACCGTTTGTCCAGCTTGTTCCACAAAACCATCAGCACGGTCACCACAACACCGGCCCAGGCGGCCAAAGCAGCAGTCACCGCAGCCGAGGCGGCAATGATCGGGAAAGGCGGCGGCATCGGGCAGAGGGGAAAGGGAAAGTCCTGCCCCCAGCGTACCCACCATCTTCGAGACACAGCCCAGCCGGCAGCACCGCCACGGAGGACGGAACGCAAAGCCCGGACCTCGCAACCCGAACCAACCGTTCAGCAAGTAGACTTGGGGGACCCGACCACCCGTTATGCCCCCGCTGTTCCCTGTTCTGGCATCCTGGATTCAGCCGGGCACGTTGAGCTTGGTGGCGGTAGTCCTGCTGTGGCAACAGGTCCGGTTCCTTGGCCAGAGGCTGGACGAGTTCGGCAAGAGAATGGACGAGTTCGGCAAGAGAATGGACGAGTTCAAGCAGGAGACCAACGCCAAGCTGGATGAGTCCAAAAGGGAGGCCAACACCAAGCTGGACGAGTTCAAGCAGGAGACCAATGCCAAGCTGGACGAGTTCAAGCAGGAAACCAACGCCAAGCTGGACGAGTCCAAAAGGGAGACCAATGCCAAGCTGGACGAGTTCAAGCAGGAAACCAATGCCAAGCTGGACGAGTTCAAAAGGGAAACCAGCGCCAGGCTGGACCGCACCGATGCCAAGCTGGATCGGATCATCGACATTCTTGTGATCCAGGCCTTGCAGGCCGGTAAGGCGTCTTCTACAGAAGGGTTAGCCGCCGCCGGTGAGTTGACGGAACGCCAGGTCCAGGCTTCGTAATCGGACGATCAAGGGTTAGGCTTTGGGGACCCCCCACCCGGAATGTCGGCCCTGTTCACCGTTCTTCCATCCTGGATTCAGTCTGGCACGTTGAGCTTGGTGGGGGTGATCCTTCTGTGGCAACAGGTCCGGTTCCTTGGCAAGAGACTGGACGAGTTCAAGGGGTCCCAGGACAAGAGGCTGGATGAAGTGAAGGGAGACCTGAAGGATCTTCGGAGCAAGATGGACCGCGTCCTGGAATTGCTGGCGGCCCAAGCCGCCGCCCGCGAGGCCCTGAGCAAGTAACCAAGGCTGTCCCCCCCCCTCCCAGAACTCAGCGAGGGGTGGGGCTGATCGCGAACCAACCAGCTCAACGAACGGATTGACGACCTGCGTGGCGACACCAACCGGCTTGGCGCTGGCCGCCATCCACCGCGTTCCGGCATCAGCACTCGTCACGGACGGAACAGTCCCCACTGCTCAAGCCCCACTGCTTCGGCCGTATGACCCGGCATGAACACCGCCGGAACACCAGGAGCGCCACCGGAACAACCGGCCGTCAGGAGATCACCACACCAGCCAGAGGGTACCCCCCGTGCCTCCTTGCCCGTTCTGCATACGCCCATGCCACTGCCTGCACGGCAGGAAAACCGCCAGAAACCCTCGCCAATACTAGCTTCTCAACAGATTCCTGTTGCCTCGCGCCTGAAGTCCGGGCCACGGGACAGGATAGAATCCTTGCGTGGAACCCTCCCCTCCTTGGAGCTTCTGAAAGGAATTGGTCATAAAAGCCAGTTGCCAACAAGCAGAAGGCAGGCTATGGTTCCAGATGAATCCCTTTAATCTCCTCCAACCCGAGTGAGGAGTGTTCCTCTTCAACCTCATGTCCCGACCAATCATGACCACATCAAGTTTCCGGTTTCGGTCAGTCGCCCTGGCGGCCTGCTGCGCTGCCCTTCTAGTTGGATGCGGTGGTGGCTCTGACGACACTCCAATGTCCGCCGGCCCCACAGAGGCGGAAAAAGCGGAAGAGATGGAACGCAAAGGTCGTGAGACCAGTCAACGCACGGCGATCAGGGACGCCTTGACTGCTGCAAGGGCTGCCATGGACAGAGCGGTAACTGCCGTTGCCGCTGTGAACGATACAGCGACTGACGCTCAAGTCACGGCTGCAGATACCGCGATCACCAACGTCACAACTGCGCTCAATGGTGTAAGAACTGCAATCGGGGCTGCTGCCGAGGTTCCGGAGGCAGAAAAGACCGGGTACAGTGGGGAGCACACCTCGCTCAGCAATCAGCTAAGGAGTCTCACAGATCAGCTAGCGACCGCCAAGACTTCCCGCGATACAGCGATGGATGCTGCTGATGAAGCTAAGCGTAAGGAGATGGCAGCCACTGGAATGGCGTTGAAGACAGCAATTGGGGCGGCCCCTCTGAGCTATCTCTCAGGTGACGGCTCTGCGGGTGTATCTTTAGCCTCAGCAGGGCTTACTGTTCAAGCGGACCCAGACCTCGCTAACACTGGCAGCACCCTAATTTCCGTAACATTAGAAGAAGGGGATTCCGCCGGCAGTTTGGGTGACTGGAAGGGCATACACTATGCTACTGAAGTCGATGAAGGTGATGATGATATGAAGGTTAACACTGCCGTGATTTATACAAATAAGGATTCTGCGAAATCTGAGCCAGTGGAGACCTATTATGTGACGGTGTCTAATAGACCTACCCAAGTTAGTAACTATGTCCCGGCTACAAAGACACTAACCTTGGACGCAGCCAAGCACATGAAGATGGAAAGTTCGGAGTTTCCGACCGCTGGTACGAAAACTTACGACAAATCAGGCAATGATAAGGCAGAATTCAGGGGATCTTATCACGGTATAGCCGGCACGTACTTTTGCACTAGCACTGAGGCATGCACGGCGACATATGCGGCGGACGGCATCACCCTCGCCGGAACCTGGACATTTGTGCATGATCCTGGCGCAACAGTGTCGGTTCCAAGCAACGACTACTTATACTTTGGCTGGTGGCTGCACAAGGACAAGGACGGTTCAAAATATGCCAGCGCGTTCTATGGCACTGCTGGCACTGTAACAAGCGAGAACGCTTACACAACAACCACCCTCGAAAATTTAGGTGGCATGGCGACCTATAGTGGCAAGGCTGCCGGGAAGTTCGCTATAGATAACCTGCTTACGGGCACGGGCGATGCCGGGCACTTCACGGCGGACGTCAAGCTGACTGCCAAGTTTGATGCTGCTCCCTCTGGTGGGGGTATCTCCGGCGTGATCGATAACTTCTATCTCAACGACGTAAAACCAAAAGATACTTGGAGCGTGGAGTTGAAGAATACCTCTTGGGACGCGAATGCCAACTTCCCCAGTGCAGCCTTTAGCACCGCCAATCCAGATCACACGGTGTGGTCCATAAACGGCAGGAAAGCGGAAGCATCCGGTAGTTGGAAGGGCACGGTGTATGATCTGGAGGACGACGGCTCCAACTTGCCAACCATGGTCACCGGTAGTTTCCATTCTGAGTTCGGCTCAACCCACTCCATGGTCGGCGCCTTCGGTGCTGAGAAAGACTGATTCAGTCTATCCCACCATCTCAGTCTCAATATACGGGCTCTGGTTTCTATAGAAACCAGAGCCCGTTCTCTATGTAAGCCCCCTGGCGGCCTGCTGCGCTGCCCTTCTAGTTGGATGCGGTGGTGGCTCTGACGACACTCCAATGTCCGCCGGCCCCACAGAGGCGGAAAAAGCGGAAGAGATGGAACGCAAAGGTCGTGAGACCAGTCAACGCACGGCGATCAGGGACGCCTTGACTGCTGCAAGGGCTGCCATGGACAGAGCGGTAACTGCCGTTGCCGCTGTGAACGATACAGCGACTGACGCTCAAGTCACGGCTGCAGATACCGCGATCACCAACGTCACAACTGCGCTCAATGGTGTAAGAACTGCAATCGGGGCTGCTGCCGAGGTTCCGGAGGCAGAAAAGACCGGGTACAGTGGGGAGCACACCTCGCTCAGCAATCAGCTAAGGAGTCTCACAGATCAGCTAGCGACCGCCAAGACTTCCCGCGATACAGCGATGGATGCTGCTGATGAAGCTAAGCGTAAGGAGATGGCAGCCACTGGAATGGCGTTGAAGACAGCAATTGGGGCGGCCCCTCTGAGCTATCTCTCAGGTGACGGCTCTGCGGGTGTATCTTTAGCCTCAGCAGGGCTTACTGTTCAAGCGGACCCAGACCTCGCTAACACTGGCAGCACCCTAATTTCCGTAACATTAGAAGAAGGGGATTCCGCCGGCAGTTTGGGTGACTGGAAGGGCATACACTATGCTACTGAAGTCGATGAAGGTGATGATGATATGAAGGTTAACACTGCCGTGATTTATACAAATAAGGATTCTGCGAAATCTGAGCCAGTGGAGACCTATTATGTGACGGTGTCTAATAGACCTACCCAAGTTAGTAACTATGTCCCGGCTACAAAGACACTAACCTTGGACGCAGCCAAGCACATGAAGATGGAAAGTTCGGAGTTTCCGACCGCTGGTACGAAAACTTACGACAAATCAGGCAATGATAAGGCAGAATTCAGGGGATCTTATCACGGTATAGCCGGCACGTACTTTTGCACTAGCACTGAGGCATGCACGGCGACATATGCGGCGGACGGCATCACCCTCGCCGGAACCTGGACATTTGTGCATGATCCTGGCGCAACAGTGTCGGTTCCAAGCAACGACTACTTATACTTTGGCTGGTGGCTGCACAAGGACAAGGACGGTTCAAAATATGCCAGCGCGTTCTATGGCACTGCTGGCACTGTAACAAGCGAGAACGCTTACACAACAACCACCCTCGAAAATTTAGGTGGCATGGCGACCTATAGTGGCAAGGCTGCCGGGAAGTTCGCTATAGATAACCTGCTTACGGGCACGGGCGATGCCGGGCACTTCACGGCGGACGTCAAGCTGACTGCCAAGTTTGATGCTGCTCCCTCTGGTGGGGGTATCTCCGGCGTGATCGATAACTTCTATCTCAACGACGTAAAACCAAAAGATACTTGGAGCGTGGAGTTGAAGAATACCTCTTGGGACGCGAATGCCAACTTCCCCAGTGCAGCCTTTAGCACCGCCAATCCAGATCACACGGTGTGGTCCATAAACGGCAGGAAAGCGGAAGCATCCGGTAGTTGGAAGGGCACGGTGTATGATCTGGAGGACGACGGCTCCAACTTGCCAACCATGGTCACCGGTAGTTTCCATTCTGAGTTCGGCTCAACCCACTCCATGGTCGGCGCCTTCGGTGCTGAGAAAGACGACCGGCCCCTTGAACTGGCCGCCAGGCCTGCAAGCCATTCCCTCAAAAGGCCTGGACCCCTACGCAGCGGAATTTGCGGGCAGATACAACATCCGTCCCCGTAACACCGCTGACCAGATGAACTGGGCTGTCAGGGGAATGCGTGGGCAACGGCTTCGCTACCAGGACTTGATTGCCTGAGCCTTGACAAAATGACTTGGTAACGGGTAAGGGAGGAGGCTTTTTTGTTGTCTTCCATGTGTCCTGGCATATGCGCAACCATGTGTCCTGGCATATGCGCAACAGCCCGTCACGAGCTTCCTGGGGGCGCCCCGTTCAGGTCGGTTACCATGAGCGGACCTGCCTGCCGGTCTTCCTCTGTGGGGAATTCAGCGATCCGGGGTAACGGGTTGCGAGAAACGGGCTTCCAGCAGGCGGTCCAGCTTTGCATCCAAGGCTCTGTTATCTTCCCGGTGCCGGGTGTCCATGGTCTTCATGTCGTCCCGCAAGTCGTCAATCCTCTTATTCACCCTGGCCTCACTGGCCTTGAGCTCATACCAGATCAGCCCCAAAAAGGCAGTGAAGAAGCCCGATGGTAACCATTCAGTCAGTCCGGGGGGGATTGTTGGCACGGGTCTGTCGGGATGTGCTGCCAGTCTACCTTGCCGGGTCTGGCAGGGCTGTAGACCATGCCCTTACATGAACCACAGTGGGGCAACGCCCCCAACCAGGCCTGATGCCCATCGTCTTCCCCTTGCTGGTGCTGGTCCTGGGGCAGCCCCCAGGTTGCCACCGGTCTCTCTTGAGGTGGTGCAACCCCGCCCCAGTGTTCCACCGTCTTCGAGACACATCCCACGGACCCGACCTCGGCTACGACACGACAACAGCAGCAGGCGCCATGGCAGCGGGCAAGGGTTCCCTCGCAGAACGCCCCTGACTCCACGTCAGTGGCCAGACGGCAAACTGGCCACTCTTTAACCCGGAACCGTTATGAGTACGAGTTAGATGAATAACAACGTGGACGCCTCAGCACCCCCATGGATCTTTCCCGACCCCGCACCCATGCCAATCTTGAAGCCGCCTTTGGCGGTGAAAGCATGGCCAACCGCAAATACCTCTTCTTCGCCGAAGTGGCCAAAACCCTGGGCCACAAAGACCTGGCCAAGCTCTTCCGGGACACCGCCGCCCAGGAAACCGAGCACGCCTTTGCCCATTTCCGCCTCCTCCACCCGGAATTGGTGGTTGAAGATCCCCAGGCCTTGACCCCCGAACAACGGCAGGCGCTCCTCAGCCGTTGCCTGGAGTTGGCCATTGAGGGGGAAACCTACGAGTACACCACCATGTACCCGGAATTTACCGACGCGGCCCGCTCGGATCGTGACGCCGCCGCCGCTGCGGAATTCGACGAGCAGATTGCCGAATCCCGGGAGCACGCCGGCATCTTCAAAAAGGCCGCCAGCAACTTCGGCTTCCTCACCTCCATTGAACATCATCACGCCGAACGCTACGGGGTGGCCCTGGCTGCTCTGGAGGGCAAAGGCGATGCCGCCGAGGCCGCCAACCCCGTCCCCGGCCTCTGGATCTGCCGCGTCTGCTCCATGATCTACGACCCGGCCAAAGGGGATCCCGATTCCGGCATTGCCCCCGGCACCCCCTTCGAGCAGATTCCCGACGACTGGGAGTGTCCCATCTGCGGCGCCCGCAAGGCCGGCTTCGTCCCCTACCGTCCCTCCACCCTGCAACAGCCGGCCTTGCAAACCGCTTGAAGCGCCCTTGCCCGCAGCTTCCTAAACTGCTCCCAAAGCCCATCCCATCCACCATGGCCCTGTCACCCACCCCCACCCCCACCCCTGAAGCC
>VXNS01000064.1 GCA_009840445.1 Synechococcus sp. SB0662_bin_14
TTCCAATCCCGATCCCACCCGCCCGCCCGCTTTCCCCTCGCCCCACCGACCACCACAGCAGCCGGCCGCTGGTGGAGTTCAAGCCTTTTGATGGCGCTTGGCTTGTGCCTGCTAGGCTATTTTAATCTGCCCGCTTGCCCGATGCCCCCCCCGGACTCAGTGAATGGCTGGCATTGCTGACCTAACCAGCCGTGGTCCTGGTGGGTGTTGGGCTGCTGCTGAATCAGCAGAACAGGCTGATTGACGCCCTGGGAAAGTGGATTGACGAACTGCGGGAAGACCAGAAGGAGATAGAGAAGAAGGTGGATGACCTCTCTGACGAAGTGAAAGGCTTGCCCTTGAAGACCATGGAGTTGCTGAGAAAGAAGGCCCCACATCCACCTGTCCACCAGTGCGAGCCGATGGTCACGAGGTTTTCAGAGGACAGGACACCGGCGCAGGGCCTGGCATTCTCCGCCGACAACAGCACCAGGCTGAACCGTGGGCAGTCTCCCTGGAAGGTGAACGGCTGGAGGACAGCACCGCAACGTTCGTCCCCCGTGGATCATGCCCTCGCGCTCCCCTTGGGTTCTCTTTGCTGTAGCATGGTTTATCTTCGGTTGGATGACGACGGAAATGGTCAACACGAGTCTGAACTGGGTCAGCTTGGTTGGGCTTCTCCTGTTCCTCTATACGGTTCCAGCAGCCGCAATAGGCGCTGCTCAAATTTCCTTCGTATTGCAGAGAAGAGCTGATGCATACCCAGCAACCTTTGTCAAGACAGCGTTCATTGTCTTTCAGTCACTTGGAAGGTTGATTTGTATGCCACTTGCGGCATTGATTATGTTCTTCCAGGGCTGGAGATTGGACCCTATCTTGCAGTTTGCCGTAACACTTCTGGCCCTTGGTGTTGTATTTGAATCAGCGTCCAGCATTGCCTCTGACCATTACAGGTGGAAGTTCCGTACCGGTAATGCCAAAGCAAAGCAGTGATTCTTCAGCACAACAGAGTTCTCAAGCACTACCGTGTGGACTCTTCTCTGGTGGATCCCCCAATGACGCTCTCTAGCCATGCCCTGGGTTGGCCGTCTGAGATAAGGTAGCCGAGTGCCAAGAATACGCTGCTGACCACAGCTAGTTTTAAGATGCTATATTTGGTTTTGTGCATGAATTTCTTGACTTTATGTTCAATCAGAGTTTCCAACAATTTCTCATCAACAGGCTTGTCCGTGTAAGTCTCCTTAACGATCTTTTCGACCGGCTGTTCCCCTCTTTCCGTTGTCTTGACATATTTATGGTCAGCAAAATAATAAAATAGACTGATATTTCTGTTACTTGATAACTCATTCAGAGAGAAGCGTCTTTCTTCGTCCCAATAATTAACCCCGTCTCCCCTTGCTCTTCTAAAAGAAGAGATCCTAAAATGACAAAAGTTATTTACAAGAATGTACTTAGGCTTGAGATAATCTTCAAGCTCTTGATAGTAATTTCTAGCCTGTTCAAATGCCCTATGAAGATCTTCACCAGGTCTTTTATTCTCGATAAGAATAACGCCGGGCCAAAAAACATCGATTCGATTCCCAGAAGGCAATTGATATTCAAAATCGATATTGCTAAGATAACAGTCAATGTCAAAGATGCCAAAGAATTCATAGATAAAGATTTCAGCATGTTCCTCCTCGCTAAGCCCCTGCCTGCTGCTCCATCTTCTTGCAAACCCTCCAGCCCGTTGGCGAATCACCGATCTTTGATGAGAGCTGAATACCATGGCGTTGCAAAGCAGAGAGATTTTTAGCGCTCGGGCATGGCCGCCTCGTCACAGAGAACCAACACCTCCCCTTTGGGAGCCACCAGCTTGGCTGGAGTCCGTGCCGGATCTTCTTGGGGATCCAGGAGCCGTTGCAGGGCCTGCCGCTTGGCGGCGCCAGCCACCAGGATGATCACCTGCTGGGCAGCACTGAGCAGGGGCGCTGTCATGGACACCCGCGGCAGACCCTTCCCCAGGCCTACGGTGACCCATCGATCTTTCACGTCCACTGCCGCCGTGCCGGGGAAGAGGGATGCGGTGTGGCCGTCGTCACCCAGGCCGAGGAGCACCAGATCAAGTTGGGGCGGTTGGCCGGGGCAGAGGGTGTTCAGAAGATCGCCATAGGCCTGGGCAGCGGCCTCGGGATTGGGCAGGTGGGTGGGCACGGGGTGGAGCCGTGCCCGGTGGGCGCGGCTGCCGCTGAGCAGACAGCGGCGCACCATGCGGGCGTTGCTGGCGGGATCCTGGGCATCCACCCAGCGCTCGTCCCCCAGCACCAATTCCACCCTCTCCCAGGGCAAATCCTCCTGCCCCAGGTGGCCGTAGGCAGCCTCCGGTGTGCTCCCCCCCGCCAGGGCCACCACGCAGCGGGGCTTCCGGGTGGTGACGGCACGGATCACCGCGGCCATGGCAGCAGCAGCGGCTTGGGCCAGTGCCGCCTTGTCCGGGCT
Organism: Synechococcus sp. SB0662_bin_14; assembly: GCA_009840445.1. Lineage (GTDB taxonomy): Bacteria > Cyanobacteriota > Cyanobacteriia > PCC-6307 > Cyanobiaceae > Synechococcus_B. Next base: position 2,458 of record VXNS01000064.1, read on the forward strand.
GCGTTGCAGACGGTAGTGGGTCATGCCAGCCACTCCGTATGGAAGCTCCCCTCCCGGTCCACCCGTTCGTAGGTATGGGAGCCAAAGCAGTCCCGCATGGCCTGCACGGCGTTCTGAGGCAGCCGCGATGAGCGGTAGCTGTCGATGTAATGCAGGGCCGCCGAGAGACACGGCAGGGGGATCCCGGCCCGGGCGCCCGCCTGTACAACGGTGCGCAGGTTGCCCAGCCGTGCATTGACCTGCTGGGCGAACCAGGGATCCACCATCAGGTTGGGAAGCTGGGGAGTTTCGCGGAAGGCGTCCTGAATCCGGCTCAGCAGCTTGGCGCGGATGATGCAGCCTCCTTTCCAGATTCTCGCGATGTTGGTGAGGTTCAGGCCGTAGTTGTGCCGCTCCGAGCCGCGCCGCAGCAGGGCAAGCCCCTGGGCATAGCTGGTGATGATGCTGAGAATCACGGCATCCCGCAGAGGCGCCATGCCGTCCTCCACGCTGCCCATCTCCACAGGGGTGACAGTGGGACCAGCCAGAATAGTGCTGGCCTTCACCCGCTCCGCCTTCAGGGAGCTGAGCACCCGGGCATTGACGGATTCATAGATGGTGGGCACCGCCACCCCCATCTCCAGGGCGCTGATCACCGTCCAGATGCCCGTACCCTTCTGGCCGGCCACGTCCAGGATCTTTTCCACCAGGTGGGCGCCACTCTCCGGATCTTTGGTGCGCAGACACACCTCCGTGATTTCCACCAGGTAGGAACTCAATTCCTCCAGTTGATTCCAGGCGCCCACCACGTCAGCCATGGCCTGACCATTGAGGCCGGCGCCCCGCTTCATCAGGTCGTAGGCTTCCGCCAGGATCTGCTCCACGCCGTATTCAATGCCGTTGTGGACGGTCTTGACGAAGTGGCCGGCCCCACCGGGACCCATGTAGGCCACACAGGGGCCGTCCTCCACCTGGGCGGCCATGGTTTCCACCAGGCTGGCGATGGCCTGGTAGGCCTCCCTGGTGCCGCCGGGCATCATGCTGGGTCCCTCCAGGGCCCCCTTGGACCCTCCGGAGATGCCCATCCCTATGTACCCGAAACTGCGGCTTTCCAGAGCCTGCACCCGTTGCTCCGTGTCCATGTAGAGGGAGTTGCCGCCGTCAATGAGCAGGTCCCCTTCTTCCAGAAGGGGCGCCAGGGTGTCAATGGTGGCGTCAATGGGGGTGCCCGCCTTGATCATCATCAGGATGCGCCGGGGACGTTCCAACTGCTGGACAAATTCCGGCAGGGTGTAGGCCGCCTGGATGTTTTTGCCGGAGCCGCGACCGGCCATGAAGGCGTCCGTCTTCTCGCGGGTGCGGTTGTAGACCACGCTACTGAAGCCGTTGCGCTCGGCGTTGAGGATGAGGTTTTCCCCCATCACACCGAGGCCAACCAATCCGAAATGCGCCTTGCTCATGACGTGTTGCTGGACTAGGAACAGTGTGGCCGGATTGGCCTTAAGGGACTCCTAAGAGTCTGGGCATCAGGCGATTGGATCACGCTCAGATCACCATGTTGTTGGGAATAGTGGCGTTTTTAATCACCACCACCAGGTTGCTGCGGATGTAGAAGCCCAACTCAGGGCGATCAGCGTCCTCGATGTGGTCCTTGTTGATGATCTGCACGTTGTTGCCAATGCGCACGTTTTTATCCAGGATGGCCCCCTTCACCGTGGAGCCGGCCCCTACACCCAAGGGAATGCCCCCCTTGGCGCGCACCGCATCCCGCTGGCCGTTGGACTCGTAGTAGTCACTGCCCATGGTCAGGGTGTCTTGCAGCACGGCGCCGCTCTCGATGCGGCTGCGCACCCCCAGCACGCACTTGTGAATGCTGCAGTCTTTCAGGATGGAGCCGTCCCCAAGGATGGACTCGGTCACGTGACTGTCCAGCAGCTTGGTGGGCGGCAGGTAGCGGGGACGGGTGTAGATGGGGAAGTTCTCGTCGTAAAACGAAAACGCCGGCAAGGGCTGCTCGGTCAAGGCCAGGTTGGCTTCATAAAACGCCTGGATCGTGCCGATGTCCTCCCAGTAGTCGTTGAACAGGTAGGCCCGCAGATCGTGATCCTGCAATGCCGTGGGGATGATCTCCTTGCCGAAGTCCGTCGCCGAGGGGTTCTGGTCCAGCAGATCAAACAGGGCCTTCCGGCTGAAGACGTAAATGCCCATGGAGGCCAAATGGGGTTTCTCCCGGGACTCCTCTGGTGAGATCCCATAGACGGAGGTGTCCACCTGCATCTGGGCCAGGGCCTCACCGCGGGGCTTCTCGCGGAATTCCAGGATGCGCCGTGAGGAGTCCGTGCGCATGAGACCAAAGCTCTGGCCCTGCTCCGGGGTGACCGGCAGGGCCGCCACGCTGATGTCCGCCCCCAGTGCCCGGTGGGAGGCCACAAAGGCGCCGTAGTCCATGCGGTAAAGCTGGTCACCGCTGAGAATCAGGTACTCGTCCACGTCCCATTCCTGGAAGAGCCACTTGTACTTGCGCACCGCGTCAGCAGTGCCTTCAAACCAACTGGGGCTTTCCGGGGTTTGCTGGGCCGCGAGAACCTCCACAAAGCCCTGACCAAAACCTGCCGAGAGGTTGTAGGTGCGGGAGAGGTGGCGGTTAAGGGAGGCGCTGTTGAACTGGGTCAGGGCATAGATCTTGGTAATGCCCGAGTTGATGCAGTTGCTGACCGGAATGTCGATCAGGCGGTACTTGGCGGCCAGGGGAACTGCCGGCTTGGCCCGCATTTTGGTGAGGGGGAAGAGACGGGTTCCGGCGCCGCCGCCGAGGATGATTCCCAAGACCCGCTTCATGGACACGCTGCTGACAACGCCACTTTCGTTGATGGAGGGCGCAAACGGCAAGACCCCATGGACGAATCAAGGCGTCTCCGCCTGGTCCAGGTCAAATAATTCACATACAACCTGGAGTTGCTGCAGTCGCTTCTGCCGTTTCATGGGTCCCCGCAGCCGGGTCACGGGGCCGTGGAGCACCTTGTTGATGATCCCTTTGCTGAGAGCCTCCACCACGTTCTTCTCCCGGACCGAGAGATCCGGCCCCATGCGGCTGAGGGCCTTGAGCAACTCCTGTTCCCGCACCTGGTCCAGGTTGCGCCGCAATCGGTTCAGCACAGGGACAGCCTCCAGCCCGTCCCACCAAGTGAGAAAGTCCTCGGCATCCTGGTGCAACAGGGCTTCGGCCACCTTGGCCGTGGCCTGGCGGGCCTCCCTGTTGCGGTCCACCACCTCCTTCAGGTCGTCCACGTCGTAGGCCGCCACCCCGTCCACGGCCGCCACGTCGGCGGTGATGTTGCGGGGCACGCCAATGTCGAAAAGCTTGAGACGGCGGATGGGCGCCAACCGCTCCAGCCGTGCTCGGGTGAGCATGGGGGTGGTGGCTGCCGTGCTGGTGAACACCATGGAGGCCTTCCCCAGTTCTTCATCCAGCTTCTCCAGGCCCATGCAGCGAATGGTGAGTTGGGGAAAGTCCTTGGCCAAGGCTTCTGCCCGGGCCGTGGTTCTGTTCACCAGGGTGAGTGCGGTGCAGCCCTTCGCCGCCAGGTGCTGCACCAGCAACCGCCCCATCCGGCCACAGCCCACCACGGCAATCACCTCCTCCCCGAGACCCACAGGGTGCTGTGTACCCCGCTCCTGGGCACATTTGAGTTGGGCCAGTTCCACCGCAGCACTGCTGATGGAGACGGCCCCTGTGCCCAGCTTGGTTTCACTGCGCACCCGCTTGCCGGTGCTGACCGCTTGATTGAGCAACCGCCCCAGAATGGGACCCGTGGACTTGTGCTCCTGCCCCAGGCGGGCCATTTTTTTCACCTGGGCCAGGATTTGTCCTTCCCCCAGCACCAGGCTGTCGAGGCCGGCGGCAACCCGCAACAGGTGGTCAATGGCCTCGGCGTGATGGAGAACAAACAGGTGGGGCTTCAACTCCGTGGCGGGAAGGCCGCTGCGGTCGCTGAGGAAGCGGGCCATGGCGGCGATGCCCGCGTCCGCCTGGCGCAGGAGGGTATAGATCTCCAGCCGGTTACAAGTGCTGAGAATGGACGCCTCCTGCACCTCCTGCACCGCCATCAAGCTCCTGAGGGAGCTGGGCAAGGTCTCGTCCGTGATGCTGAGCCGCTCCCGCACCTCCACTGGCGCGGTGCGATGGCTGAGGCCAATGACGGCAATGTGCATGGGAGGTGGGGTTTGGAGAGGGCGCTGGCGTCTCGGCGCAACGACTCAGCGCAACGACACCTTGGTGGCGCCCGCTTTGATGTGGACCGTGTTGGTGAAACGGGCTGTGTGATCCAGGGAGGAAATCACCAGGCTGCTGGTGCGGGTGCAGTCCGGCTCAAACTTCACCCCGTGAAACAGAAGGCCGTCGGTGATGCCGCTGGCAGCAAAGACTACATTCCGGCCACTGGCCAATTCCTCTGCTCCATAGACACGGTCGGGATCCGTAATGCCCATCTCCGCCAAGCGCGCCAAGTTCCCCTCCTTGGTGAGGTTGGCCCATTCCTTTGTCATGGCGATGGCGGGGTCGTAGACCAGTTGACCCTGGAAGTGGCCCCCCAGGCAGCGCAACGCCGCGGCGGAAATCACCCCCTCGGGCGCCGCGCCGATGCCCATGAGGCAGTGGGTGCCGGTCCCCTCGAAACCACAGGCAATGGCGGCGCTCACGTCCCCGTCACTGATGGGTTTCACGCGGGCGCCGGCATTGTGGATCTCGGCAATCAGGTTCTTGTGGCGGGCACGATCCATGACCACCACCACCAACTCGTCAACGGCCAATCCCAGACAGTCCGCCAGGATCTTGAGATTGTCCGTTGGTGATTTGCGGATATCCACTTTGCCTTTGGCGGCTGGCGGGGCAGCCAGCTTGTTCATGTAGAAGTCCGGCGCGTTGAACAGCCCGCCCCGGTCGCTGGCGGCCAGAACCGCCATGGAGCCGGGCTGGGCGTTGGCGCAAAGATTGGTTCCTTCACAGGGATCAACGGCGAAATCCACACCGGGACCGTGGCCACTGCCCACCTCCTCGCCGATGTACAGCATGGGGGCTTCGTCCCGTTCCCCCTCGCCGATCACGATGCGGCCCTGCATGGGAATGGTGCCCATGCGCTGGCGCATGGCTTCCACAGCAGCGGCATCCGCATCGTTTTTGCGTCCCTGACCGGTGAGCTGGGCTGACGCGATGGCCGCCTGTTCGACGACTTCCAGCAGTTCCTGAATCAGGTTGCGGTCCACGGATTCTCAAGCAAAGGTCTGATGCCCACCTCCAACGGAGGCGGAAGCGCAGGTGATTCTATCAGCGCCCTGCCACAACCGCCGGTTAGGCTGATGGCGAGCCCGTCCCACTCCCGCAGCGCCATGTCTCCCAAGCCCCTTGTGATTGCCCCGTCCATCCTGTCGGCGGACTTTGCGCGGCTGGGGGATGAAGTACGGGCCGTGGACCAGGCCGGTGCGGATTGGATCCACGTGGACGTGATGGATGGGCGCTTTGTGCCCAATCTCACCATCGGTCCGCTGGTGGTGGCTGCCCTGCGCCCGGTCACTGAAAAGCCCCTGGATGTTCACCTGATGATCGTGGAGCCGGAGAAGTACGTCCCGGACTTCGCCCGGGCGGGTGCCGATCACATCTACGTGCAAGTGGAAGCCTGCCCCCACCTTCATCGCAATCTGGCCCAGATCAAGGACCTGGGAAAAAAAGCGGGCGCCGTGCTCAATCCCGGCACCCCCCTCGGCAGCCTGGAGTACTGCCTTGAACTCTGCGACATGGTGTTGGTCATGTCCGTGAATCCCGGTTTTGGCGGGCAGAGCTTTATCCCTTCAGCGCTGGAGAAGATCCGCAAACTGCGCCGCATGTGTGACGAGCGTGGTCTGGATCCCTGGATTGAGGTGGATGGCGGCGTCAAGGCCAGCAATGCCTGGAGCGTCATTGATGCTGGCGCCAACGCCTTGGTGGCGGGCTCGGCAGTGTTCGGGGCGGCGGACTACGCCACCGCCATTGACGGCATCCGCAACAGCCGCAACCCTGCCATGGCCGCAGTCTGAAATTCTTGCCCTCACTCAACCAGAGGGCTCAGAGTTCGAGAATGGCCTGGAACACACAGGCCAGGCGGTTCTCTTCGGTGAACGCCTTGAGATCGTCCCGTGCATGGGGTGGTTGCTCCAGGGACTCCAACCGTTGTTGGAGACACTGGCACGATCCCTGGACAATTGCCTCTGGAGCTCCCTGGTGACGGGCCTCGGCTTGGCAGATTTGTTGATAGGCCTCCAGGGGATTGGCGTCCATGGGTTCCACCACCTGCACAGGATCGGCTGTCGCTGTAAGAAGCCCCGTGGTTGCACCCAGTGCCACGGTGGGGATCAGGAGCCAAGAAACCATCCGTAGCTGTGCAGGCCGACACCTAGAAGATTGACACCGATGTAACAGATCACCACCACCACAAACCCAAAGGCAGCCAGCAGCGCTGAGCGACGACCGTGCCAGCCCCGATTCAAGCGCGTGTGAAGATAGGCGGCATACACCAGCCAGCAGATGAGTGCCCAGGTTTCCTTGGGATCCCAGCTCCACCAACTGCCCCAGGCTTCATTGGCCCATACCGCACCACTGATGATGCCGATGGAGAGGAGCAGGAAGCCCACCGTGATGGTGCGGTAGCTCAGGTTGTCCAGGCGCTCGGCCTGGCTGAAGGTTTCGCTGGTGAGGCTGGCGAGGTTCTCTCCCACGGCCATGGTGGGTGCGCGAAACCCGCCGCTGCCGATGGAACTCCCCCGAATGGCCACGGCTTGATCCCGATTCGCCAGCA
>VXNS01000060.1 GCA_009840445.1 Synechococcus sp. SB0662_bin_14
CCCGCATCGACGATCTTGCCATCCGCATGGACACCCTTGGCGCCAATCTCTCCGCTCGCATCGACGATCTCTCCGCCCGCATGGACACCCTTGGCGCGAGTCTCGGCGCCCGCATCGACAGCCTCTCTGCCCGTGTGGACGATCTGGGTGTCGGCCTGAACAAGGTGTATCAACTCCTCTTGGCCAAGCCGTCCTGATCCCCTGCGCCCCTGCCCGAACCCTGCTAAAGTGCCCCCACCCCTAGCCCCGTTGACGCTGCCGTCATGTCTTTCTTTTCACGACTTTGGCGACTGATGCGCGCCAATGCCAACGACCTGGTGAGCCGTGCGGAAGATCCCGCCAAGATTCTGGACCAAGCCCTGATGGACATGCAGGCGGATCTGGTGAAGCTGCGCCAAGCGGTGGCCACTGCCGTGGCCAGTCAGAAGCGCATTGAACGCCAAGCCAACCAGGCCCGCGTCCAGGCGGACCAATGGTACGGCCGCGCCCAACTGGCCCTCCAGGGCGGTGATGAAGACTTGGCCCGGGAAGCCCTGGCCCGGCGCAAAACCCACATGGACACCGCCCAGACCCTGGGGCAGCAGTTGGAATCCCGGGCGGGGCAGGTGGAGACCTTGAAGCGCAGCCTGCTGAAGCTGGAGGGCAAGATCGCCCAGGCCAAAACCAGGAAAGACACCCTGAAAGCCCGTGCCCAGGCGGCCCAGGCCCAGAGGCAGCTTGAGGGGGCCGTCAGCGGCATCAACACGGATTCCTCCATGGCCGCCTTTGAGCGCATGGAGGAGAAGGTGGAATCGCTGGAGGCGGAAACCGCGGCGGTGGCGGATCTGGCGGGCGACAACCTGGAGGCCCGTTTCGAGGCCATGGAAGGGAGCGACGTGGACCAGGATCTGGCGGCCCTGAAAGCTTCCATGGCCCCTGCACCGGCCCTGCCCCTCCTGCCGGACAACCGGAAAGCCACCCCCCAGCAGCCCCAATTGGTGGACGAGGAACTGGCCGCCCTGCGCCGCTCCATGGATCTCCCCCCCAACTGAGCACCTTCCGGGTCAGCAAGATGATGTCCCAGGCGCTTGCAAACTTGCAAAAAAGACCTCGCTCATCTAGGATTCCCGGTACGTGGCCCTCGTGTCCATGTCCTTGTGTGTGAGGTTCTCTCAATGAAACCGTTTCAGCGACTCCTCGTTGCAGCCCCTGCCGCTGCTCTGCTGCCTGCCGTGCTGGCCCCTGCCAGCAGCCTGGCCAACGAAGCTCAACTGAACCTGGACAGCGTCCAGGGGTATTCCATCGCCCAGGCTACCAGCATCCGAGACTTTTCCGACGTCTACCCCACGGACTGGGCTTACCAGGCGCTGTCCGAGCTGGTGGAAACCTATGGATGCGTCTCCGGGTTTGGTGACGGCTCCTTCCGCGGCCAGCAGCCCCTGACCCGCTTCGAGATGGCGGCCGTCCTCAGTTCCTGCCTGGACTCCATCTCCGCCAAGGTGGACGCCATGGGCGAGGAGATGAAGATGAGCTCTATGGAAGACATGGACACCCTGGAGCGGCTGGTGGCCTCCTTCGAGGAAGAGCTCATCACCCTGAAGGGTAGCGTGGACGGCCTGGACGCCAAGGTGAGCGAGCTGGAGGACAGTCAATTCTCCACCACCACCAAGGCCAGCTTCGAGATCGCTACGGACTTTGTCTACTTCGCGTCCGACGATATGGCTGCGAAGGATGCTGGTATAAAAGAAGACAACTCCGGCCTTGCTCTGAGCAGTGAAGTCGAGATTGCCTTTGAGACCAGCTTCACCGGCTCCGATACCCTCAGCTTCTCCCTGACGGGTGATTTAATGAGTCAAGGTAATAACTACCTTGACTCTGGTGACTTCTACGGTGTAGCTGGAGACGAAGGCTCGGCTGATTTCGGAGGCTTCGCTTACGAGACCAATCTTGACTTGGGCGGCATGATGACCATCCTCACGCTCGGAACAGACGTGAATGATCTTGATCCAATCGTGGGTCTTGGTACCTACTACGGCGGCGGTGGTTATGACGACTTTGGCCCCGGTGATTTTGGTGCCGCCGGCATTGGCTTCAGCGTGGAACTCCTCTCCAGCGACGTGGGTGCCCTGACGGCATCTGCTTCCTACGCTATTGATGGCGCTGCTGGCGCAGACCAGGGAGGTGAGATGGGCATCTTCGGCGAGCAGACGGACCGCTCCGGTGTGCTGGCCCTGAGTTGGGAAGGCGCCCTGTTTGGCGGTAATGATGCCCTGTTCACAGTTGCCTATCAGAACATCCTGGAAAATGGTGAAAATGATTTAACGAAAGGCTACCTCCACCTCGTGGCAGGCGCCTACTTCACCGATACCATCTCCCTCAGTGGCAGCTACAGCGTCGGCAAGTGGGATTATGACAGGGGTGCAGATCCAGAGTCTGCCCAGTGGATGATCGGTTTGAACATGGACGATGCCATCTTCCCCGGCAATTCCGCTGGTCTTGCCTACGGCACGCCTGAGTTCACCACAGATCCTGAAACTGACGACGTGATGCAAGTGTTGGAGCTTTACTACACCTTCAGCGTCAACGACAACTTCGAGATTCCCATCTACCTGGACTTCATCTCCAACGTTGGCCACCAACCCAATGCCGACGCCTTCGCTATCGCAGTGCGTCCCACCCTCACCTTCTGATCTTCCCCGGAAGTTGTGTGTACAGGGGGCCGCAAGGCCCTCTTTTTTTGTGGTTGTCTACAAAGCGCCTACCAGGAAACTGGCTTGAACATCAGGAAGCCACCACAGCCACAAGAGGCCTGATACACAAGGCAGGAAGTCATCACCACGGAAGCAACGGTTTTGTCAAGTGGTTTTGACTGGGCGCCTGATTCCCCTTCCAAAGCCCGCAACCTTCCACAACCCCTGTTAGGATCACCACTAAGGTCACTCGCTTCCCATGCTGCCCTTCCCTTCCGGAGGACTCGTTGACTGGCTGCAACCGGGAGCCATAGGAGCCGGTTTTGCCGTTGTCTGGGCTGAAATCAGGGGCCTGCACAGGCGATTTGACGACCAGAACAAGAGAATTGACGAGCTTAGGGGAGACAACAGGGAACTGGGGAGAAAGGTGGATCGGCTGATAGAAAACCTGATGACAGTCAAGAAGACTTAAAACCCGTATGGGGAGGCCACCCCAGGGTCCATGGGTTATATGGGGACTTATGTAACCCCAGTTCTGGATAAGGCCAGGAGGGGCATGGGATGGTCGCAACAGAGTCAGGGGTGACGATTTTGCCCATGTTGACCTTGGGTTGTGCCAAGGTGTAAACCGCTAGACAAGAGATAATATGGACGAGAGCATTAATAGGGGAACGGTGCCGTGTATGTTCCAAGCCCATGTGCGACTTGAGTTTATCAAAGAGAGTTTCAATGATGAATCGTTTGCGCAGTAACAGCTTGTCCAGCATGGGCATCAGATAGTTCTTCATATTGCGGCGAATACCAGTGACCAGGTGTAGGCCGCGCTGCCAAAGGCGCAGCAGCAGGGACTTGGACAGATAGCCCTTATCAGCAAAGACCTTCCCTTGCAGAGCAGCACTCATGGCCTCAAGCGGTTGGCGATCATCAGTATTGCCCGCTGTCGCCTTGAAGGCCACGATCTGGCCCTTGTGGTTGATGAGCACATGCAGCTTGAAGCCAAAGAACCAACCCATAGTGCTACCACCACACTTGGCCAGCCCTCGAAAAACCCGGTTACGGTTGATGGGACCATTGTGGCACACTGCCAGCTTGGTGCTGTCGGCAAAATAGATGCCGGTTTCCTCCCCACGGAAATCATGAAGCAGCAGGTAAAACGGCAGCAGCAGGCGGGGCATCAGGCTCACAAATCGACCGTAGCTGGGCAGCTCACCAAAGCAGTCCCGGTACTGTTGTCTGATGCCGTAAAGCCAGAAGTGCTTGAAATTCTTGTAGGCCGAGACGTGGAACAGCACCATGATGAAGAGCCTCTCACCGAGGCAGAGCTTACCACGTCTCCTACGCTGGCCACTGGAGGGGAGCAACTGGTGATGCTCCCATTCCTCAACCAGCTTGGCAAAGTCATCGAGACAGCAGAGCAAGGCAACGGTAGAATCCGTCATGAGGGGACCTTCCGTTTGTGTGCTACAGGTGGATACTGAATCAGGTCATGCCTGATTTGGGAACCTCCCCCTCCCCCTACTGCACAGTCTGGACAGCCTGAACCACAGGCAGCAGCAGGCTTCCCCTTCCCCCTCCTCCCTGTTCCCATCAGGCTTCCCAAAACCACAAGCCAGGCCAAGAACACCTCCCCTGCCGTCCTCTTATCCAGAATTGGGGTTAATTAGGAATCTCAAAAAATCGCTGTTCCCTTACCTGAAAAAGCCTGTTGGCCCACCCAAACCATCTCCCAAATTCCGTAACTGACTTTCTCATGCTGAGAGAGCATCCAATAGATAGGGGAGGTTGTCTAGTTTTTCATGACATCTTGTAGCTGCTACATTCCAAACATCTCTAGGCTTTTCCTTGGTTTGACCTATGATCATCACAGCTCTTGTAATTGATTCAGATATTTCATTACAGACAAGTCTTACGGAACGTGAGTGAGATTCGTCGCCCTCTTTTTTCTGATTTGTACCTGCCATCCTGATCCACAACTGATTCACTGTCCCGTTTCGGGATTTCATGGGTCCATTTATATCGCGCATCACCTGACAAGATTGCAACACTACGACGTTCAAGGGGTATCTCCACTTTTTTCCCGCTATCGCGTTGTCGAAACACCATGTCCCATGTTTCAAGTAGGCTGATGGTCGCTACGTATTCGGTAAAGCTTCTCTCCGAATCTATGTGGGCCGAGATGCCCTGATCGTGACAGTACTCGTTCACGATCACTTGATCTGGCAGATCCTTCACCCAATCTTCGCTTACAAGCTTCTGGGCCAAGCCCTGTGCCCACTGGGGTAACGGGCCGAGGTGCATCGACTCGTCAATCTGACGCTGTTTGTAATCATAGCGCCAGCCGTAGTGCTGTACACGGCGCTGAAGTTCTGTACTCCACTCAGCTCGATCAATGTAAGCCAACAGATTTTCCTCCTCAGCCTCTGTTATAAATTCAGACTGATATACTAAGCCTGGTATTTTGCTGACTTGTTGATGAAAAGATTCTTTCTGCAAGCCAGGAATAATGCCAGTCTCCTGGGTTGCCACAGCTTTTTCCATCTGAGTCTCTGGCTCTGCTGCATCATCTGGATCTTTGCTGGATGCCTTCGGCGGATCGTTAGTAATGTTGCCAGGCTCGGTTGCCAGTCGATGACAAAAGTTATTGGCATCAAATTTTTCCTCAACAGTAACGCTAGCGCCAGATAGTAGTCGAAGGCTCACCTCTCCTTTGACATAAAGATAGCCGGGACGAGAAGTCTCCAGCAGGGCGGCATGATCTGAGTCTTTGCCTGTTATCTTATTGACTTTCAGCAAATCATTAATCAGTTCATTCTTCCGCTTTTTGCATCCTTTGTAAGAAAGTCTGATACCTTGCTCCTTGCAACGTTTCCGTAGTTCTTTGACAGTAAGCTTATCCCAAGCGGCATGATCTTTTTTTAGTAAATTACCAATCAGTTCAACTCCTTCAGCAGCTTCGTCATCAATAGACAAGCATCCCTTCCCAACAATTTCCCAGCGCCCTTCTGTCAGGGTGAAATGTTGCTTGATACAGAGCCACCCCAACTGATCGGCAAGATCCCGAGCCGCTCTGTCACCAGCAACGTTAGTCAGGTCGGCATGGTACCACTTGGCGCGGAATTTCCACGGCCTGCGAATAACCGGTTGCTCACGCCACATCAGCACGTAGCTCCCATTCTTATGCGCCCGTTCGAGGGATGACTGTTGCGAGAGAGGCAGTATCAGCGAACTGGCATCTGGCCAGGAGGATTGCAGAGCAGAGACGGAGAGAAATTCTTGCAGCTTGGACTCTCCCTTGAAATTCTTGTCGAGAGCCCGATAACCATGGCGCCATCCGCAAAGCATAGCAGCAGCCCACCACACTCCAGGCGGCAGCAAGCCCAACAGCGCATGGTTCCAGGACTTGAACTTCATCGGATCGGGCCGCAGCAGAGCAAGCTGAATGGCAAGACCGGCACCGTTTTGTTGCCAATCGTCACAGGTGATCGTCGCTTCTGCGCTCACAATCTGCTGAGTCTGCTCAAGCCAAGTTTTCACGGTCGGATTCAGGCCGTCAGGGCAAGCCGTCTGCGCAATCAACTCAGCCAGTGCATCGGGACCAAGTGGATTGTCTTCGACCGTTGACCACTGCATGCAATGCAACGCGGCTCGCCATAGCCGCTCCTGGCCACCCGCATTGTCATTAACAGAACTCAACCGGTCAGACACAAGCCAAGGCATCTGTAACCAGTGCGCAGCCAGCATACTGGTTTTTTCCGCAACTTCCTTCGCAACTCCTTCCCCATCGCCATTCCTGGCTAGGGCACACTGCAGGAGGTCAATCCACGGCTCCATAGGCGGCACAGCCCATACCGCCATCGCCATTGCACCCTGGATGGCGTTTAGGGTTATGGGTAGTTGCAGTAAGGGTTCTTCTGTCTCCTGGAGTGGCGCGCCTTCGGCCGCCGAAGATGAGATCTCGAAGGTGCTCACGGTGACCTCTGCATTGGGCAGGGAGACATTGGAGAGCTGATCAGCCATCGCCAGGAGTTGTGTCCTCTGGGCATCGGAGGCAACTTGTATCGTGCTGACCGCATACAGGGGAAGCGGTGCGGGCCAGGGAACCACCTGGAGCTTAGCTTCATTGTGAGGTCCCGCTGCCGCTAGCTCGATGTTGTTCCGGGAGGCCCGGAACGGAAGCCTGTCCACATCGAAGGTGATCCGAACCGGAATGATGTTGCGTCCAGAACAGTCTTCGGCAACGAAGCTTTCATGTCCCAGACGAAAGCCGGAGTGGTGGGGTGGCCGCATCCAACCGTCCTGGCTGGCGTCGAACAGCCTGCGATGGCTGACCACAAGGCCGAGCCAGCAGGGCGGCGTAGAGTCGCTACCAGGAGCTACAGCCTGGCTTGGTGGATGGCCACCAGCGCTGCAGGTCACACCTGCATTCGGCGGATTCGTTAATGGTAGGCTTCCTTGGGTGGTCATGGCCTCTCCAGAATATCGTCGCCCGGCAACTGTCGGAGGAGTTCGGGAGGTAGGTGGTTCCCCTCATGCATCAGAAAGAGATGGTCCCTTGCCCGAGCACAAAGCATGTACATCTTGCGTTGATTCATTTCGTTGGTCTCAAGCAGAAGCTTGTCGAATTCCATGATAAAAACAGTGTCAAACTCTTGCCCCTTAATCGACTCCACATTCAGGATCGTTATTCCATCTTTTAGAAGCTCAATATCGTTCTCGTTTCTTCTGCTACTTGTATAAATCTGAATACTGTCTCCAGAGAGATTCTCCTGTAACTGAGAATAAAGAATTTCGCCGGTACCGTTTTGAATGACAGCAACGGCAATACGTCCACCTCGCGTTTGATACCAGTTGGCTATACGTCTCATCGCACCATCCTCAGAATACAGCAGTACGCAGGGGATCTCACCCGACTTCGGGCGCACCACTTCGGGTACAGGGAGATCTCCAGTGTGAAAGTGTTCCGCGACGCGAGCGATCTCAGGACTGTTGCGATGATTATACTCGAATAAGAAGGGATCATCGAGATGCGCCGCTTCCTTAATGTCGCGAAGCGTGGAGCGCTCACTACGCAACGCCTGTTCCTCGTCGGCAGCCACCATGACGGTGGTTGCTACAAAATTCCGTGGGCAGATCCTGTCCTTCGTCGGTAATCACGTGAGTTAAATGCGGGTGAATACCGTGTCGCTGCAACGTCTCGAACATCACATACCAGTCAAGCTTGTATTGTTTGATCTCCGGCACTTTTGTCACATTTGCTTTTTCACGATAATGACCATATACGAAGGAATGCATGGTTTGTGCTTGAACCCGTTGCTCACCTGCTGTCAGCTGAGCGATGAGGCGGCGGAGCATCCGATTGTAGGTGATGATCATCACAGAATGATCGGGTTTAGCTAGCAACATTTGGGCACGGCGAATCACGAGCACGGTCTTCCCTGAGCCTGGTGGTCCTGCCACGAACAGCGACTCATCAAATGGCGCTTCATAGACAGCGAGTTGCCTCTCGTCGTGCTTGATCTCATCGTAGGTGGGCAATCTCATGTCATTCTCCAAGCTGCAGTATCCACTGCGGAGGTCGGCGGAAGAGAACATAGCACAGCTTGCGCTCTTTCAAACCATCTCGCCTTTCAATAATGATCTTCCCCTGATCTTCAGCATGGACGCGAAAGCCAGCCTCCTCAAGCCTCTGCCGAAAACCTGGATACTGGCGGTTGGCTTCTTCCCCCGTGGAGTTGGTGTAGAGCAGAGTCACAGCACCGTGGCCGAACTTGCGCAGCAAGCGGTCCAGGTCCTTGAACACAGCCTCGGCATCCAGGGTGGGGCTGGCAAACAAGTACGAGATGATCACGATCACGTCCCTCCACCTGGGGGGATCCTGCCATTGAAAGGCATTAACACTGGTAGCCCAATGGGTTGTCACCCGTCCAGGGACAAGATTGGAGCGTGCCAAGCGCTCACCGAGCCGTCGCATCGAGTCCGCATGGTCAATGCCAATGTAATCGAAGTATGGGTCGTGTCCAAGCGTCGCGGCCAGAGCAAGTCCACCGGTGAAGGGGCCACAGCCTATATCCACTACAATAGGATTCTGAGGCGTGGCCCCTGATCTGGGAAACAATTGCCCAAACGCCGCAATCAATTCTTCCAAATGTCCTTTCTGGTTCAGGTAGGCGTAAAGCAGGGCCAGGTCATCTGGAGACAAGTTTTCCCATGGGGCATCAAAGTTGGCTTGGCCACCGCCAATGACCTCGTTGAATGCCCGATCACTGTCCACACCAAGCAGGGTACGGCCTGTGGAACGAGGGTCTTTGCGAACATACTCTGTTACCTCAGCTTTTCGCAGTTGATCGAGCCAATCCGGTAGCCTCACAGTCATACCAGGGGTCTTGGTTGGAAAGGGATTTTAAGCCTCAGAGCCTAACAACCTATTACCCAGAAAACCGAACCCTCCCCCGCTTCTTCTTCCCAGCTGTGTGATTCACATGTCCGAGCCCACGAGAAGGAGGGGAGGTGGGGGGGGGGGGGAGTGGGGGGGGATATAGAGGGGGGGGGGGGGGGGGGGGG
>VXNS01000022.1 GCA_009840445.1 Synechococcus sp. SB0662_bin_14
CGTCCACCGCCTCCGAGGTGGTCTGGAGGGTGAGGAAGTCGGCGGTGGTGGTGAGACTGACGCCGTCAGCGCCACCGTCCAGGAGGATGCCGTCCAGTCCCATGGCGGCCATGGTCAGGGTGGTGCCGGGGGTGTACTCCTTGTCGTCACTGTGGGGTTGGAGGGAGAGCTCACCCCAGCCGTACCCGGCAGTGGCCCAGACGCCCAGCCGTGGGGTGAGGGCATAGCGGGCATAGGGGAAGACGGCGGTCAGGGTGGTGGAGAGGTCACCGTCTCCCACAGCGTCGTCGGTGCTCTGGTCGTCTGCGTAGGCGCCGCTGCCCCAGGAGCGGGAGAGAGCAGCCCCGGCCCGCCAGCGGTGGGTGCTCCATTCCGCCCCCAGCAGGGCAGTGGTCACGTCCCCGTCGAAGGAGACGTTGTTCTGTTGGCCGCTGAAGGACGTGAGCGCCCCTTGCCCCCAGAAGGCAAAGCTGGCCGACCCTCCTTCCGGGGAGAAGCTGAAGGAAGAGCCCTGCACCAGTTGTTGGGTGGTGACGGTCTCGAAGCCCAACAGCTTGGCCAACACCTGCTGGTTCTCCGCCAAGGGTGTGGCGCCGGAACCGGTAAGCTCCTCCCCTGCCATGGTGAGGTGTAGCCCCGCCGGGGTGGGTGGCGCGCTGAAGCGCTCCTGTAGGGCATCCACCACCTGCTGGGAGACCGTGCGGCCAAAGCGGGGCAGCCATGTGGTGGGCATGGAATTGGAGTTCTGGATGACGCCCACCGCCACGCCATCGGCAATCACTGCCCCGCCGGATGGGTTGGAGAGCACCAACTCGAAGGTCTCATTGCTCTCGTCGTGGACATCCTCCAGCACCCGGACTGTCGCTGTCCTGCGGGTTTCGCCGGGCGCGAACGTCACCGTTCCGCTCGCGGCCGTATAGTCCAGTCCGGCTGTTGCCGTCCCGTTCCGGGTGCCGTAATCCACGCTTACCGCCGCGTCCGACGGGTTGTGGAGATGCAATTCAAAGGCCAGCACCGCGCCGTGGCCTTCCTGAACGGTGGCGTCCCGGACTGAAACGCTGGTGGGCCTGGATGGCTGCCCCGCAGCCGCCAGCGACCGGAAATACCCGTCTGGCTCGTTGTTTGCCGCGGGTGCCGGGGCGACCACGGTTACATGGATCCAAAGAGTCTTCTTTCGGGCGACCAACTCATATTCAATTGCGTGGTCATAGTGCCCCGGAGGCTTGCTGCGGCTCACGCTGATGACCATCCTGCCATTGTTGGGATGGGACGGATCATTTCTGCTGCCGTCCTTGCAACTGCGTATGCCGGGCTCTGCGCTGCCAGCCTCGGCATATTCGCTCGGCACTGGGCGAAGTATCCAGTTCGCACCGTAATCCATGGGCGGATACTCCCCTGGAACACCGGGACAGATACGCCCTTCCGCATATTCGTGGGTTCTCCCCTGCACGATGGTGACGGTGGCTTCTGTTGCCGTTTTCGTTCCCCAGGTCACGCCCGGGATGTTTCGCGTGGTGTACCAAAGCTGGGCGGGGGGGCGTACCGTGGTGGTCAGGTCGTTGTCACGCACCGCTACGCTGGCGGTGGCCGTACTGCCCACCTGTAGCCCGTGCCGGTATTCACCGTTACCGAGACGGAACCGTCGGCCTCATCCGTGCTGTCGTCCACCGTGGACACGGTGGTGGTGGCGGTGCCACTGCTGGGGATCGTCACCGTCTTGCTGCCGACGGCGCCCGCTGTGGCATAGTCCCCAGTCTGGGCCACGGTCACCGCCACACTGAGGGCAGCAGCAGGGGCGGGATTGGCCGTCAGGGTGAAGCTGGCCGCTGTGCCCTCACTCACCCCAGAGCCGGCAGCAACGCTCACCTCGGGCACGTCGTCGTCACTCACCGCCACCGTGGCGGTGGCCGTACTGCCCACCGTGTAGCCCGTACCGCTGTTCACCGTCACCGAGACGGAGCCGTTGGCCTCGTCGCTGCTGTCGTCCACCGTGGACACGCTGTAGGTGGCGGTGCCACCGGTGGGGATCGTCACCGTCTTGCTGCCGACGGCCACCGCTGCGGCGTAGTCTCCACTCTGTGCCACGGTCACCGCCACGCTAAGGGACCCGGCAGGGGCGGGATTGGCGGTGAGGGTGAAGATGGCCGCTGTTCCCTCGCTCACCCCTGCCCCCCGTGACGCTCACCGTGGGTGTTACCGGCTGGTTGTTTGGGAGGTCGTCGTCAGGGCTGACGGAAGGTTCAGAACCGTCACCGCAAGCCGCAAGACAGACAATCACGGTAAGGGCAGCCGACAGACGGATCGCCATCCGGTCGTTCACAGATGTTCTGGGTCTGAGGATGAGAACTTGGGGGAAAGGTGAGGCAGCAACATGATACCGGCCCAGCAACAGGTCTGGCGCTCTCTGGTCCCCTTATCCAGAACTCGGGTTCATGGTCCCACCACCGTTCCCTGGGCTGTGCCGCAGGGCTGTGCCAGGCTGGGGTAGAGCAGGGCAAGCTGCCACCAGCTTGCAGGTGGCCCTGGCCTGGGGATGAGCAAGGAGAGCGTCTCCAGGGCCTTCCTCCACCACGTGTCCACCGTCCAGCACCAGGACCCGATGACAGAAGGACGCGGCAATGCCCAGGTCGTGGGTGACGAAAACGATCCCCAATCCCAGGCGGTGCTGCAAGTCCTGAAGCAGGTCCAGCAGGTCTTTCTGGGTCACGGCGTCCAGCATGGCCAGGGGTTCATCACAGAGCAGCACCGAGGGTTTGAGGATGAGGGCGCGGGCAATGGCCAGCCGCTGCTGCTGACCGCCACTGAGTTGGCGGGGCAGGCGATCCAGAAAATCCTCGGGCGGCGTCAGGGCCACCGCTGCAAGGGCCTCCCGAACCTTCTCCCGCCCACCAGGACCACGGCGGCTGGCCAGCCCATGGATCAAGAGGGGATCCAGCAGGGCCTGCTCCACCGTCATGGCAGGGTTCAGGCAAGCTAGGGGATCTTGAAACACCATCTGCAAGGATCGCCGCAATTGGCGGTGGCGCTGCCCACCGCGCCGCTGGAGCACAGCTTGGCCGTTCAGGACCACCTGGCCTCCCCGCAGGGGCAGCAGGCCGGCGAGACCGTGGCACAGGGTGCTTTTGCCACAGCCGGAGGCGCCAACGACGCCAATGGTTTCCCCCGCCTCCAGGGTCAGATCAATGCCGTCCACAGCCCGAAGCCAGCGGGACAGCCAAGGCCATGGGCTGGGCAAGGCATGCCAGCAGCGCAGACCCGTCACCTGAAGGAGGGGACGTGTGGAGTTGTGCCTGGGACTGGCCTGGCCTTCCTTCAGGCGGGCAGCGGCCACCAGGGCGCGGGTCAGGGGGGTTTGGGGTGTGGCCAGAAGTTGCTGGATGGGTCCGGTTTCCACAAGCTGTCCTTCGGACAGGACCGCCATCCGCAAACACCAACTGCCGGCAAGGGCCAAATCATGGGTAATCAGCAGTAGGGCCGTGCCCTGCTGCTTGCACAGGTTGGACAGTGCGGTCATCACCTGCGCAGCCACCACCACGTCAAGGGAGGTGGTGGGCTCGTCGGCAATCACCAGAGGCGGCTCCAAGGCCATGGTCAGGGCAATGCCCAGCCGCTGCCGCATGCCGCCACTGAGTTGGTGGGGATACTGATCCAGGCAGCGGCTGGGCACGTCCACCTGCTCCAGAAGAGCCTGGGCTTTTTCCCGGTACCGGCGCCGTGGCCAGTGGGGGCGATGGGCAGCCAGCAGGTCAAGCAGGTGGTCCCATGTGGTGAGCAGTGGATTGAGCCGCGTCATGGGATCTTGAAACACCAAGCCCACGGTGGCGCCACGGTGCTGGCGCAGGTGTCGAGGCTGGAGGCGGCGGGGATCCCTGCCCGCCACTTGCAACACACCGTCCCCGGTGCTGCCCCGGGGCAACATGCCCAGCACGGCCCTGGCCAGGGTGCTCTTGCCACAGCCGGACGGCCCCACCAGGGCCAGACGATCCCCCGATGCTAACGTCAGAGACACGTTCCGCAGCGCCGGCTGACGTTGACGGGGGTAGCAAACGGTCAGCTTGTCAAGCTGGAGAAGGGCCATCAGTTGCGGGGTCAGCGCACGTTTTGGCTGGCGTGAAGGCAGGCCGGCAGGAAGAGGTAGAAGGAGAGGGCAGAGGTGCGCTGTTGGGACGAGACGTGTACCTGCTGGGCGCAGATGGACAAATCACCGGAGACCGAGAAGTCCACCGGCAAGGCCTCCATGATGCCCAGGGCGCTAATGGAGCCGTCGGAGGCGTCCTCGGTGATGGCGGACCGCAGGGCTTTGGATGGATTCGTATTGGCTGAGCGCGGCGCATATCCACTGGTCACGAAGCTGAGGAACTTTTCCCCTGTGCCGGAGCGCAAAAAGCGGTCGATGGACACCAGGCTCACCTCATAGGACTTCTGCAAACCTGCTCTCAACTCGGCCCGCGTCCATCCGGAACTGTCGACCAGTTGCTCCAGGTTACGACCGGCCCGGCCAGTCTCGACAAACCGCGCCATCTCCTCCACAGAGACTTTCTCGAAGGGATCGCCAGCCAAAGCCTCCCCAGGGAAACCCCATGTCGTCACCCCCAGCAGGACCAGGCAGGCGAGCGCCCTGTTGACCGTGGGCCGGGCCATGGACATGGGCCGGAACCGGCGGCGAGGGACTGGAGCACCGGCTGGAGGGACCATGTTGACTGGACTGGCTGGGCCAGTAGCCTAAATCAATACTTCTGCTTCAAGCTGCCCTGCTTCGGGCTCAGCCATGGTCTTGGCCGCACGGTTGCTGCTCATACCCCTGCTCATGGCTGTGCTGGCCTTCTGCCTGGCGGCAGAACTGGCCCTCCTGCGCCTGCGGCCCACCCAGGTTCAGGAACTCACCCCCATCAACCCCGCTGCGGCCGACACGGTGGAACGGCTGCAGCGCCGCCCGCTCCGTGCCCTGATCCTGACCCAATGGGGCAGTTGCTTTGCCCTGCTGGCGTTGGGTTGGCTGGCGCGGACACTGCTCCCCAACGGCCTGCGAAGCAGCGGCCTGGCAGTTGTTCTGCTGCTGGGCTTGACCCTGCTGGTTGCCCTTGGCGCCAGTCTGCTGCCCAAAGCCATGGTGCTGCACCAGCCGGAACGGGCTGCTCTGGCTCTCGGTCCCCAGCTTTGGATAGCCACCACCCTCCTGAACGTTCCGCTGCGGGTGCTGGAGCGTTGCAGCCTGAGCCTTCTCAACCTGTTCCGGTTGCCCCACAATTGGCATGATCTGGCGCCACCCCTGTCGGCGGGTGAGCTGGAAACCTTGATTGAAACCGACAACGTCACCGGACTGCAACCGGACGAGCGCCTCATTCTTGAGGGGGCGTTTTCCCTGAGGGACACCCTGGTGCGGGAAGTCATGATTCCCCGCTCACAGATGGTCACCTTGCCTGTCGACGTGACCTTCCGCCAACTCATGGCCGCGGTGCAAAACACCCGCCATGCCCGCTTCCCCGTTCTTGGCCAGTCCCTTGACGACGTGAAAGGACTGCTGGATCTCCGCAGTCTTGCCGGCCCCCTGGGGCAAGGGAAGATCCATGGGGACACCCCCATGCAGCCCTACCTCGCCCCGCTGCAGTGCATTGCGGAGACTGCGTCTTTGGCGGAACTGCTGGCCGTGATTCGTGACGATACCCCCATGCTGCTGGTGGTGGACGATCACGGCGGCACGGAAGGTCTGGTCACCATTGCTGATCTCACCAGTGAAATTGTCGGCGAGGACGAGGATGTCGCCAACGGTGAACCTGTTGCAGTAAAAGCTCTGGCCCCGGGCCATTGGTGCTTGGCAGCGGACCTGGAAATTGACGAGCTGAACCGCCAGCTTCACATCTCTCTGCCCCAGTCGGAGAAGCACCACACCTTGGCGGGATTCCTGCTGGAGCAGTTTCAGCGCATTCCTGCTGTGGGCGAGAGCCTCCATTGGCATGAACTTCACTTTGTGGTTCAACGGCTCAAGGGTCCGCGCATTACCCACGTGGAACTGCGCATGCCCCCCGGAAGCTCCGGCCCCCCTGACCCCACTGCCCTATCGGATGCCCATGGTGGACCATAATGGGCACAACCGAGGGGGCTGAGCTCTGGCCGTGACTCACATTGCCCCTGCGTCCGCCATGAAGCCCGTCAGAGTTGGCGTCATCGGAATTGGCAACATGGGCTGGCACCATGCCCGGGTCTTGAGCCTGTTGCGGGATGCGGAGTTGGTGGCGGTGGCGGACACGGATCCCCAACGGTTGGCCATGGCCACGGACCAGTTTGGCTGCCGGGCGGTTCCGAACTACCAGGAGTGGCTCCACCAGGTGGAGGCGGTTTGCATTGCCGTACCCACGTTGCTCCACCACCAAGTGGGCATGGATTGTTTTCGCGCCAAACTCCATGTCTTGATGGAAAAACCCATCGCCGCCACCCAGGAGGAGGCCCAGGACCTGAATGCAGCCGCGGAAGAACATCAGCGGCTCCTGCATGTGGGCCATATTGAGCGCTTTAATCCGGCCTTTCGGGAGCTGGTGAAGGTGGTGTCCCACGAGGAGGTGGTGGTGCTGGAGGGACGTCGCCACAGCCCCCATGGAGACCGCGCCAACGACGTGTCCGTTGTGCTGGATTTGATGATCCACGACATTGATCTGGTGTTGGAGTTGGCCAGCGCCAAGGTGGTGCGCCTGGCCGCCGCCGGTGGGCGCAGCGGCGCGACGGGTCCCATCGACTACGTGAACGCCACCCTGGGCTTTGGCAACGGGGTGGTGGCCAGCCTGACGGCCAGCAAGATGGCCCATCACAAAATTCGCAGTCTCAGCGCCCACTGCCGGGACGCCCTGGTGGAGACGGACTTTCTCAACCACACCCTCTGTATCCACCGCCGTGCTCACCAGTGGTATTCCGCTGACCACGGGGAACTCATTTACCGTAACGACGGCTTTGTGGAAGAGGTGTCCACCACCTCCATCGAACCCCTGTACGCCGAGTTGGAGAACTTTCTCCGCTGTGTGCGGGGCTTGGAAGCTTCCGCTGTGGACGGTCAACAGGCCTCTCGCGCCCTGCAACTGGCCCATTGGATTGAACACAGCGTGGACAATCCCGCCATGCATCTGGATACGCCCATCTAAAGCCAAATGGTGTCAAGCGAATGCCTGACGGCAGAGGTGTTGGGTCTCCCTGTCCACCTCACGCCTCACCTGCTCAATGCAGCGGAAGCGTTGGTCTGCCGTGGTGGCCACGTGGTGACCCTGAATGCCGAGATGGCCATGGCCGCTCGCCGCCATGCCCCCCTCCGCAGGGTGATTCGAGGGGCCGAGTTGGTGATTCCTGACGGTGCAGGGGTGGTCTGGGCGTTGCGGCTCCAGGGCCGTCGGCGGCGGCGGCAACCCGGCATTGAACTGGCCGAGATGCTGCTGGACCATGCCGCTGCCCGCGGATGGCGAGTGGCCTGGGTAGGGGCACGGGAGGACCGTCTTCAAGCGGCGGCCCGGTTCTGGAGCCGGCGCCACCCGCAACTTCGCCTACAGCGCCTCATCCACGGCTACCAACATCCTGACCACTGGCCCATGGTGGAAGCGGATCTGCGGCGGCAACAACCGGACTTGGTGTTTGTGGGGCTCGGTGCGCCGCGGCAGGAGTTGTGGATCGAGAAAGTGCGTCCCCACGGCCATGGCCTCTGGCTGGGGGTCGGGGGCAGCTTTGACGTGTGGAGCGGTTCTGTACGGCGAGCACCGGC
The DNA here is from genome assembly GCA_009840445.1 of Synechococcus sp. SB0662_bin_14. Taxonomy (GTDB): domain Bacteria; phylum Cyanobacteriota; class Cyanobacteriia; order PCC-6307; family Cyanobiaceae; genus Synechococcus_B. Next base: position 7,739 of record VXNS01000022.1, read on the forward strand.
CTCCATGCAGGCGCTCCAACTGGAATGGCTCTATCGGCTGCTCCAGGAGCCAGGACGTTGGCCCCGTATGTTGCAACTGCCTGTCTTTGCAGGCCACGTGCTGACGGAGTTGGCCGGGGCTGCCCTCAGCGGAAGCCTACGGAGGCTTGCCAGACAAAGGCCAGCAACAGGAAGAACAGGGGAATCAGCGGCAGAATGTCCACCAGCGGAGCGAAGGGCTGGTAAGCCTCCGGCAGTTGGGCCAGGATAAGGGCAGGCTGGACCATGGCGTTTGATTCCGTGACGAGCGGCAGAGTCTGAAAGCTACCACGTGTTGGCCGCTGGTGAGGCCGAATCCCAGGGGGTGAAACGCTCTGCAAACGTTCCCTCCATAATGGCCCGGCCCATGGCGTTACAGAAGCGTTGCAGGTGGGTGAGGTTGTGGAGGCTCAGCAAGCTGGCGGCCAGCAACTCCCGGCTGTGGATCAAGTGGTGGAGATAGGCGCGGGAGTGGCGGCGGCAGGTCCAGCAGGGGCAGCTTTCATCCAGGGGGCGGTGGTCGTCGCGGAAGCAGGCCCGTTTCAACGACCAGGTGTCGCCTTGCACCAGGGCAGTTCCATGGCGGCCCAGGCGCGTGGGCAAAACGCAGTCGAATAGATCCACCCCCTGGGCCACAGCCTGGGCCATCTCCGCCAGAGAGCCCACACCCATGAGATAGCGGGGTTTGTGCGCAGGCAGCAGGGGGGACACCAGCCTGACCACCTGGTGGATGTCTACGGTGGGTTCCCCGACACTGACCCCGCCGATGGCGAAGCCGGGCAGGTCGTGGCTGCAGACGGTGGCCGCCGACCAGCGGCGCAGGTCCCCATGGCGTCCCCCCTGAACAATGCCGAACAGGGCCTGGTCCCGGTTGTTGTGGGCAGCGATGCAACGCTCCAGCCAACGGTGGGTGCGGTCCGTGGCGGTCTCCACCTCCTGGCGACTGGCCTGGGCCGGGGGACAGTGGTCAAAGGCCATGACCACGTCGGCCCCGAGGCGGTTCTGGATGGCCATGCTGCGCTCCGGCGTCATCCGGATGGTGCGGCCGTCCCGGGGGGAACGGAAGGTGACGCCATGGTCCTCCACCCGATTGCAGCCCGCCAGGCTGAACACCTGATAGCCGCCCGAGTCCGTCAGGATCGGTCCGTCCCAGGCCATGAAACGGTGCAGACCTCCTGCTGCAGCAACGCGGTCTTCACCAGGCTGCAGGTGGAGGTGGTAGGCGTTGGCCAAGACCATCTGCGCCTGGGTCCGGACCAGTTGTTCGGTGGTCAGACCCTTCACGGTGGCCCTGGTGCCCACCGGCATGAAGCGGGGCGTCTCCACCGGGCCGTGGGGTGTTTGCAGATGGCCCAGGCGCGCTTGCGTCACGGGGCAGCGGTGGCGAATCGCAAAACGAAAACCCATGGAGCCGCACCGTGGTGGTTCTCCCCCATGCCCCTTTCCCGTCAGAAGAGGAGG
>VXNS01000016.1 GCA_009840445.1 Synechococcus sp. SB0662_bin_14
ACGCCCACGGCCTTGATCGAAACCGCCACCACCACCGCCAGCAGTGTGATGAAAGCCAGTTGGTGCCAGCCGTTACGGACGCCCATCGACCCGGCCAGATTGCTGTTGAGGGTGAGGAGCAACTGGGCCCGAAGGCTCAGCACCAGATACGCCAGAGCACCAACCAGCAGGGCTCCGATCACCCCCAGATCGTGCCAACTGATGCCGAGGATGTCGCCGAACAGCAACTGCTGAATCCCGCCGCGGTAGGTCTCCACCAGGCTCAGCGCCAGCACGGCCGCCGCCAGCGAACTGGAGTACACGATGTTGAGCAACGCATCGGTGGGCAGAGCGCTGCACTTCACCAACTGATTCACAAGTATGGCAACCGTGACCGCAAACGGGATCAGCACCACGGTGGGATTGATCCCCAGAAGAATGCCCAGGGTGATGCCCAGAAGGGCCGAATGGCCCAGGGCGTCGCTGAAGAACGACAGTTGACGCAGCACCGCAAAGCTGCCCAGCAGGCCACCCAGAGCGCCGGTGAGCAACCCGCCCAGCAAGGCCCGCTGCATGAACGGTTCCGCCAGAAGAGCCGGATCAGCCATGGCGCTGATGCCGGCAGGACACCACGTTGGGGCCGTAGATCTCGCTCAGCCGCTCAGGACTGAGGATGTGATCGGGACTGCCGCTGCAGCGCAGCCAGCGGTTGAGGCAGAGCACCTGGTCGCAACTGCGGAGCACAAGATCCAGGTCGTGGGACACCTGCAGCACGGTCCAGCCCTCCTGGCCGCAGAGCTCCAGGAGCAGGTGCTGAAACTGCTCCTTGGAGGGAACATCCAGGCCGGCCTGCGCTTCATCAAGCACCAACAGACGACGGGGACGCACCACGCAGAAGGCCAGCAACACCCGCTTGAGCTGGCCGCCGGAGAGTTCGCTGAGCAACCGTTGACCCAGGTCCGCGCAGCGGGTGCGCTCCAAAGCCCGTTGCACGGCCAGTCGCCGCCCCTGGCGGTTGTGCCAGGGCCAGCATGGCCCTGGCGAATCGAAGCCGAAGCCCACAAACTCGGCCACCGCCAGCGGAAAGCGCCTCTGCAGTGCCAGGTTCTGGGGCACGTAGGCAATCTGGGAACGCACCGAGCGGGGCAACTGCCCCTCGGCGCCGAGGGGGTGGCCGAGGATCTCCACTTCACAGGAAGATCGCGGCAGCAGGCCGAGCACAGCCGCCACCAACGTGCTCTTGCCGGCTCCGTTGGGGCCCACCAGGGCCGTATTGCTCCGGCTCCGGAGTGAGAAGGACACTCTCTCCAGGACAGGTGTACCGCCCCGCCGTACCGAAAGGTCCTGGACCCGTAGCACCGTGCCCGACATCAGGGGGCTCCACCAAAGGCTTTCACCAGGCTGGCCCCGTTGGCGCGCATCACGGCGACATAGGTGGAGGGGTCCTGAGACGCCTGTTTGCTGCCGGTTTCCAGCGGGTCGAACACGCTGATGGTCACGCCCAGATCCTTGGCAAGGGCGTTGAAGGATCGCTCACCTTCCTGGGGCTCGGTCAGCAGGGCCTTGAGTTGGGTGGCCTTCACCTTGGCCGCCACCCGTTGCAGGTCACGAGGCGTTGGACTCATTTCGGGAACGTCCACCAGGAAATCGGCCTTCAGGTTGTAGCGCTGGGCAAAGTAGGGAGCAAAATCGTGGAAGGCGATGAAGGTCTTGCCGGCATAGGGCTTGAGTTGAGCGGCGAGTTCCGTGTTCAGTTCCCGCAGGCTGGCGGTGTAGGCGGCGGCGTTGCGGCGGTAGCCCTCGGCGCAACCGGGATCCGCCTCCACCAGGCCGTTACGGATGGTCTCCACCTGCTGAACCGCCCGCAGGGGATCGAGCCAGATGTGGGGATTGACCTCGCCATGCCCATGGTCGTGCCCGTGTTCGTGACCATGGCCCGCTTCCTCAGGGGAGTCGAGGGTGGCCACGTTGCGACTGCTGTCGATCACCACAAGCTGGACGTTTTCAGCCGAAGCGATGAGCTTGTCGAGAAAGTGCTCCATGCCCAGGCCGTTTTTGACGAGCACCCGTGCCCCACGCAGGGTGGCCAGATCGCCCGGTGTTGCCTGGAAGTCATGGGGACCCAGGTTGGGGGGAATCAACGCGGTGACCGTGGCACAGTCACCCGCCACGGCCCGGGTGAACAGCGTGATCGGCAGAAAGGTGGTGGCCACCTGGAGCGGCTGGCCCTCAGGGGCAGGATCGGATGCCTGGCTGCGACCTGGCCAGGCCACCAGAACCAGCGCCAAGGAAAGACCGGCCGCCAGACGCGAGAGACGGGCAGCGCAGAAAGCGAACATTCTATGAGAATGAGAATCGTTCTTACCTTAAAGAGCGCCGCGAAAAAAGTCAACATCTTGGAGGAGGCCCTCTCTCCACGGGAAAGTCACTGGCGCTCCTGTTCATGCATCGGTGCGGCCACAGGCCACAACCACCACCGCCCCTGGGCATCACCCGCTGCCAAGTGTTGGCCATCGGGGCGCCAAGTCAGGATGTTGAATCCCGCTCCCGCTCCCTCAAGGGGTTGCAGCAACTGGCCCTGTCCATCCCAGAGCGCCACGGTGCCATCGCTGGAGGCGCTGGCCAGCACGTTGCCCCCGGGCATGAACGCCAAGGCGTTCACACGACGCTCATGCCAGAACAGCGGCTCCGGCCGCCAGCCATTGGAGCCATGGCTCACCTGCGTCCACAGAATGACCGTCTCTTTCGCGGCGCTGGCCAGCAGCGGCGCCAACCGGCCCGGCTGATCACTCCAGGCCAGGTGGCGCACCTTGGCGGGAAAACCGCTGAACTGCCAGGGTTGTCCATGGCACCCCTGTGGCCACACCAGCAAGGAGCGATCCAGCAGGCCGCAGGCCAAGTGGTTGCCCGGCCCTGCAAACGCCAACGCCAAGCCTGCAGAAGCGATGGCATTGCGCACCGGCGGGGCTGGCGCCCTGCTCAAGCAGGGCTGCCACAATGCTACTTCGCCATGACAACCGGCTGCCAGTTGCACCCCGTCAGCGCTCCAGGCCAGCGCCTGAACCGTGCCCGGCAGATCGAGGGTGTCATGGCGCCACTGCCGGCTCGCCCCATCCCAGAGGCGGAGTTGGCGGCCGGCGGCCACCGCCAGTTGTAACCCTCGCGGCTGCCAGGCTGCCGCATCGATCCAGCCACAGCCCAGGGGAATGGGATCCAGGGCCATCGGCCGGATGCTGGTACCACCCAGTTCCCACAACAGCAGCTCACCACTCTGGCCCGCCGCCGCCAGAAACTGCCCATCACTGCTGAAGCCAAGGACATCCAGGCTGCTGTCACGGTCGCCGTGCAGCAACTCCTCGCAGCCGGCGCAAAAGTCAAGCAGCAGCAGTTCGCCACCGGCGCTGGCGATTGCCAGGAACTCCCCATCCGGCGACCAGGCCAGTGCGGTGATTGCCTGCAGCAGATTGCCCCAGAGCCGCTCGCTCACCAAGGGCGCCATCCGTGCCGGCTCCATCAGGCCACGCAGGCGCCGAAGCCGGCCCGCAGATCTGCGGCATCCAGATCGCGGCCGATGATCACCAACTCGGTGCGGCGCCGTTCAGCCGGTTTCCAGGGGCGGTCAAAACTGCCGTTGAGCAGCATATGCACCGACTGCAGCACATAGCGCTCGTTCCTGCCGGTAAGGTGAACGATGCCCTTCATCCGAAACAGATCCGGACCACGGGTACTCACCAGATCCGAGATCCATCTGCCGAGCTTCTCCAGATCCATGGGGCGCTCCTCCACCAACGCCACCGAGCCCACGGCATCGTCGTGCTGGTGGTCGTGCTCCTCGGCCAGAAAAGCCGGATCCAGACTGAGGACCCGCTCCAATTCAAAGGCTTCCACGCCGAGGATTTGCTGCATCGGTACATCCGCTTTGGCGCTGGTGAGCAGCCGGGCCAGAGGATTGATGGTCCGCACCCGCTGCTCGATCGTCAGACGCTGGGCCTCATCGACGAGATCGGCCTTGTTGAGCACCAGCACATCGGCAAAGGCCAGTTGCTCCTGCACTTCCTCCGCATCCCAATGTTGCTGCACATGCACCAGGTCCACCAGGGTCACCACTGCATCCAGCCGCAGTTCGTCCCGCAGATCCTCATCCACGAAAAATGTCTGGATCACCGGGGCCGGATCGGCCAGACCCGTGGTTTCAATGACCAGGTGGTCAAAGTGATCACGACGTTTCATCAGGTTGCCGATGATCCGGATCAGGTCACCGCGCACGGTGCAGCAGATGCAGCCGTTGTTCATCTCGAAGATCTCTTCATCGGCATCCACCACCAGTTGGTTGTCGATGCCCACCTCGCCGAACTCGTTCACGATCACCGCCACCTTGAGGCCGTGCTCGTGGGTGAGGATGCGGTTCAGCAGGGTGGTCTTACCGGCGCCCAGGTAACCGGTGAGCACGGTGACGGGGAGACGCTCAGCAACCGAAGAGGCGAGTTCCATGGGAGCGGACCAACAAGTCCATAAGAATGAGAATGATTCTTATTCTATCCTGAAGAGGAGTGCTCGGAGACCCGGACGTGGCCCAACCCCACCACCCAGCAGCAGCCCCGGCCAAGACCAGGCGGTTCAAAGCACAGCCGCCCGAGCGTCCGAACCCGGTGCTACGGCTGCTGGAATCCACTGCCGATGAATTGAGCCCCCAGGAGATCCATTCTCAACTCAGAAGCAAAGGTACTCGCTTGGGTCTGGCCACCATCTACCGGCAACTCAGGCAGCTCAGCCAATCGGGGCTGGTGCGCCACCGTGTTCTGAGCAACGGAGAACGGGTCTACTCCCCTGTTGAACGGGACCAGCATCACCTCACCTGCGTGAACTGTGGCAGCAGTGAGCCGCTCCCCATCTGTCCCGTTGACACGAGGGCGCAGGAACTGTCCAAGGTTCTGCTGCACGGATTTCGCCCGTTGTTTCACACCTTCGAGATCCACGGACTCTGTGTGCGCTGCCAGCGGCCTGGGGCGGCAAGCCGTGGCTGAGATGGTGATCATCGGGGCCGGGCCCCAGGCCCTCAGCCTGTGTTGCCTGCTGTTGCAGAAGCGGCCGCGCTGGCGGCGCCGTTTGCGCATCATCGACCCCAGTGGCAGGTGGTTGAGCTGCTGGCAGCGGCAGATGCAGCGTTTCGAAATTCCCCGTTTGCGTTCTCCGTCGCCGCACCATCCCCATCCCAACCCCAATGCCCTGCGCTCCTATGCCCAGGAACGGCGCCGCTTTCGGGAACTGGAGGGGCGTTACGGCCTGCCACGTACGGACCTGTTCAACGAGTTCTGCCGGAGCGTGGTGGGGGAATTCCAGGTGGCCGACCGGGTGCAGGCGGTCTCTCTGGAGGAGATTCAGTTGGAGGCCGGTGGAGCCGGATCACTGCATCTGACCCTGAGCGACGGATCGCTGATCCCGGCCAGGCGGCTGGTGATCGCCACGGGAGTGGGTGAGCCCGTGCTTCCCGACTGGGTTCAGAGGATTCCATGTCCCTACCCCAAGGAGGCTCTGCAACACAGCCGGATGATCGACCTGGCCGCCTACCGGTCGCTGCAGGGGCAGCACATCCTGATCGTTGGCGGCGGCCTCACCAGCGCCCATCTGGCCCTGGGCGCCATCAAACGCGGATCCCGGGTGAGCCTGCTGTGCCGGCACAAGCTGCGCAGCAAACTCTTTGACACCGACCCGGGCTGGCTGGGACCCAAGTACCTCAAGGCGTTCCGGAGCGAACCCTGCTGGCGGCGACGGCATCAGCAGGTGCTGGCGGCTCGCGACGGCGGCTCCATCACACCCCGGCTAACCGTTGCCCTGCAGCGGGAACGCCAGCAGGGCAGCCTGCAGACATACGAGAACTGCCAGGTCCGGCAGGCTTTGTGGAGTGCAGGGCAGTGGAGGATCCTCTGCGACGACGGCAGAAGCCTGTTGGCGGATCGCATCTGGCTCGCCACCGGCCACAAGCTGGGCGTGAGCCGCCAGCCTCTGCTACGCCAGTTGCACAAACAACAGCAGATCCAACTGGTGGATGACTGGCCTGTGCTCTCCGATGACCTGCGCTGGCCAGGAACCAACGTGCATCTGATGGGCGGGATGGCAGCGCTACGGTTGGGCCCGGCAGCGCGCAACCTGTTCGGCGGCCGGGAAGCGGCCCGGTTGATCAGCCGCGCTGCCATCAAGGCCTGATCGCCATGGCAGAGAAGAAGGGCTTCCGGTTCCCCGACCCTGGGGGAAGATGACATCTAAACTGTCCGCAGCCGTAGAACCCTGGTGGTGAGCACCCCCGCCGACCTGGACACCCTCACCAGTCAACTGGACGCCCTTGAGGCGCAAGCCAGTGACCAGATCCGCAGGGCCGACTCCGCCCCGGCGCTGGAGCAGTTGCGCATCAGCCTGCTGGGCAAGAAAGGGGGGCAACTCTCCAGTGTGCTGAGGGCCATGGGCTCCCTGCCCCATGCCCAGAGACCCCTCCTGGGCCAGCGGGCCAACGTGCTCAAGAAGGAGATTCAGGGGCTTCTCGGCGAGCGGCACAGGCAACTGGAGGCCACGGCCCTCAGCAAGCGCCTGACGGAGGAGGCGGTGGACGTGAGCGCCCCGGCCCTCTACAGGCCCCTGGGTCACCCCCATCCCCTGCTCGGCACCCTGGACGAGATCGTCACCACCTTCTGTGGCCTGGGGTATCGGGTGGTGGACGGACCCGAAATTGAAACAGACCACTACAACTTTTCCGCCCTCAACATTCCCGAGGATCACCCCGCCCGGGACATGCAGGACACCTTCTACTTGCCAGGTGGAGAGTTGCTGCGCACCCACACATCACCAGTCCAGATTCGCCACCTGGAGCGCCACAGTCCCCCTGTACGGGTCATTGCCCCCGGACGGGTCTATCGCCGTGACGCCGTGGACGCCACCCACTCCCCCATCTTCCACCAGGTGGAGGTGCTGGCCGTGGACGAAGGACTGAATTTTGGCCACCTGCGGGGCACCGTGATTCAGTTTTTGCAGGTCTTCTTCGGAGAATTGCCGGTGCGCTTCCGGGCCAGCTATTTTCCGTTTACCGAACCCTCCGCGGAGGTGGACGTGCAGTGGCAGGGCCGTTGGCTGGAGGTGATGGGCTGTGGCATGGTGGATCCGGCCGTGCTGGAGGGCCTGGGGCTGGATCCGGAGCGCTGGAGTGGCTTTGCCGCCGGTATGGGGGTGGAACGGGCCTGCATGGTTCGCCATGGCATTGACGACATCCGGCGTCTCTTCAGCAGTGATCTGCGCTTTTTACGTCAGTTCTAAGAATTTGCCTGGGGGGCAGGGGCAGGTCGAGCCATGACCAGCAAGAGGGGCAACCACGCAGAACGGGAGGATGGGACGCCACCGGTTCTGGGCTTGATCGTCAACGACAGCAAGCCCAAGGCCCTGGCGGCAGCGGAGATGCTGGCCCAGCGGTTTGGCAAGGCGGGCTGGCAGGTGGAGCGCACCGCCAGTGCAGGGGGCCTTGTGGGCTTTGCCAGCCCTGAAGGGCCGCTACGGGGAACCCGCTACGACTCCTGTGTTCCCGACAACTTCCATGCAGGCATCACCATGGCCATCGTGTTGGGGGGGGATGGCACCGTGCTGTCCGCCGCCCGACAGACCGCCCCCATCGGGGTCCCCATGCTGGCTGTCAACACCGGCCATATGGGTTTTCTGGCGGAGGCCTATCTCCACGAACTGGAAACCGTCATCGCCCAATTGCTGGCGGGTCGGTGGACGGTGGAGGAGCGCACCATGCTGGTGGTGACCCTGTTGCGGGGTGATCAGCGGCGCTGGGAAGTGCTCTGCCTCAACGAGATGGCCCTCCATCGGGAACCCCTCACCAGCATGTGCCACTTCGAGGTGGCCATTGGCCGCCATGCTCCCGTGGACATTGCCGCGGACGGGGTCATTCTCTCCACCCCCACCGGCTCCACCGCCTATGCCCTCAGCGCGGGCGGCCCCGTGATTACACCGGAGGTCCCCGTCCTGCAGTTGACGCCCGTGGCGCCCCACTCCCTGGCGTCAAGGGCTTTGGTGTTCAGTGACCGGGAAGCGGTCACGGTGTTTCCCGCCACGCCGGAGCGTTTGATGATGGTGGTGGACGGCAGTGCGGGCTGCTACGTGTGGCCGGAAGACCGGGTGCTTATCCAGCGGTGCCCCCGGAGGGCACGGTTTGTGCGACTCCAGGAGCACGAGTTCTTTCAGGTGCTACGGGAAAAGCTGGGCTGGGGCCTGCCCCACGTGTCCAAGCCCAAGGGCGAGAGCCCCTAAAGGGCACCGCGACGGGCAAAGATGATGAAGACCACCGCAGGGCCGGCGACGAAGATCAGGCCAAGGGAGACGAAACCAGCAATGAGACCGAAATCAATGCCCATGGGTGCGAAGCGCCGTCAAAGCTGCAACAACTGCAACGAGCCTAGGTGCCCATGGGAATGTCCACCGGCCTCGGGCCGGGGTGTAACACGGTTTTACAGTGCCGGTGACCCGTCTGTCTGGTCATGACCTCCTCCGAGAAAAGCCGCTTGGCGGTGCTGGTTGGCGCCTTTGTTACGGTGTTTCTGGCGGAGTTGGGGGACAAGACCCAACTGGCCACCTTGATGCTGGCAGCCCAGTCCGGCCACCCCTGGCAGGTGTTCCTTGGCGCTGGCGCCGCCTTGATGACCTCCAGCCTGCTGGGTGTGCTACTGGGGCAATGGCTGGGTCGCGTTCTGCCCACCAACCTGGTCAAACAGGGGGCTGGAGCCTTGATGGTGGGGCTGGGGCTCTTCTTTTGCGTAAAATTTTATGCGGTTCTGTGATCCATGGATCATCAGAATGTTTTTGAGCACCGCCGCACCCCATGGATGTTGCCCTGGTTTCCTCCACGTTCCTGACCATCCTCCTGGCGGAGTTGGGAGACAAGACCCAGTTGGCCACCATGGCCCTGGGCAGTTCCTCCGGGCGGCCACTCATGGTGTTCCTCGGCAGCACCACGGCCCTTCTCCTGGCCAGCCTGTTGGGGGTTATGGTGGGAGAATCTCTGGCATCCATGGCGCCACCTGCATGGCTACACTTGGCCGCAGGCGTCGGTTTCCTTGCCCAAGGTGTGCGCCTTTTGTTGGAGGCCAGAGGTGATCTCCCCGCAAGCACCTCCTCTTAACCAGAGGCATTACCCCGGCCCACAGGATCAATCCCCCCGCGCCATGCCACCGCTGCGCCCAGGGCCGACGCAAACCTTTGCGACAGAGCACCTGCCGTCCCGGCCGCTTGTTTACTCCACAAGACATTTGCCCACGCGATGAAGTTCTCGGTTGCGAAGCTGTTGAGTCAGCTTCATCCCGATACGCCCACAACCCTCACCCAGCTTCAGAAAAAGCTTTCTCTCAGCGGGACATCAGAGAAAACCCAACTGGACATTGCCCTGACGGCCCTCAAGGCGTTGGGTTTGCTGCGTCAACAGGATGGCAGACTCTATCTGCAACCCCATGACCATCTGGTTCCCGCTCGTCTGCGTAGCTCCGGCAAGGGATTCTGCTTCGCCGTGCGGGAAGGCGGCGGCGATATTTATATCCGCGACCAGCATTTGAATCATGCTTGGGACGGGGATCGTGTTCTAGTCAAAATCGTCCGTGAAGGAGGGCGCCGCCGTTCGCCGGAAGGGATCGTGCAGTGCGTGCTGGAGCGGGCCCACGGGACCCTCCTGGCCGTTCCCAAGCGCAGTGACCACGGTCTCGTTGCCCAGCCCCTGGATGACCGGTTGCCCCACCCCATCCAACTGCCGGAAGACGACAGCCGCCATCTGGACCCATCCGACCATGGGGCGGCGGCGGAGGTGCGCCTTGACCGCTTCCCCATCGCCCAACACCCGGCCCAGGGGACAATCACCCGCAGCCTGTCCACCAGCGGCGGCGAGGACCAGGATCAGCGTCTGATCCAGACCAAACACGGTATTTTCGGTCGCAGCGCCCGCAGCCGCGCCGTTTTGCAGCCGCTGGATCTGCAGCAACGGGAAGACCTGCGCACCTTGCCCACCCTGCTGTTGGAGGGCTATGGCGTCTCGGATGCGCCGCAACTGCCCGCCCTTTCCCTGGAGACCACCGCCACCGGCAGCAGACTGTGGGTCCACACTCCGGCGTTGGCAGAGCGTTTTGCGTCGTCGGGATATGCGGACCTCTGGATGCGGGAGCGGGGCGCGGCCATCTGCACGGGCCGCCGTTGGCAAGGCCTGGTGTCGGCCAAGCTGGTGAAGGCGTCCACGTTTGCGGTGGACGAGGAGCAGGCCGCCGTATCCGTGGCGCTGGACCTGGGTCCCGACGGCACGTTGGAAGGCTACCGGTTCTGCTGCTCTTCCATCAAACCCCACGTGCTGCTGAACACCAGGGACTTCCAGGCGTTGGCGCGGCAGGACTTCAAGCTTCGTGATCAACTCCCCGCCCCGTTGCAACACCTGAAGTCCCACATGGCCATCATCGCCCAGTTGCGCACTGTGCTGGCCGCGGTGCGGCAGCGGCGCCTGGCTGCAGGGTCCATCGAGCTGGATTTGCGCCGGCCGGCCCTGAAGGCGGTGGGGGATCTGCAAACCGTGGCCCTGGACGAGAAGCTCCAGGGCTGGCTTCCCCTCGCCCAGGACCACGAGCCCATGGCCTGGTTGCGGGAGGCGGCCCTTGTGGCCAATCGCGCCTTTGGTCAGCACTGTGCGGCCCTGAAACTGCCTGCCTTTTACGTGCAGAACGCCCCTGCGGAGGCCGGTGATCTGAACGGGGTGGCCAGAACCGCTCTGGGGTTGGAGAGCAACCTGGAATTGGGGCAGGACGGGAACGCCCCGGACGGAGCCACCATGGCGGCGGCGTTCCGAGCGGCGGCGCGGAGCCGGGCACTGCAACAGCAGTTGCGCAACGTGGTGAAGCCCTGCACCTTTGCATCAGAGCCGGGTCCCTACATGCCAGCGGGAGAACGTCAGGCCTATGCCCCGTTTGTTGGTGCTGCACTGCACTACGGGGAGTTGTTCAACCAGCAACTCCTGACCACGCTCCTGTGCCACGGCAAGCGCAGCGACGGCTGCCGTCCGCAGGCCGCCGTGGACCTGGCCAGCCACCGGAGCCGGGATCAGGTGTCCTGGGATGTGCTGTCTCCCCACCACAGCAAGCCCTTCAAGGACGCCCTGGCGGAAGGCCTCTGCCGACATCTGCTGGATCGCAGCCGCTTTGCGGCGGCGGTGGAGGCGGATTGGATCGCCCTTTGCCAGGCGCGTCACCTGGAGTCCCGTGTGGGGACAACCATGGACGGGTTGATCAGCGGCGTGCAGAGTTACGGCCTGTTTGTGGAATTGCCCCCCGCCCATGGGGAGGGTCTGGTGCACATCAGCGCTCTGCGGGACGACTGGTACGAATTCCGCGCCCGGCAACATCGTCTTCTGGGCCGCAAAAGTCAGCGGCAGTTCATGCTGGGGGACACCGTCCCGGTGGAAATTCAGAAGGTGGACGTGCTGCGCAACCAGATTGACCTGGCGGTGGTGACGGCAGCCTCCCCTGTCGAACCTCCCGAGGTGGCAGGTCGAGCCTGAGCCGTGCCCCGGCTCAAGGCGCGGCCACGGTGGCGCCGCCACAGGAACTGCCTTGGCCGGCGGTGCAGCCAAAGCAGTGGTCACCTGTGTGGATGCTGCGCCCGGCCAAGGTTTCCGGCATCACGTCGGCAATGGTGTGCCCCGACAAGGGCATGTCCAGCATCTGGTTGAAGTCGCAGTCATAGAGCTGGCCGTTGGGGGCAACCGACAGGGTGTCGCGGCACATCAGCCCCCGGACGGCACAGGGGTTAAAGGCGTTTTCCAACACCTGCTGATAGTGCTCCAGGCGGCCTGTTTCCACCAGCCAGTCCCGAAAGCGGGCAATGGGCATGTTGGTCAGGCCGATGAGTTGGTCAAAGGCGACCCCGTGCTTGGCCAGTTCCTGGCGCCACTGATCCGTGATTTTGTCGCACAGGGGCTGGAGGCGGTCCCCGTCGGGATTGGTCATCAGGGTGAGCTGGCGCCGGGGATCGCCAGTGCCGTACCCCACGGCCCGGAGGCGGCGCAGAGCTTCCAGGGACTGCTGCCAAGTGCCGTCCCCCCGCTGCCGATCGGAGTTCTCCCGACCCCAGTGGGGAAGACTGGCCACCACCTCCACCTGGTGGTCCGCCAGCCACTGGGGCAAGTCCTGGTAGGCGGGCACCAGCAGAATGGTGAGGTTGCAGCGATCAATTACCGGGATGTTCCGTGCCCGCGCCGCCAGCACCAGTTCCCGAAAACGACCATGCATCTCCGGTGCGCCGCCGGTGAGATCCACGCACCGGGGCTGGAGACGGTCCATGGCGGCGATGCATTGCCGGACCACGGCATCCGGCATTTGGGTGTGCCCCTGATCCGGCCCGGCCCCCACATGGCAATGGCTGCACCGCATGTTGCAGAGGCGGCCAAGATTGAGTTGCAGCACACGAAGCGCTTGGGACCGCTCCAGGCGCTGCCCCGCAGCGGCTAGGCGGATGTTGAAGGTGCTGGCAACCATGGCTCGAGGTTCAGGTCTGGGAATAGATTGTCTTCTGACTCCACGGCTTTCAACCAGTCTGGCGGGGGTTCCTGGCCGGAATTCAATGCATCGGCCAGCGTTTGGAAGCGTTCCACATGGCAATGAATCTGCTCCCGGGCCAAATCCGTTGTGGTGCCGGAGCGGAGAATGAAGCTCCAATCCGAGCTTTGCAGGAGCAACAACTCTCGGGCCGCCTGGCGCAAGAGGTGTTGCCTCTGCTTGTGGTGTCCATGCCTGGCCGCCAGGCTTTCCATGCGCAGCCCGCAGCGATGCCAGAGGGGAATGGCCCAGGCGTTGGTGTCGTTCAGCCAGTAGCTGTGGTAGCCCCCCTGCCCCCAACTGGACGGGGCCGGACGGCAGAGTTGCAACTGGGGGGAATCCTCCAGGCAACGGCGCAGGGTGGTGAACCTGAGTTGACGGCGGGGCGCCTCCCGCCACAGGGCTGCAAGGAATCGGGGTCCCTCGTACCACCAGTGGCCGAACAACTCCGCATCAAAGGGGGCCACCACCAGGGGAGCCCGCCCCCCCATGGCCAGTTGTAACTGCCGCAACTGCCGGACCCGCCCCTGGACGTAGTCCTCGGCATCCGCTTGCACCTGAACCTCCGCATCCTCGGGGACGTAAGGGGGTTTGTGCTCCAAGGGGCAGGACGGCGGCCCAACCGCGTGCAGCTTGAGACCCAGGGGGCGGGCACTGGGGATTGCCATCTCCTGCAATTGCTCCAGGGGCAAATCCCAGCCCAGATCCCGGTAAAACTCCCGGTAGCAGGCCTGTCCCGGATAGCCGTCCCGGGCCGACCACACCGGCAATGTGGCGGTGCTGTCCCGCCCCATAAACGCCACGGCCCCCGGTGAGCAGATGGGGGCATAGATGCCGTAGCGGGGGCGGGGCAGGGCCTGAAGCAACCCGTGGGCATCCAGAACGGCGTAGCGGAGCCCTTCCGCCGCCATCAGACGGTCCAGCCCCTCGAAGTAGGCACATTCCGGCAGCCAGACGCCCAGGGGGGCGCAGCCCAGATGGTGCCGATGGTGCTCCACCGCAACCCGCAACTGGGCCACCACAGCGGAGCGGGGCTCCCGCAGGAGTGGCAGGTAGCCATGGGTGGCGCCACAGGTGAGCAGATCCAGCACCCCCTGCCGCTGCAACTCTTGAAAGGCGGGAATCAACCGCCCCTCCAGTTGGTGCCAGAACGCCAGCATGGCCTCAAGCTGTTGGCTCAGGTGGGCAGCGGCATGGTGGTGCTCGGGGGGCGCCCACTCCAGAAGCCGCTGACGGCAGGCGACCCAGCCGGGGAAACGGCCACAGAGCAACGGGTCCGCCAGCATGGCCAGCAGGGTGGGGGAGAGGCTGAGGCTTAGGGCCGGGGCCTGCCGGGGATCTTCAGCGCTGCGTTGCAGGTGGTGGAGCAGGGGAAGATAGCTCTCCAAGACAGCCTGGTGAAACCAGTCCTCCTGCAAACTTCCCGCCTGCAGACGGCGCACGAAGGGCAAGTGGCCGTGCAGCACCAATGCCAGGTGTCCTGCTGCCATGACCTTTGCTGCGCTGATTCAAACATTACGCTGCACTGGCCCCCATGGGCTTAGAATGCGTTAACTCACAGTGATTCCGCATAGGATGTCTTCCCACCGCTCACCTGCGCCGCCTGGGACCATGCGGGCCAAGGATCCCGGGCGCGTTCTCGTTTTCGACACCACCCTCCGGGACGGGGAGCAGTCCCCGGGCGCCAGCCTCAACCTGGAAGAAAAGCTGGTGATTGCCCAGCAACTGGCTCGGCTCAACGTGGACATCATTGAGGCCGGTTTCCCCTTCGCCAGCGAAGGGGACTTTGCGGCGGTGCAGCGGATTGCCCAGGTGGTGGGCACAGACAACGGCCCGGTGATCTGCGGGCTTTCCCGCGCCGCAAAAGGGGACATTGAAGCCTGTGCCCGCGCCATTGCTCCGGCTGCACGGAAGCGCATCCACACCTTCATCGCCACCAGCGACATTCACCTCAAGCACAAGCTGCGCAAAACCCGCCGTGAGGTGCTGGAGATCGTGCCGGAGATGGTGGCCCATGCCGCATCCTTCTGCGACGACGTTGAATTCTCCTGCGAAGACGCCGCCCGCAGCGATCCGGAATTTCTCTACAAAGTGATCGAGGCCGCCATTGCCGCAGGGGCCACTACCATCAACATCCCCGACACCGTGGGATACACCACGCCGGAAGAATTTTTTCAGCTTATTACCGGCATTGACGCCCACGTGCCCAACATGGATCAGGCGGTGATCTCCGTTCACGGTCACAACGACCTGGGCCTGGTGGTGGCCAACTTCCTGGCGGCCGTGAGGGCCGGCGCCCGCCAACTGGAATGCACCATCAACGGCATCGGGGAGCGGGCCGGTAATGCCGCCCTGGAGGAGTTGGTCATGGCCATGCACGTGCGCCGCCAGCTTTTCAATCCCCTCCTGGGTCGACCTGCCGACAGTGAACAGCCCCTGACAGCCATCAACACCAAAGAGATCTACCGCACCTCCCGGTTGGTCTCCAACCTCACGGGCATGTTGGTGCAGCCCAACAAGGCCATTGTGGGGGCCAACGCCTTTGCCCACGAGTCCGGCATCCACCAGGACGGTGTGCTCAAGAACCGCATCACCTACGAGATCATGGATGCCCGCACCATCGGTCTCAAGCAAAATCGCATCAGCCTGGGCAAGCTGTCCGGGCGCAACGCCTTCCGCAACCGCCTGGAGGAGTTGGGGTACAACCTTGCTCCCGAAGATCTCGACCAGGCCTTCCGCCGCTTCAAGGAGTTGGCGGACCGCAAGCGGGACGTCACCGATCTGGATCTGCAAACCATCGTCAGTGACCAGGCGCAGCAGGTGGACGCCACCTACACCCTCAAGCTGGTGCAGGTGAGTTGCGGCACCAACCTGCGCCCCACCGCAACGGTCACCCTGGAGGACAGCCAGGGGGGGCTGGCCACCACGGCCGCCATTGGCACAGGTCCCGTGGACGCGGTGTGCCGCGCCATTGACGATTTGGTGAAGGTGCCCAACGATCTGGTGGAGTTCAGCATCCAGGCGGTCACCGAGGGGATTGATGCCCTGGGGGTGGTCACCATTCGCCTGCGCCAGGGGGAACTGCTCTGCTCCGGGTACTCCGCCGACACTGACGTGGTGGTGGCCTCAGCCCAGGCCTTCGTGGCAGCCCTGAACCGGCTCCTGGTGCTCAGCAAGCACCCCTCCACCCATGCCCAGCACAGTGAGATTCCACAATCTCAACCAGATACCGCCATGGCTGCTTCCCCCTGAAGCACAGTCGGGCCATGTTCCATGGGCAGTCGGGCCATGGCTGTCCATGTGCCGGGGCCGGGCTGCCAGCAACGCCACTGGCGCAGGCCCAGTTGCTCCATGAGCGCTTGACGCAGCAACTGTTGGAGGCTGGGCAGTTCGGAGGGATGCACGGGAATGCCTGGCGGCGCCGCTTGGCCAAACACCTGTTGCCATAACACGGAAGGCGGAGACCCCAGCACCATCTCCCCATGTTGCAGCAGCGCACGCCGGCTCCTGCGCTGGGCACTGCCAATGCGCTTGTTCCCGTCTTTGGCGTCCACTAGGTCCGCGGCGGTGGCGCGGTCAAAGCAATGGCTGCTGGTCAGTCCGGCCGGGTCCTGGCCAAACACCAGGGGATGACCCAACCGGGCGAAGACCTGCTGCAACCAGCGGCAGCAGAAGCGATAACGCTCCACCCCGGTGCGGCCGGACACCATGGCCATGGGCAACACCAGGGCATAGGTGAGACCGCTGCCGTGCAGGACCGCCGAACCGCCACTGGGGCGCCGCGCCAGTTCCAGGTGTCCCTGCCGGGCCAGGGCATCCCATGGCGGCGGATAGGAGCGCTGATGACGGCCCAGGGAGAGACAGGGCCACGGCCAGTGGTAGAACCGCAGCACAGGCCCCAGCGCCCCAGCGTCCACAGCTTTGAGCAGCCAGTGGTCAAGGGTCATCTGCCAGGCCCCTTGCAACACCATGTTCGGCAACACCACCAGTTCTGCCGGAGACCTCATGGATCGGCGTCCATAGCACCATGGTTGATGCGACAGCTTACGTTGACGCCATGATCAGCCAACCGCTCCAGGGCGCGAATCGCAAGGGCGGTCAAAACGACAACCTCCCGTGGCATGGATTCAAGGAGGCGCCCCTTGGTGAGTTGCCCATAGATGGTGGCATAGTCCTGATCCACCAGGTCATCCAGGGCAACGAGACGCTGCCCGGCACCAGCATCGTTGCGACTCAGGGCCTCAAGGACCAGGCAAAGGGACTCGTCCACTATGGAGCCAAGGCGCAACGCCTGAAGCTTCAGGGTGCGTTGGTCCCCATGGAACGGCTGCCGCAACAGACGAAGAGGCCTCATCCTACGCCTTGTAACAGGACTGAAAAGCCATGGTTGTCATGCCTGAGAATGAACACGACTTCAACTCGTCTTGATCTGTGGACCAAACGCAGGTTTTCATCGCCCTGGTGGTGGCTCTTCATGCGGCTGTGCTGGCCGTTCGCCTTTCTGTTGCGTTGTATCGCTCCTGAAGCCCTGATCTCTGCCCACCAATTTTCAGGTCAATCCTCGGGCACGTGGTCGGGCATGTGGTCGGTTCACTGACGTCATGCCTCAAAAACGTGATGAGCACCTCCTGGACCTCTTGAGCCTGGGCATCAAGCTTGGTGTGATCCTGATGGCTTCCATCAGTTTCATCAAGCTGGGGGCGGCTCATCATCGCACCCGTGCCCTCAGCCGGGGGTTGGAAGCCGAGTATGCACGGCAGCAGGAGTTCCTTCTCGTGGCACGCCGCGCCTTTGACGATCTTTTTCAGATTCGTCCTGGAGGGCGCGCAGGCAAATGGGCTGCGCCCAATCGCCAGCGGGTGGTGTGGGATTCCTCAGCACATCCGGGAGCCCCCAGCACGGGTTCACCATAAGGGGGTCTTCAGAGCCCTCCCAAGCACCAGGGTTCCTGGCTCCCTCTCTCAACACGCTCCATGGTTACCACTGCCTCACCACAACCCCAGGCCATTGTCACCGGGGCCAGTTCAGGCATTGGCCTGTACACAACAGCAGCCCTGGTGAAACGGGGCTGGACCGTGGTCATGGCGGTGCGGGATCCCGCCAAGGGGGAGAAGGCGATTAACGAACTGGGCCTGGATCGTGGTTCCGTGGTGGTCCTGCCCCTGGATCTCTCGGATCTGCGCTGTGTGCGGGCCTTTGCCCAGGCCGTTGCCGCCGGTAGCGCCCCCCTGGACGCGCTGGTGTGCAATGCGGCGGTGTACATGCCCACCCTGAAGGCGCCCCTGTTTTCACCCCAGGGTTATGAACTCAGCATGGCTACCAACCACCTGGGCCATTTCCTGTTGATCCAGTTGCTGCTGGACAAGCTGGCCGGGGACGGCAGCGGCAAAGGCAGCGGCGGCGTGCAAAAGCGGCTGGTGGTGTTGGGCACGGTGACCGCCAATTCCAAGGAGTTGGGCGGCAAGATTCCCATCCCGGCGCCGGCGGATCTGGGGAATCTGGCCGGGTTTGCAGACGGCTTCCAGGCCCCCGTCACCATGGCCAACGGCAAAGCCTTCAAGCCCGGCAAGGCCTACAAGGACAGCAAACTCTGCAACATGATCACCGTCACCGAACTCCATCGCCGTTTCCACGAGCAAACCGGCGTGGTCTTCGCCTCCCTCTATCCGGGTTGCGTGGCGGACTCCCCCCTGTTCCGCCACAGCTTCAAGGTGTTTCAAAGGGTGTTTCCCTGGTTTCAGAAGACGCTCACGGGGGGCTACGTGAGCCAGCCCATGGCGGGGGAGCGGGTGGCGGACGTGGTGACCGGTGAGGCCTTCTCCGCCTCCGGCGTGCATTGGAGTTGGGGCAACCGCCAGCGACAGGGCCGCCAACAGTTCATCCAGGAACTCTCCCAGAAGGGACGTGATCCCGCCATGGGCAAGCGGCTCTGGGACCTGTCCACCCAGCTTGTGGCGGAATGGGGTCAGGCCGAGGGGAAGGATGGGGCAGTGGAACCCTCCACCGAAGCGGAGACCGGTGGGTGAGGGCACTCAACACTCGGCACATCCCATCCCTACCTGCTAAGATTGGCGTACAACTTACTTACCGCCATGACAAAAGCCAAGCAGACACAAGGGTCTTGGGCTTGTTTGAACCCTGCTCCTGGGAATCCGCTGGTTGGTGGTGACAATTTTCCTGCCCGCACCAGTGAAGGCGAAGAAACGCTCAACACAGTACAACCACCTGGGTCTGGACCATTGAAAGGCAAAATTCATCTCAGCGAAGACTTCGATGCCCAACTTACCTTTGCTGAACTCTCCCTAATTTGATGTATTGACAGTAATTTGATATGCTGTTGTTGTGGCCAAACTCTTGTTGGATACCCATTTGGTTCTCTGGTGGATTGGCGGCGACGTATATCTACCAGAAGCAGTAGTTAGCCAAGCTCTGGCAAAAATGCATCTGCATTTGTCAGCCAAATTTCACTATGGGAGATGGCCGTCAAGGTGAAACTGGGGAAGCTGAATCTTCCTGTTCCACTTCAAAAGATGGAACAGGAGGTGGTGCGTCAGGGGTTTCATTGGTTGCAACTCCAAAACTCACACATTCTGGCATTGGAGAAATTAGAAAGATACAAAGAGCATAAAGACCCTTTTGATCGGTTATTGGTTGCTCAGAGTCGGACGGAGTCCATGAAATTTCTCACTAGTGACAAAGTATTTAGAGACCTATGGGGGTAACATTTGGGGATTATGACCTTTAGTCACATGAGCGCTGGTGAGGGGGTGCCGCCATGGGTTAGGGTTCAATCAGCCCAGCAGAGGCCTTCCATATGCAAGGGAGATGGAACCGCCCTGAGGCCTCGGTATTAGACGACAACTTGCGATTTTCGCCATCAACCTGCCCCGTAAGTTCCAGATAATTACGAATGTTGTCGCGGTAGTTATCTTTGTAGATGAAGTCCTTTCCAGTGTTGTAAGGCGGATCAATATAGATCAACTTCACCTTACCTGCATAACTCTTTCTGCAAAAGTTTCAACACCTCCAGGTTGTCACCTTCGATCATCAAATTCTTCGTGGTATCCCAATCGACACTCTCTTCCGGGCAGGGCCTTAGCGTGCCGGTGGAAGGCGTTAGGGCCAGTTGTCGTGCTTGACGTTTACCGTGCCAGTTGAGGCCGTACTTCTCTTCCCGTTCTTCCACGTTCCCGCCCAGCAGTTGCTTGAGCACGTGGAAATCAATTTCCCCTCCGTGAACGCCTCGGGAAACAGGCTCTTGAGGCGCTCCACATTCTTGGCAATGAGATTAGCCGAGCGGGCTTCCGGGTCATTGCCAGTGATTTCCTTCATGGGTTGGGCCTAGTGCTTTGTTGAGCGGGCAAGTGCCTTTAATCATAGGGCACAAAGGGCTGAGGCTGATCCCGTGAAAGCAGAGAATGGGAATCCATCTCCCATGATGGGGATTGGCCGTTGCCGGGAAATGGACAGCGTTCAGGGTAGGTTGTTGGCCGGTGTTGATGGCGGAGGGGTGGCGGATGACCGCGCATCACCCCCCCCATCAGGGTGAGCCATGGCCTGGGGATTCACCACCTGATCAAAACGTTCTGCCGTGATCACCCCCAGGGTCAGGGCGGCGTCCCGCAAGCCGAGTTGATGGGCATGGGCGTGGAGCGCCACCCGGGCGGCGGTGTCGTAGCCGATTTCCGGCGCCAGGGCGGTGACCAGCATCAGGGAACGATCCCGCAGGTTGCCGATGTGGTGCCCGTCCACCTCCAGCCCCTCCACCAGGTGAACCCGCAGGGAACGGCAGCAATCCCCCAACAGGGCCGTGGCATGGAGCAGGTTGAATCCCAGCAGGGGTTTGTAGACGTTCATCTGCAGGTGGCCGCCGCAGCCCGCCATGGTGACCGCATGGCTCTGGCCCAGCACCTGCACCGTGGCCATGGCCACGGCTTCGCACTGGGTGGGGTTCACCTTGCCGGGCATGATGGAACTGCCCGGTTCGTTGGCGGGAAGCCGCAATTCACCAAAACCGGCCCGGGGACCCGAGGCCAGCAGACGAATGTCGTTGACAATTTTGTGAAGGCCCATGGCCAACTGGGCGCCGCGGCTCATCAGGTCCACCAGGGCGTCGTGACATCCCATCACGGCAAAGCGATTGGGGGCCACGTGCCAGTTGTGCCCACTCCACCGGCGCAGGTGTTCACACACCAACTCCCCGAAGCCCGTTGGCGCCCCCAGGCCTGTCCCCACCGCCGTACCACCCAGGGGCAAGGGGTGGAGCCCTGCGAGGGAATGTTGCAACCGCCGCTCGGCATCCTGCAACTGGGCCGCCCAGCCCCCCACCTCCTGGGCCACCGTCAGCGGCACCGCGTCCTGCAGGTGGGTGCGGCCAATTTTCACCACCTCCGTCCACTGGGCCGCCTTGTTCGCCAAGGCGGCGATCAACTCCGCCAAGCTGGGCAACAACTGCTGCTGCACACTGTCTGCCGCCGCCAGGTGAACGGCCGCGGGAAACACGTCGTTGGTGGATTGGGAGCGGTTCACGTGGTCGTTGGGATGGACCGGCCGCTTCTGGCCCCGCTGCCCACCGCCCAATTCCGAAGCCCGATTGGCGATCACCTCGTTCACGTTCATGTTGGTCTGGGTGCCGCTGCCGCTCTGCCACACGCTGAGGGGGAATTGACGATCAAAACGGCCGGCCAGCACCTCGTCACAGGCCGCCACAATCCATCCGCAGCGCTGCTCATCCAGCACAGCAAGCTGGGCATTGCTCAGCGCCGCCGCCTTTTTGATGCGGACCAGGGCATGGATGATCGCCATGGGCATCCGATCCGCACCAATGGCAAAGCTGCGGATGGCCCGCTGGGTCTGGGCGCCCCAGTAGTGCTGGCCCTCCACCGTGACCGGCCCCAGGCTATCGGTTTCCAAGCGGGAGGGATCAGCCATGGGAAGAGGGCGCCGTTGCCGGCCACCAGCTTGCCATGCCGCTGCTGCGCCACACCTGCTCCAGCACCACCGGCTCCACACAAGGGAGGCGGGGCACATGGCCCAGGAGGCGGGTGCGGCCCAACTGGGGCAGCACGGTGGCGTTATCGGCAAAGCCGTCCCCGTTGAGCACCAGGCCCAACACCGGGATGCGGCGCCGACGCAGGGCCTCCAGACTCAGCAGGGTGTGGTTGATGGTGCCCAGCCCGGCCCGGGCCACCAGCACCACCGGCAGCGCCCATTCCCCCATCACGTCAATCTGCAACAGGTGGCGGGTGACGGGCACCAGCAGCCCCCCTGCCAACTCCACCACCAGCGCCTGGTACTCCTCCTCTTCCGGTGGCCAGAGGCGTTGGCGCTCCAGAAGGATTCCCTCCTGCTCAGCCGCCCAGTGGGGAGAGGCGGGATGTTGGAGGCCGTAGGCCTCCGGCACAATGGCGCTGTCGGGGCAGCCACTCAGCCTCTGCACCTGCTGGCTGTCACTGGGCTCCGAACTCAGGGGCGGCAAGCCGGCCTGGATGGGTTTCCAATACCGGGCCGCCAAGGCCCGCACCAGCAGGGCCGAGATCATGGTCTTGCCCACCCCCGTATCCGTGCCCGCCACCACCAGCCGTCGCGGCAGGGCCGTGGGGGTGGCGTCTGGCGAGGATTGGGAGGGGGTGGATGGCAGCATGGGGCGTGGGAAAGTCTTCCTATAATGAACCCCCTTCTCCAGGATTTTTTGAACGCGGCGCCAGGGATCATTGACCATGCCGAGGCGCTGGCCCGCACCATGGCCGCCAAGACCCGTCTCCTGCGGGACGCCATGGTTGGGGTCCTGGCAGAGGACAAGGGCACAGGGCCGCTGTATGATCTATGGCAAGTCTATCGCCAAGCGTTCATCACAAACCTGTCTGCGGAAGATTTCGCCAATCTACAAGCGCAAACCACAACCTATGGTCTGTTTGCTGCCCGCTGTAGCCATCCGGCAGGGTCGCCCTTCACCCGTCAATCAGCGGTCTTCAGCACAACCACACCGTTTCTCCAAGACGTCTTTAATCAGGTCACAACGCCGGAACTGGATGAACGGATGGCCTGGGTCGTTGATGATCTGGCCCGTCTTCTGGATCAAGCCGATATGGTGGCAATCCTGGAAGACTTCAGACAACGCAGCCAGCGAGAAGATCCAGTTGTACATTTTTATGAGAATTTCCTGAAAGCCTATGATCCAAAATTAAAAGAAATTCGCGGTGTCTATTATACACCTGAGCCTGTAGTGTCTTACATTGTGCGCAGTGTGGACCGGCTACTACAGCGCCAGTTTGGGCTGCCTTCTGGTTTGGCGGAAATGCCAGGCCCCAGCGAAAAGCACCGTGTGTTCATTCTGGATCCTGCTGCGGGGACGGGAACATTTCTTCGGGAAGTGATTGTTCAAATCCGGGCCACCTTGGAGCAGCAAGGTTTGGCTGGAGCCTGGCCAGAGTACGTAAAGCAGCACCTGCTCCCCCGACTGTTTGGCTTTGAACTGCTCATGGCGCCCTATGCCATTGGTCATTTGAAATTAGCTCTGGAGCTGGGAGATCAAAGCCAAAGCCTGCAGCTTGCGCCTGGTCAACGCCTGAACGTCTTTCTCACCAATACTTTAGAGGGTGGCCATCAACAGGTGCAAGGTGTTCTCCTGGCCCATGCCATTGCGCGTGAAGCTGCCAGCGCTGATGGGATTAAGCGGGAAAAGCCCGTGATGGTGGTGATTGGCAATCCACCTTATTCGGGACACTCTGCCAACAAGAATCCCTGGATTAATCAGTTGCTACGAGGAAAAGGTGGTGACGGCTCAGCAGGAAGCTATTTCCATGTTGATGGTCAACCTTTGCAAGAAAAGAACATGAAGTGGCTTAATAATGACTACGTAAAATTCATTCGCTTTGCCCAATGGCGCATCGAGAAAACTGGTGAGGGGATTTTAGCATTTGTCACCAGTCACAGCTACCTGGATAGTCCCACCTTTCGTGGGATGCGCCGCAGCCTCGTCGACACTTTTGATGATCTCTATCTTCTAGACCTCCATGGCGATGCCAGGCGCCGAGAGAGTGCCCCTGACGGTGGAAAGGACATAAACGTGTTTGATATTCAAGAGGGTGTTGCCATTGGTCTTTTTGTCAAGCATGGCAGCAGCCCTCGCCGGCCGAAGAAAAACGTGTTCTGGGCAGAGCTCTGGGGTGAGCGTGACACTGGCCCCAGCGGGGGGAAGTATGGCTGGCTTGCCGCCAATGACGTGAAAACAACACCCTGGAGATGCTTGCTGCCCCATGCTCCCTACTATCTATTTGTACCACGGGACAAAAAGCTGGAGAAAGAATATGAAAAAGGATACAAAGTAACCGACATATTTCTGGAACAATCTGTAGGAATAGCCACAGCCCGTGACAAGTTATCAATTCAGTTTGATGTGGATCACTTGAGGCAAGTTGTGAACGACTTTTCGGAACGTGATGTGGAAGACGCTAGGCAAGTCTATCATTTGGGGAAAGATACCCGTGACTGGTCTATACAGCGAGCCCAGCAAGACCTGAAAGATTATCCAGAGCAAGATCAGCACATCATAAAAATCCTGTATCGACCTTTTGATCAACGCTTTACCTATTATACGGGACGTGACTGTGGCTTTATCTGTAGGCCCAGACGAAAAGTCATGCGTCATATGCTGAATGGTTCCAAACTAGCCCTGTGCATTGGCCGCGCTGGCCAAGCAACGGGTTCAAGGCAATGGGACGTTGTCTTAGTTTCG
This sequence comes from Synechococcus sp. SB0662_bin_14, assembly GCA_009840445.1. Classification (GTDB taxonomy): domain Bacteria; phylum Cyanobacteriota; class Cyanobacteriia; order PCC-6307; family Cyanobiaceae; genus Synechococcus_B. The sequence goes on from VXNS01000016.1 coordinate 24,319, forward strand.
TCTAGGCCTAGCAACCTTAATCTTTTTCGGCGCGGTGGCAATTGCCTTTTTCCTCTCTATCGCTATTTTACGGATCAGGGTAGCCAGACTGGTTCAACCAAAGAGCATAACCTGAATCCAGACTTTATCAGGGCCAGCTCAACTGCTCTCGGCCTGAAATTTGTTCACAACGGCCCAGGAAATTTGGTGAGTAGCTTCGGCCCAGAGGATGTTCTACACAGCATCTATGCCGTGCTCCACAGCCCAATCTATCGTCAACGCTACCAGGACCATTTGAAACTGGATTTCCCCTTTTTGCCCCTGATCAGTAGCCCCGCCCTGTTTGCCGAACTTGTTCGCTTGGGTCGGCAATTGGTGGCACTTCACCTTCTCCAGGAGGAAGGACAGGACATGCCCACATTTCCACACCCTGGCAATAATTATATTGAAAACGTCTCCTATACACCGCCACAAGATAATCATTCCGGCCAAGTGTGGATTAATGCCGAACAATGTTTTTATAGCGTATTTCCCGAAACCTGGACCTCCACCATCGGTGGCTACTGCCCTGCCCAGCAGTGGCTCAAAGATCGCAAGGGGCATGGGCTTTCCTTCTCGGACATCCACCACTACCGCCGCCTCTGCGCCGCCCTGGCCACAACGTCTCGCCTCATGGCCGCCGTTGACGCCACCATTGACGCCCATGGCGGCTGGCCCTTGGGCGCTCAGCACCACACCCCCTAGTCCTCGTCCCCCAACAGGGCCTCAAAGAGGCTGTATTGCTCTTGCTCACGGTCCCCGTCCCCGTTGTTGGCAGCCCGAGCCTGTTCGCCAGTGCCCTCTGCCCGCTGTTGCTCCAGGCTGCGCATGCGTTCCAGAAGATGGCCGGGGACGTGGCCGTCCGGGCTGGCGTTCATCAACTCCCCAAAGAGGTGTTCGGGATCCTGGGTTTTTTCCAGGGGGTGCCGGCCCACCGATGGTTGTTGCTGGGCCGATTTGTGGTCGGACGCCTGATCCGCTGCCGGATCCGGCAGGAGCAGCTTTTGGGGTAATTGCCGCTTCAGGGCCGCGAGACGCTCAAGACTGGTGGGATCCATGGTGTCAGGCGTAGGGGTCAGGTGCAACCAAGGGTGTCGCGGGTTGACTGGCCGGTGCTTGGGTTGGTCCCCTCGGCGCGACGGCAGAGAGCGCGCAGTTGATCCTTCCGCAGGATCACGTTGGTGAAGTCCGCACCGGTGATGTCCACGTCTTCAAACCGTGCATTGAAGGCAAAGGCGTCCTCCAGTCGGGCGTCCCGTAAATCCGCCCGCCGCAGGATGCCGGAATCCAGGGTGGCCTCCCGCAGATCGGCGCCCCGCAGGTTGGCGTCTTGCAGCTTGGCCCCGAATAAGCTGGCGCCCCGCAGGTCCGCGTTGCCGAGATCCGCCTCCCGCAGGTTGGTGAGATTAAAGGTGGTGCCCCGCAGATCCTGCCCGTGGAAATCAGCACCGATGAGGGACTGTTTGGCATAGTCCATGGCGGCCAAGAGGGGTGGCGGCGCCACCAGGCTCACCATCAGGGCAAATCCCACGGCCAACAGACCAGCCAGCAGCGACCCCATCTCTATTCTCCAGCAGGTGCCAACCCAGGCTACCGGCCTGGTGGGGCTTTCTCTGCCATTGGTGACAAAGCAGGAAAGATCCGCCCGTCACCGGAGGCCGAAGCGGGGGAACCCTGGGACCAGCCTTGCGCAAACACCATGAGTACGTCCTCCGAGCGGGGCCTGGCCGCAGAGCAGCGGGTCGCGACAGTGCTGACGTTCCAGGGCTGGGAGGTTCTGGAACGTCGCTGGCGCTGCCGCCATGGGGAGATGGACTTGCTGCTGCACCAGGACGGACGGTTGCTGATCGTGGAGGTGAAATGCCGCAACGCCGCCGGGCTGGCCTTTGTGGACGGTGCCGGCAACTGTCTCGGCTGGCGGCAACAGCAGCGCTTACGCCTGGCTTTTGGCCTCTGGCTCCAGAGGTCTCCCCAGTGGAGCCATTGCGGGGTGGCCGTAGCCCTGGCGGTGGTGGTCGGTGATCAAATCTTCTGGACCGGGCTTGGGGATTCCATGGCGGAGCGGAGATGACCTTTCCACCCTGTCCCCTGTACCGGCAGTGCCTTCAGTTGGTGGGACCCCTGGAACGGGGGAACACTAAACTGGCACGAGACCAGGTCTTGCAATGACCGCCAGTTCCCCCACCACAGCCAAGCTGTCAGGGCAGACAACAACCACGCCGGTCCTCGGCGGCGCCCTGCACGAGTGGCGGCAATGGTTGGCCCCTGGTGTGGTGGTGACTGTTGTTCTTGCCATGGGCGCCCTGCAGAGGGCCGATATTCGCGAGTTGAGCGGCAAAGTTGACCGGATCAACACTGAACTCACTGCTGATATTCGGGACGTCAACGGTCGCCTTGATCGGGTGAACAAACGCCTTGATCAGGTGAACATGGGCCTTGATCGCGTCACTGATCAGATGAACGGACGCCTTGACCAGATTTATCAACTCCTGCTGCCCTGAGGCGCGTTATCCCATGGCGGCTGCCCCCACGTCCAGCTTTCGAGAAACGCCTCCATGGCCTTGAAGCGCACCACGGCCGCTGCCACGGGTCTTCCTAGGCCACGACCCCGCAAACGGCTGGGCCAGCACTGGTTGCGGGATCAGCAGGTGTTGCGGCGGATTGTGGCGGCTGCCCAGGTTGGCCCGGAGGACCGGCTGCTGGAGATCGGCCCCGGTCGAGGAGCGCTGACCGACCATTTGCTGGCCACCCCGGCAGCCGTCGTCGTGGCCGTGGAGTTGGATCGCCAGCTCGTCGCCGGTTTGCAGCAGCGCTTTGGGGCTGACGAGCGCTTCTCCCTGCTCCAGGGCGATGCCCTGGAGCTGCTGCGCCAGCCCCTGATCCGCAATCCCAACAAGGTGGTGGCCAACATCCCCTACAACATCACCGGTCCCCTGTTGCAGGGACTCGTGGGCAGTGTGGCGCAACCACGACAGCCCCAGTTTCAACGGTTGGTTCTGCTGATGCAGAAGGAGGTGGCGGATCGCGTCACGGCCCTGCCGGGGAGCTCTGCCTGTGGGGCCCTCAGCGTTCGGATCCAACTCCTGGCGGCGGCCCGGACCCTGTGCATCGTGCCCCCAGCCTGTTTTTCACCGCCGCCGGAGGTCACCTCCGCGGTGGTGGTGCTCACGCCGTACCTGCCGCGCCAGCGCCGTTACGGGCCGGAGCAGGCCCCCTTGCTGGAGCGGCTGCTGCGGGTGGCCTACACCGGGCGCCGCAAGATGCTCCGCAACACGTTGGGCGGCGTCTGGTCAGTGCCCGGCCTGGAGCAGGCGGCCCGGCAGGCTGCCGTAGACCTGGGACAGCGTCCCCAGGATCTCGATCCCGATCAGTGGGTAGCCTTGAGCCAAGCGCTGGCGCCTTCCCTTCCCCTGCCATGACCTGCCTGAAGCTGGAATCCCCGGCCAAAGTGAACCTGCACCTGGCCCTGCTGGGTCTGAGGGACGACGGGTTTCATGAGTTGGCCATGGTGATGCAGGCCGTTGATTTTTGCGACGAGCTGGTGTTGGAGTCCCACAGCAGCTTGCAACTCCACTGCGAAGGGTTGGAATTGGCCAACGATCACACCAACCTGGTGATGCAGGCGGCGCAGTTGCTGCGGAAGGCGTTCCCTGAGCGGCAGTTGGATGCGCGGATTCGTCTGCGCAAGCGCATTCCCCTGAAAGCGGGGTTGGGGGGTGGCTCCAGCAACGCGGCGGCAGCGCTCATGGGCTTGAATCGGTTCTGGGACTTGGGACTGTCCACGGAAGAATTGCAGATGTACGGGGCCCGGTTGGGCTCTGACGTGCCCTTTTTCATTGCCGGTGGCACCCAGTTGTGTTTTGGACGGGGTGAGCGCCTGGAGCCCGTGGCCAAGCCCGCTGGAGGGGCCGTCTTGCTCAGTAAGCGGATGGATGTCTCCGTGCCCACGGCCTGGGCCTACGGCATCTGTCGGGAAGAGTTGGCCCGGGCCTATCTCAAGGGGGAGCAGGCGTTCTGCGGCGCTCGCCAGGCCTTGCGCCGCGGTGAGATGGTGGCGGCGCTCCACCGGGGGGACATGACCACGGCAGGGCATCTGCTGTGTAACCAAATGGAAGGCGTGGTCACGGCCCAACTCCCCGCGGTGCGCCAGAACCTGGAGTTGCTCCGTCAGGCACCGGACTGTTGCGGGGTGTCCATGACGGGCTCCGGTCCCAGTGTGTTTGCCCTCTTCACCACCGTGGACACGGCCCAGGCGGCCCACCGCACCTTGGCCAGCCGCCTCAAGACCAACGACATCCAGGCCTGGGTCTGTGGTCTCCGTGGAGACGGCGTTCGCTTTTGCTGAAACCCTGCACACAGGTGCTGTCATGATCCAACCCGCCCCCTCCCCCACGGATCCCGCTCCTGGCAATTCGCCGCGCCCACGGCACGGACCCCTCCGCTATCTGACGGGCGCCTTGAGCAGTGGTCTATTTGCCGTGCTCTCCTGGTTGGTGGCCGAGAGGCTGGTGGTGCATTTCACTCTCCATCCCCCCCACTACAGCAAGCCCGTTGCCCAGAGCATTGCCGTAGGCCTCAAGACCATCCTCGTTGGCACGAGCTTCCTGGCGGTCTTCAGCTTCAGCCTCATTGCCGTGGGACTGTCTCTGTTGCTGGTGCGGTCACTACTGCCCAGTGCCGGCCGTTGAATTGGCCGCTAGCCTGGGGCAAGGATTGATTTGCCATGACCCCCCACGACCTGGGCCTTCTGGCCTTGCTCCTGAGTCCCGGATTGATGCTGTCCGTACTGCTGCTCACCAGCTTTGCCGCGGGTGGCTGAGCCACACCCGAATCAACGTTCGGGTCACGCTCGAGCCCCGTTGGGACATCAGCGCTCCCCGGCCTGGGTTAGCATCCAGGGGTTTTGTTTCAGGGCCTGCTGCGGGCGGGCATCCCCGGGTCTGTGGCAGAAACCCTTCTTTTCAACGCTCTCCGCGAAGCCATCGACGAGGAAATGGAGCGGGATCCCCATGTGCTGGTCATCGGGGAAGACGTGGGTCACTACGGTGGCTCCTATAAGGTCACCAAAGATCTTCACAAGAAGTACGGGGATCTTCGGCTTCTGGATACCCCCATCGCGGAGAACAGCTTCACCGGCATGGCGGTTGGTGCAGCCATGACGGGCCTGCGGCCCATCGTGGAGGGCATGAACATGGGCTTTTTGCTCCTCGCCTTCAACCAGATTTCCAACAACATGGGCATGTTGCGCTACACCAGCGGCGGCAACTACACCATTCCCGTGGTGGTGCGGGGACCAGGGGGCGTGGGACGGCAGTTGGGGGCAGAGCACAGTCAGCGGCTGGAGGCCTATTTCCATGCCGTTCCCGGCATCAGGATCGTGGCGTGCAGCACCCCCACCAATGCCAAGGGCCTGCTGAAAGCCGCCATCCGTGACGACAACCCGGTGCTGTTTTTTGAGCACGTGCTGCTCTACAACCTGAGCGAAGAGTTGCCGAAAGGGTCCTACACCTGTGCCCTGGACCAGGCGGAACTGGTGCGGGAGGGCAAGGACGTCACCCTGCTCACCTATTCCCGCATGCGCCACCACTGCGGGAGGGCCGTGGAGCAACTCACCGCACTGGGCCATGATCCGGAACTCATCGACTTGATCAGCCTCAAACCCTTTGACCTGGACACCATCACCGCGTCCATCCGCAAGACCCACCGGGTGGTCATCGTGGAGGAGTGCATGAAAACCGGCGGCATTGGCGCCGAGCTGGTGGCCCTGATCAGCGAGCATTGCTTCGACGAGCTGGATGCCCGGCCCGTGCGCCTCTCCTCCCAGGACATTCCCACCCCCTACAACGGGACCCTGGAAAACCACACCATCATCCAGCCCCACCAGATCGTGGAAACCTGTCAAAACCTGATTCGAGGTCACATCTGAAATGGTCCGTCAAGGATGGCTCCCCGTGATCCTGGCCATGGTCCTGGCTGCGGCGGTGTTGCTGGGCAATCAGTCGCTCCAGTTGGGGCTGGATCTACGGGGCGGGCACCAGCTCAGCGCCCGGGTGTTGAGTCCCGACCCCCAGGTGGTCCTCACCGCCACGGACCTGGACGGGGTGAAGAACGTGATCCAGCGGCGCATCGACGGCCTGGGACTCGCCCAGACCCGGATCCAGACCGTGGGTTCTGATCGGGTGGTGGTGCAACTGCCCACGGTCCAGCCCGCCCCCGGTGAGGATGCAGAGGCGGAGGCCACGGCGGACGACACCTTGCAGCAGGTGGCCAACCAGATCACGGAAAAGGCTGTTCTCCAGTTCGGGGTGTTGCGCTCCAGTGAGGTGGATCGCTACGCGGCGTTGGTGCAGGAGCGCCGGAATGCGCAGGTTGCAGTCTTCCTTGGTGAACAGCAACTGGAACAGTTGCAGCGCAGCCGGGGCGACGGCGAGCAACGTCGCGCCGTGAAGGAGGAGTTGGAAGCCTCTCGAACAACCTTTGACCAGTTGGAGCAGGACGTTGGCCGGTTGTTTGACCTGCGGCCCCTCACCGGTGACGATCTGGTGCAAGTGGTGGCTGAGCCCAACCTTGAATCCCAGGGGGAGTATTACCAACTCAGCCTCACTTTTTCCGCCGCCGGCGGCCAGGCCTTTGCGGATCTCACCAAGGAAGTGGCCGCCGACTCCAACCTGCGGCTGGCCATTCTTCTGGACGGTCGCTCCATCAGTGAAGCCACCGTGGGGCCGGAGTTTCGGGAGAACGGCATCACGGGAGGCGGGGCCAGGATTACCGGCACCTTCACCCTGGAGCAGGCCCGTGAACTGGAGGTGCAACTTCGCGGCGGCTCCCTGCCCTACGAGACCGAGATTGTGGAACAGCGCAGCGTGGGCGCCACGCTGGGATCCGACAACGTGCGCCGCAGCCTGAGTGCGGCACTGGTGGGTCTGGCGCTGGTGAGTGGATTGATGGTGTGGATCTATCGGCTTCCCGGCCTGGTGGCGGTTGCCGCCCTGGCCATCTACGCCCTCTTCAACCTGGCGGTCTACGCCCTGGTGCCGGTGGTGCTGACCCTGCCGGGTATTGCGGGCCTGATCTTGAGTTTCGGCATGGCCGTTGATGCCAACGTGCTCATCTTTGAACGCATCCGGGAGGAGTTGCGCTCGGGCCGCAAGCTCTACCAGGCCGTGGAGACCGGCTTCAGCCGCGCCTTCAGTTCCATTCTCGACGGCAGCGTCACCACCCTGATCAGTTGCTTGGCCCTGGGCTACCTGGGCAGTGGCCTGGTGCGTGGTTTTGCCATCACCCTGGGTATTGGCGTGAGTCTCAGCCTGTTCACGAGTCTGGTGTGTAGCAGGACTCTGTTGAAAACCAGTCTCTTCCTGTATCCAGCCCTACGCCGGATGAAGTACTTCCAGCCTGTGCAATGACCTCCAGCGAGATTGTCCCCACACCCCCCGAGTCCCCGTCAGTGCCAGCCTCTGAAGCCGCTGGTCCCCCGGGGACTTTCACAGGGTTTCAAGCGAGCCGTTATCGCAGGTTGCTGCTGCTGCTCTCGACCGTGATGGTGGTGGTGTCCCTGTTGGGATTCCTGGTGAACGGCATGGACCCGCAAATCCGCGCCCCGCTGCGGGCGGGGTTGGATTTCCGTGGTGGCACCAGCATCCAACTGGAGTTGGCCTGCCATGATCCCGGACCCTGCACAACCAGCCAGCGCCTCCGGTTGCCGCTGGTGCGCTCTGTCCTGGCGGACGTGCAGTTGGAGCCGGCGGGAGACCAGCAGCCCGCCCCGGCCCTTTCCAGCTTCAACGTCCAGCTTCTGGATAACGGCGAGGGGGTTCTGCTGCGCTCCACGGCCTTGACCATTGCCCAGGCCCAAGCCATCGAGGAGCAGCTTGCCACGGCCGAATCCCTCGCCCCCTTTCAACGGGAGCGCACCCAGGTGGACACCATCGGACCGTCCCTTGGGGTCCAGTTGCTGCAGTCCGCCCTTCGGGCTTTGGGCGTTGCATTTCTGGGGGTGGCCCTCTACATCGCCTTCCGCTTTTCCCCCCTCAATGCCGCCTTGGCCCTGGGGGCCCTGGTCCATGACGTGGTGATCGTGGCGGGGCTCTTTGCCTGGCTGGGGCAGGTGTGGGACGTGCAGGTGGGCAGCCTCTTTGCCGTGGCCCTGCTGACCCTGGCGGGCTACTCCGTCAACGACACCGTGGTGGTCTTTGACCGCATCCGGGAAACGGATCGCCTCCACCCCCGGCTTGGCGTCATTGCCCGCATTGACCGCTCCATCGCCGCCAGCCTGGTGCGCTCCCTCAACACCTCCGTCACCACGGAACTTCCCATCCTGGCTCTGGCCTTCTTCAGCGGAGGAGAGTTGCGCTGGTTTGCCGTGGCCCTGGCCTTCGGGATCGGGGTAGGGACCTATTCCTCCTTGTTTGTGGCGCCCCTGCTTCTGGGTCTGTTGAAGAAAGACACGGCATGAACTCCTTATTGCGTGGCCTGCAACGGCTGGTGCTTGTGCTGATGACCCTTCTGGCGCTGCTGCAGTTGGGGGACGAGCTGGGCCTGTTGTTGGATCACTTCACCTGGACCGCCATGGGCTACAGCCTCAAGGCGCACCCTCTGGCCGTGCTTAACCTTCTGGCCCTTCCTGTGCTGTGGCCACGCCAGCCGCGCCGCCCAGCAGCCAGCGGTCCATCACGTCATGAATCAGCACCTCACGGACCAGCACCTGCAGCACCACCACCAGCGGCAAGGCCATAAGCAGCCCCAGCGGACCCAGAAGGACCGCAAACACGAACTGGGACAACAGGGCCAGGCCAGGCAAAAGCTTCACCTGCTTGTGCATCACGAACGGGGTAATCAAGTAACTCTCCACGTTCTGAATCACCAGGTAAAGAACCACCACGGCCATGGCGCGCCATGGGGAATCCAGCAGGGCCACGGAGGCGGGGAAAACGGTGCTGATGGTGGGGCCGATGTTGGGAATCACGTTCAGCAGCCCAGCCACCAGGGCATTGGCCACCACGGGCCTGACCCCCAGCACGGCCAAGCCAATCCCGGCCAACCCCGCCACACAGAAGGAGCTAATCAATAGTCCCACGATCCAGTTGCCCAAGGCGCTGGAACAGTGGCCGAGCACAACCTGCAGGCGGCGGCGGTAGAAGCTGGGCGCCAAGCGGACGGCCAACGCCTGATAGGGCTTGGGCTGGGCGGTCAGCATCACCGCCAGCACCAGCACAATCACCACTGTCACCAACCCGCTGCCCAGGTTGCCTGCCAAATCCAGAATTCCCCTCAGGCTTCTCTCCAGGGTGTTGCCCACATTTGTGCTGGTGATGGCGCGAAACAGCTCGGAAAGACTTTCCGGCAGGTCCGATTCACTGCCATAGATATTGAGGATCACGGCACGGTAGTTGAGATCAATGAGATCCAGCAGGGTGTTCAAGGCCCGGGGCAGATTCTCGATGATTTCACGCAACTCCTTGACAAACGGGGGAAACAGCACCACCCCGCTCACCAGGACAAGCACACTCAGGCCCAAAAGAACCACCATCAATGCCCCGGAGCGCCGCCAACCGCAGTGGCCCTCTATGGCCCGCACGGGCAGATTCAGGGCGACGGACAGGACAATGGCGGTGAACAACACCAACATCACCTCCCTGAGGCTCCAGAGCAACAGCAGCACTGCCAGCAGCGCCAGCAGGCCCAGCCACTGCCCGAAGCCCATGGGCATCCGCCTAGCTCTGGGCAAAGTCCAGGTTGGCACGCTTGGCATAGCGCTGGGCAAAACGCATGAACCGCTCAAACTCCTCCAGTGTCTTCCACGTGTAGGTGGCTTCAATGGCGCTGGCACGACCATTAACAAAGCGGCCCCTCACCTCCCGGCTCACCAGTTCGCCTTCCTCATCCACGAGAAACATGCCGGAAATGGCGCTGGTCACCTCCTGTCCCAAGGCATCCGGCTCATCAAAAACAAAAATGGCCTGGCCAGTTTCCCCATCCCTGGAGCGGGTCATGCGGATGTCCGGAATGACGGTCTCGTCAACGCCCCGAAAAAACTGAATGGCCGCCATTACAAATGTTCCCAAAGCGGCAGCCTACAAGCTGTGGTTCAAAAGCGTCGGCTCCATGGCCAGAAGCCGTTGGGCCACGGCGGCGCTGGACAGGCCTTCCCGTGCCAGGGGAACCGGAGTGTGGGGACTCCGCGCCAGGCCATGGGCATAGGTGCGGTCGTAGTAGTTGAGAATCACTTGGCAGGCCAGGCGGAGATTGCCGTCGGCAATGGCCTCCACCGCCTGTCGGGTCCGCTGTGGTCCCAGGCGTTTGCCAATGCGCCGGGTCGCCTCCACAAGCTCCGGCCGCGGCATGGGGCCATAGGTGGCCAGCAGGTGGTCCAGCCGCTCATGCTCCGGTCGCTGCAACGCCACCAGCGGCGCCTGCTCCATCTGGTGGAACAACTCGGGCGGAATTCGGCAACAGCCCACCTGAACACTCTCCGCCTCAATCCAGAGCACCCGATGGGGGGAGACCGCCTGCAAGGCCATGGCGATGTGGTTTTCAAACTGCTCGGTGGTGGGCTGGCGCGGCTGACCCACCCCCCCGAAGCTGCTGCCCCGATGGTGGGCCAACCCCTCCAGATCCAACACCTGGGCCCCGGCAACGCGAAGGGCATGGAGCACCTCCGTTTTGCCGCTGCCGGTGTGGCCGCCAAGGAGCACGACGGGGCGCGGCTGGGCCAGGTCCTGGCGCAGCCAGCGCCGAAAGGCTTTGTAGCCACCGTCCAGGAGGGTGCAAGGCAAGTCGCAGGTTTCCAGGAGCCAGGCGGTGCTGCTGCTGCGCAGTCCGCCACGCCAGCAATGCACCCGCAGGTTGGCGGCATCCCCTGCCAGGGCAGCGGCCTGCTCCGCCAGCACGGCCAGCCGTGGTCCCACCAACTCCAACCCATGACCCACGGCGGCGCGCCGGCCCTGTTGTTTGTACAGGGTCCCCACCGCAGCCCGCTCCTCGTCGCTGAAGAGGGGAAGGTTGTGGGCGCCAGGGATATGACCACGGGCAAACTCTCCGGGGCTCCGCACGTCCAGCACGGGACCGTCTGCCTTCAGAAAACGGTCACAGGGGAGGGAACAGGCCATGGACTGCATTGTCCCTGTTGGCGGCCCCTACCATGGAGCACAGTGTTGTTTGTCTCCCGGGTTGACTGTGCCTGCTGCAGAGTTGCTGGACGAGTTGCGCGAAGCCCGAGGCCGCCAACGCCAGCGGCTGCTCAGCACCGTGCTGGACCAGGCCCCGCAGTTGGTGACGTTCATCCCCACGGCGTTGCAGGCCTATGACCCGGCTGGCGACGACTGGGGGGCCGGGAGCCTGATCCAACTGCTCATGGCCCAGGAGGGTCCGACACGGGCGGACTTTCTCCGCAGCCACCCCCAAGGATGGTTTGCCGCCCCCTCCACCATGGGCCAGGACTATCAACCCCTGCAGCAGGCCCTGGCCACAGAGGCTTTCCAGGAGGCGGACCGTCTCACCATGGCCAGCCTGCGGCAGATGGCCGGACCGGCCGCCGAGGGGCGTGGGTACGTGTTTTTCTCCGAAGTGCCCGCCTTGGCCATGGTGGATCTGGACACCGTTGACCGTCTCTGGGTTGCCTACTCCCGAGGGCGCTACGGCTTTTCCGTGCAGCGCCGCCTGCTGAAGGCCTGTGGGGGGCGCTGGGAGCAGCTCTGGCCCCGTCTGGGATGGAAGCAGGACGGCCTCTGGACCCGCTACCCCAACCAATTCACCTGGCGCCACACCGCACCGGAGGGGCACATGCCCCTGGTGAACCAACTACGGGGGGTGCGGCTGATGGATGCCCTACTGAACCACCCGGCCATCGTGGCCCGTTGCCCGGAGGGTTGATGGAGGCTTGCCCTGGTGATCAGGGCAGCCGGGATCGCGCAGCTCGCCCCGCAGCCAATCCAGAGCCGTTTGCAGCGAGGCCATGGCGGCCTGATCCTGGTGGTGGAGCAACTGGTTCAGCCCGGCAGCCATTTGCTCTGCAGCGCGGTGGCGACGACTGGTTTTCAAGGCGTGCCATTGGCGCTCGTTGATGCGCAGGGCGTCCAGCAAGGCACGTGCCAGGGGAAGGGCAGCAGGATTGAGAAGGGGATGCACGGCAGCCATGGTGTGTCTCGGGCAGGGAACAGAAGGGTGCAAGCGTTGCCCCAGCATGGAGCCAACCGTTGCCCCCGTGGCCATGTCAAGTCCTGGAGCGATCCGTCGTCAGCACCGACCCCATGGCCGCCCGCGCCAGGGGCAGCATCTGGTGGGCCTGATCCTGGCGCTGGACGCCTGCCAACAACGACTGGGGGCAGCGCATCGGCGTGGATCGAGCCTCCGGGCGCGGCGCAACCGGCAGCGGCAGCGGGTGTTGCACAGCCTTGCCCCACCTGGGCCGTGGCGGTGGGCCGGAGAGCGGTTTTGGTGGGGGCTGCGCTGGTTTGGCGGGGGCATGGCGGTTGCCCTCCTGGCCAACCGCTGCAGCGGGTGACGGCAACGGTATCAAGAAAGCGTCAAGCAGGCTTCCGCGCCAGCCACAGGCGAGAGAGAAAATGGGTCTCGCTGGGCAGCAACGCGAAACCGGCTTGCTCCAAATGGGTCTCGATGGCGTCAGCCATGTAATCTCCGTAGAAGGGCTCGTGGTACACGCGACGGAAGTTTTCCGAGAGCACCTTGAATTGTGGGGAATCCCTGGGCTGGACGGAGTCCAGAACCGCCAGAACGCCGCCGGGCTTGAGGAGGCGGAAGGCTTCCTTCATGCAATTGGCCCGGGCCGGGCGCGGCAGTTCATGGAGCAGGAACACACAGGTGACGGCATCAAACCAGTTGTCCACAAAGGGGACGGCTTCCACGTTGGCTTGCACCAATTGGGGCAGTTCCCCCGGCTGTTCAGCCAGCCAGCGCCCCGCTTGGCGAAGATAGGCCTCGGATAGATCACAGCCCACAAGCTGAGCCGCCGGGAACGCAGCCCGCAACTGGTGCATGGTGCGGCCCGTGCCGGTGGCCAGGTCCAGAATGCGCAGCGGCCGAGGTGGGGCCTCGCCGCCTCCCAACAAGGGCAACGCCTCCTTCAAGGGCCGCAGCAGGCGCCGGCGCATGGGATCCGCAGCCCCGTTGAACAAAATCTCCACCTGCAAGTCGTAAAGGGCCGCGGAATGATCACTCAGGTAGCCATCCGTCTGGTTATGAAAATTCCGCAGGTAGTAGGCAGGGTAATGCCGGCGGTTGATGGTTTTGGGCAGGTCCTGAAAATCCCGACGTCGCAATCGGTCCCACGTGGCAGGGCTATCCAGCCAGAGGAGGGGATACCGGGCAGCCCAGTCTTTCCAGGGGCCGGAAAACAAAAGGTCCGTGGGATAGATTCCGTCCTCCCCGTCCTGCCAATCCCGCTCCAGCAGAACATCCATGGCATCATGGAGAGCCTGGGTGGTGCCCGGTTTCAGGGGCAGGGTTTTGACCACTGCATCGGGGGCCATGGTCTTCAGCAGGCGGAGGCTGATTTCCTTGTGGGCAAGACTGAAGACCCCTTTTCCTTTTTGCAGTGCCTGGTACGTCAGTTTTGCCAGCGGGGCGACCATGGACAGCACGGGAGGATCAAGTCTCCATTGTGGCAACACCCAAAGCCCTGTACGTAACCTTGTTGAGGCGTTCCTGACAGCCAAGCAGCCTTGAAAGGACCCAACCCGGTGACAAAGCGGCAACCCCTTACCCAGCCCCGTGATCTGCCAGGACCCTACGGTCCGCCGCTGATCGGGCATCTACTTCAACTCAGCGGCGAGCAGTTTCACCTGACCCTTGAGCGTTGGGCGGAGCGCTACGGTCCTTTGTTCCAGATTCGTCTGGGGCGGTCCCGGCTGGTGGTGGTGTCCGACCACGGGACGGTCCAGCGCATCCTGGAGCAGCGGCCACAATCGTTCCGGCGCAACCGTGTGGTTGAGGACAGGTTTACCGAGATTGGCATCAACGGTCTGTTCACGGCGGAGGGGGAAGACTGGCGTCAGCAGCGGCGAACCGTGGTGGCTGCACTGAGCCGCACACGGCTCGCCAACTTTTTCCCCAAGCTCAAAGCCACGACAGCCCGCTTGCAGCGCCGATGGGCAGCGGCGGCGGACGGGAATCACGTGGTGGACATTTGCCGTGACCTGACCCGCTTCACGGTTGACGTCACCATGCAGTTGGCCTTTGGCGTTGACCCCAACACGTTGGAGACACCGGGTCCAGTCATCCAGCAACACCTTGAAAAAATCGGCCCAGGCTTGCAGCGGCGATTTTTTACGCTCTTCCCCTACTGGCGCCTGGTGGGCCTGCCGCCGGACCGGGCTCTTGACCGTGCCGTCCAGGTCCTTGAGCGGGAAGTGGCAGCTATTGTCCGCGCCACACGGGAGCACATGGCAGCCCACCCCGGCCATGGGCCCACAAATTTCCTGGAGGCCATGCTGACGATTGCGGAACGTGAAGGCTCCAACCTCACCAGCGCAGACCTGCTGGCCCACACAAGCCAATTGCTGCTGGCCGGAGAAGACACAACCTCTTATACGATGAGTTGGATCGTTCACTACTGTGCCAAGTTCCCGGAGGCGTTCGCCCGGGTCCGCCACGAGGTGGACGCCCTCGTCGCACCGGCAGCAGCTCTGGACACGTTGGAACAGGCCAGCCACCTCCCCTTCCTTGACGCCTTCTGCAACGAGGTCATGCGGCTGAAGCCTGTGGCCCCCAATATGGCGCTGGAGACGCTGGAGGATACCGAGATGCTGGGCTGCCTGATGCCCAAGGGGACAAAACTGTTTGTGCTGCTGCGGTACGTGGCCACCAGGGAAGAGCACTTTGCTGGTGGTGACCGCTTTGATCCCGAGCGCTGGCTTCCCCGGCCCGCTGGCCGTGAGCAGCAACCTCACCACGCTCAGGCGTTTGTCCCCTTTGGCGCCGGGCCGCGCATCTGCCCGGGCCGCAATCTCGCCATGCTGGAAATCCGGACGGTTCTCGCCATGCTCTGCCGCAACTTCGAACTGGAGCCGGTCAGCCCCGCCAAGGAGGCGAAGGAAAAGATGGCCGTGGTCATGCGGCCAGACCACCTTCACCTGCGCCTGAAGCGGCGATCCTTGAACAGCAGCGGCCCTGCTGGCGCCGCCACTGCCACTGGGGTGTCCCAGTTGGGAAGCGACCGTCACCTTGGCCCTGAAGCCTGATAGCATCTGTCCCCAGGTCGTCGCGTTCGCCCGCCAGGAAGGAACCCATGCTTCACAGTCTTCTGCAGTCTCTGGACACCATCCATCCATTCCCACGGGCTGAAGCCCATTGCGACATTCCGTGCAAAATCTACGATCCTTCCACGGCCCTGATCGCAGCCCTGTCGGTCGTGCGCCTGATGGACATCATGAAAGAGAAGTCCGAAGGGGGTGCCATGGCCTCCCTGGAGACCCGCAACAATCTTGCCCGCTGCGTCATGCGCAAGGAAGAGGAAGCGGAGAAGGTGAAGCACGAGGTCCGAATCATCTGGGGTGACTACTTCAAGGCGCCCCAGTTTGAGGCGTTCCCGGATGCCGGCAGCCTGGTTCACAAGATCATGCTGCTGGGTGGCGCCTGCAAGCAAGGCGTCAACCGCGCTGACGGGGAAGCACTGGTGGACGCAGTGAACCAGTTCGCCGAGATGTTCTGGGCCACAAAGGGCATCAAGACCACCAGGAAAACCTGCCCCTACCCACCCAGCCTTGAGGTGGTCTATCCGGTGCTTTGATCCGGCTGTTTCAAGGGATTGGCGCCCTGCTGGGCTTCGGGATCGTTCGCGTGTCCGGGCTCAGCATGGCTCCAGCCCTGGAGGACGGGGATTTCGTCCTGTTTCGGCGGTTGTCGGCAGATGACGGTCCTTCCCCCGGATTAATCGTCGTCGTCCGTCATCGGCGGCTGGGCACCATCATCAAACTACTGGGGAAGGAAACCGCTCCAGGACAGTTCAGGCTGCACGGACTTTCGGCGTTATCCACGGATAGCCGTCACATGGGGAACACGGCACGGCAAGAAATTATCGGCCAGGCCGTCCTGCGCATAGGGGCCAATGGCATGTCCAGGCTGAGGCCACCGGAGCGGTGGAGTCCGGGATCAGGTCTGCGCCTTGTTGGTCTGGATGTAAAGAATGACGAGAAACAGGGCCGGCACCAGGACGAATAAAAGGCTGGTGATGAAACCTAGGGGGTTCGTTTCCATCCGGGAACGGCAGAACAGAGCAAGTTGAGCTTATCACTTCCGCCCATGGACAGAGGGCCGGGGGGCCATGGCTTCGCAGTTTGTCAAGCAAGCCCCCAATCACCGCTCCCCAGTCTCGTCAATGGTCTTGTCAACGGTCTCAACCCCTGTCTCGGCACCGTCCCCACCATCTTGCCCATTGCCGTCACCCTGCCCACTGTCCTGGTGGGCGCCGTCCTGGGGATTCGACATGACGTTCACGGGCATGGCGCTCGCGGCAGCAGCCAGGGCCTCGTCGCCACCAGGCCAACCAGCCTGGGGACGGGTCACCACCACCAGGGAGTCCCGAATCACGGCTTGACAGGCGAGACGCCAGTTGAGAGGCCGTTTCTTGAGGAAGCGTTGCTCCGGGGCCGTTCGTGGGGTGAGGCAGATGTCCTCCCCAGGACCGGCCACGGCCACAAAGCAGGTGCTGCACTGACCGCAGCCACCGCAGTTGCCCAGCTTGCCCTTGAGACCGTAGAGTTCTACGCCGGCGTCCAGGGCCGCATCCCTCAGGATGGCGCCAGCGGGGCAATCAACGTCCAACTGTTCTCGCAGGAAGTGGATGGTGGGCATGGTCCGGAGGCGAAGAAGCTTGATGCAAATTGATTCTGGACGGCAACGCCTGGTCAGTGTGGAGCGAGGCGGGGGGTGACGGGTGAGGGCTGTGTTACGGGCCAGGTTGCAGTTCGCGACGGGGCAACCCATGGTCACGGTCCTGCTCCTACATTGGTGTCCTGATCGGCCATCGGTCGCTCTTCCTCCCTTGAGCCGGAGCCATCCGGTTCTCCACTTCTCGCAGATCACCCCTAGAACCAACAATGGGATTGCCCTGGTATCGGGTGCATACGGTTGTTATCAACGACCCGGGGCGGCTGTTAGCCGTCCATATCATGCACACCGCTCTCGTCGCCGGCTGGGCGGGCTCGATGGCCCTGTACGAACTGGCGGTCTTTGATCCGTCTGATCCGGTCCTGAACCCCATGTGGCGTCAGGGCATGTTTGTTTTGCCCTTCATGTCCCGTCTTGGCGTGACAGGAAGCTGGAGTGGCTGGGACGTCACCGGCGCTACGGGTGTGGACCCCGGCTTCTGGAGTTTTGAAGGCGTGGCCACGGCCCACATCGTGTTTAGCGGCTTGATGTTCCTGGCCGCTATCTGGCACTGGACCTTCTGGGACCTGGAGATCTGGTACGACCCCAGAACCGGTGAACCAGCCCTTGATCTACCCAAAATTTTCGGCATCCACCTGCTCCTGGCCGGGCTGGGCTGCTTTTCCTTTGGCGCCTTCCACCTGACCGGTGTTTTTGGTCCGGGCATGTGGGTTTCCGATCCCTACGGGCTCACTGGACACGTGGAGCCTGTGCAGCCGGATTGGGGTCCTGGCGGATTTAACCCCTTCAATCCCGGCGGCATCGTTGCCCACCATATTGCTGCAGGAATCGTTGGCATCATCGCCGGTATCTTCCATATCACCAGCCGTCCCCCGCAACGCCTCTACCGGGCTCTGCGCATGGGCAACATCGAGACGGTGCTGTCCAGCGCCATCGCCGCTGTGTTCTTTGCCGCCTTTGTGGTGGCCGGCACCATGTGGTACGGCAGCGCCGCCAACCCCGTTGAGTTGTTTGGCCCCAGTCGGTACCAGTGGGACCAGAACTACTTCCAGCAGGAGATCAGCCGCAGGGTGGAGGCGGCAGAAGCCGGCGGGGCAACCCAGGAAGAAGCCTGGTCCGCCATTCCCGAGAAGCTTGCCTTCTATGACTACGTGGGCAACAGCCCCGCCAAAGGCGGCCTCTTCCGCGTAGGCCCCATGGTCAACGGGGACGGCCTGCCCACAAGCTGGTTGGGGCATCCGGTCTTTACCGACGGCGAAGGTCGGGAGTTGTCCGTGCGGCGCCTGCCCAACTTCTTCGAGAACTTCCCGGTGGTTCTCGAGGATGGCGACGGCGTGGTTCGGGCCGACATTCCCTTCCGCCGGGCCGAGGCGCGCTATTCCTTCGAGCAGACCGGCGTGACGGCCAGCGTCTACGGCGGTGAGCTCAACGGGCAAACCGTCACCGATCCTGCCGAGGTGAGGAAATTGGCGCGGGCAGCCCAGTTGGGCGAGCCCTTCGCGTTCGATCTGGAGCGTTACCACTCCGACGGCACCTTCCACAGTTCCACCCGAGGCTGGTTCACTTTTGGCCATGCCTGCTTCGCCCTGCTCTTCTTCTTCGGCCACATCTGGCACGGGGCCCGCACCCTCTATCGGGACGTGTTTGCCGGCATTGATCCCGATCTGGGGGATCAGGTGGAATTTGGTCTGTTCCGCAAGCTTGGTGACGAATCCACACGCCGCCTTCCCACAACGGCGGCTGCGTCCCAAGCTGGAACACCCATTCGCTGAATCCCAGGAGCCCAACATGGAATCCCTCTCCTACATCCTCATTCTCTTCCTGGCCCTCTCCACTCTTTTCTTTGCCATTGTCTTCCGGGACCCTCCCAAAATTGGCAAATGAGTGAACTGCTGACGGCAGCAGCCTGTATCAGCAACCTTGTCAGGCCCCGCCGTTTTGGTTGGGGCCTTTCATATGGTTGCTTTTGCGTTCAAACCCTTCAACAATCACGGCCATAAGCGGCTAAGCTCGTGAGTCTCCCGTGGCGGTGCGGCAGTCGCCAGGGATTTGCACAATTTTCGTCCTGCCCCCGGCAGGCTGCCGCCCAGTCAATGGTTTCCACACCCACTTCCAGTTCCGACACGTCCAGCCCTGACGACCGCATACGGAACGGCGCCTCATCCGCCGACCATCCTCCAGCCGACACCCTGAATCTTGCCGAGGAAGCAACAGTAGAACCTGACGAGATCGATGGCGCTCCCCTTGACGAGGAAGAAAAAGGCAACGACGTCGTTGTGGCCGCTGAAGAGAGACCCCAGTCCAGAGGAGGCAGTAGAGATCTGGATGACGTGGGCTTCACGATGGAGGAGTTCACGGCGCTGCTGAGCCAATACGACTACCACTTCAACCCCGGCGACGTGGTGAGTGGCACCATCTTTAACCTGGAGCCCAAGGGAAGCCTGATTGATATTGGCGCCAAAACCGCCGCGTTCATGCCTCTCCAGGAAGCTTCCATCAACCGGGTGGAAGACTTGGCGGACGTGCTCCAGCCGGGGGACGTGCGGGAGTTCTTCATTCTTTCGGAGTAAAACGAAGACGGCCAGTTGATGCTGTCCATCCGCCGGATTGAGTACCAGATGGCCTGGGAACGGGTCCGGCAGTTGCAAAAGGAAGACGCCACCATCTACAGCGACGTGTTCGCCACCAACCGCGGTGGCGCACTGGTGCGGGTGGAGGGTCTGCGGGGCTTCATCCCCGGCAGCCACATCAGCACCCGCAAGCCCAAGGAGGAGTTGGTGGACGAGGTGCTTCCCCTCAAATTTCTTGAGGTGGACGAGGAACGCAACCGCCTGGTCCTCAGCCACCGCCGCGCCCTGGTGGAGCGCAAGATGAATCGCCTGGAAGTGGGTGAAGTGGTTGTGGGCAACGTGCGTGGCATTAAGCCCTACGGCGCCTTTATTGATATCGGTGGCGTCAGCGGCCTGCTGCACATCTCCGAGATCAGCCATGAGCACATTGAGACGTCCCACGCCGTCCTCAACGTGGGGGACCAATTGAAGGTCATGATCATTGACCTGGATGCGGAGCGGGGACGCATTTCCCTCTCCACCAAAGCGCTGGAGCCGGAACCGGGCGACATGCTGACCGATCCCCAGAAAGTGTTTGACCGGGCTGAGGAAATGGCGGCGCTCTACAAGCAGATGCTGGAAGAGCAGGTGGAAGGGGAACCTGTGCAGATGGGCGTCGAGACCGCTTACAAGAGTTAGACAGCACTGGAGCACCTTGCCCCATGGTCTGGCTGCAGATTGGTCCCCAGCGCTTCGGCCCGCTGCGGGCCATTCTTTTTGACAAGGACGGCACCCTCTCCAACAGCGAAGCCTTTCTCATGGCTCTGGCCCAGGCGCGGCTTGCCACGGCTCTGGAGCAGGTTCCTGTGGGCCTGCGTCCCCGGCTTGCGGGTCTGCTGCAGCGGGCCTACGGGTTCTCCCTGGAGCAGGGGACACCGGGCCTGGATCCTGGTGGGGCCACAGCCGTGGCCAGTGCAAGCCATAACCTCATCAGTACGGCCACCTGCCTGACCCAGGTGGGCCTGAGCTGGAGTGAGGCCTTGGCCAAGGCCCAGACCATCCATGCC
This sequence comes from Synechococcus sp. SB0662_bin_14, assembly GCA_009840445.1. Taxonomy (GTDB): domain Bacteria; phylum Cyanobacteriota; class Cyanobacteriia; order PCC-6307; family Cyanobiaceae; genus Synechococcus_B. The sequence goes on from VXNS01000016.1 coordinate 44,798, forward strand.
CAGCCTTTGGACGATCACCTCCCCAGAGCACAGCTCACCCCACCATTGCCCGGTGTGCCACCGCTGCTGCGCCGGGCCCAGGCTCTCGGTCTGCCCTGCGGCATCGTCAGCGGGGATTGCCGCCAGGGCATTGAGGACTTTCTGCGGCATTGGGACTTGCTCCATGCCGTCCCGGTCTTCCGAGGCTCGGACCAGGCGCCTGCCAAACCAGCAGCCCAGGCGGCTCTCCATCTTTGCCGTGATCTTGGTGTTGAGCCGCAGCATTGTCTCCTCTGTGGTGATTCGGGCCAGGATCTGGCCATGGCCCGCGCCGCAGGGGTTGGTGCGGTGGTGGGGTACACCGGCGGCTGGCGGCGCCCACCCCGACTCCATGGCTTTGACACCTTGGTGGCAGACTGGAACACCGTGACGCTCATGGCCAGCCCTTAAAGTTCCTCTGGCCCCATCCCCTGGTTCCTGTGATGGTGCGTCTTTCCTCTTGCCCGCATCCCCATGGCCCGCTATGTGTTCACCTCCGAATCGGTCACTGAGGGCCATCCCGACAAGATCTGCGACCAGGTGAGCGACGCTGTGCTTGATGCCCTTCTCAGCGCCGACCCCGACAGTCGTGTGGCCTGTGAGACGGTGGTGAACACGGGCCTTTGTCTGGTCACGGGTGAGGTGAGAACCAAGGCTCATGTTGACATCCCCGCCGTTGTGCGGCGGGTCATTGCCGACATTGGCTACACCGGCGCCCGGGCCGGTGGTTTTGACGCCCACAGTTGTGCCGTGCTGGTGGCCCTGGACCAGCAGTCGCCGGACATTGCCCAGGGGGTGGATGAAGCGGTTGACCACGACGGGGATCCCCTGGACCTGGTGGGGGCTGGTGACCAGGGCATCATGTTCGGCTATGCCTGCAACGAAACGCCGGAGCTGATGCCCCTGCCCATCAGCCTGGCCCATCGCCTGGCGTTGCAACTGGCCCGTGTTCGCAAAACCGGCACCCTGGACTATCTCCTGCCCGACGGCAAAACCCAGGTGAGTGTGGTCTACGACGACGGCCAGCCGGTGGCCATTGACACGATTCTCATCTCCGCCCAGCACACTGCCCAGGTGGCCGGTCTTCACCAGGCCGAGGCCGTCCGCTGCCACATCCGTGAGGATCTCTGGACCCACGTGGTGGTGCCGGCCACCGCTGATCTCCCCCTCAAGCCGGAGCGCAGCACCACCCAGTTCCTGGTGAATCCCACCGGCCAATTCGTGGTGGGGGGACCCCAAGGGGATGCCGGTCTCACGGGCCGCAAGATCATTGTCGATACCTACGGGGGCTATGCCCGCCACGGGGGCGGCGCCTTCTCCGGCAAAGATCCCACCAAGGTGGACCGCTCCGCCGCCTATGCCGCCCGTTTTGTGGCAAAGGCCATCGTTGCGGCGACGTTGGCCAGGCGGGTGGAGGTGCAGCTCAGCTACGCCATTGGCCGTGCCCGTCCCGTGTCCATTCTGGTAGACACCTTTGGCACCGGCCGGTTGGGCAACGAACAACTTATGGAGCTGGTTCAACAGCACGTTGATCTGCGGCCGGCGGCCATCATTCAGAACTTTGGCCTGTCCACCATCTGCGCCGAACGGGGCGGTCGCTTTTACCAGGACACCGCCGCCTACGGCCACTTCGGCCGCATGGACCTTCAGGCCCCCTGGGAAGACGTGACCGCCCTGGCCGATACCCTGCGGCAGGCGGCCCCGTCCGTCTGACCTCCGGGACCCAAGCCGTCATGGCTGGTGACGCTCCACAACAGCTTGCCCTGGGGGTGGATCTGGGGACCAGCGGTGTGCGGTTGGCCCTCATGGATCCTGGCGGAGATTTACACCATCAAGCCGGTTGCGCCTACCCCGGCCCTTTTGTGCAGCCCCAAGCCTGGCAACAGGGCTTGATCCGGCTTTGCAGCGCCATCCCCTTGCCCCTGCGGCGCCAAGTGACCGCTCTGGCGGTGGCCGGCACCTCCGGCACCCTGCTGGCCATGGACTCCGAGGGGCATCCCTTGGGGGAGGCGTTGCCCTATAACGCAGCCCAGCCCCAGTGGGCGGGCCGGTGTCAGCAGTTGGCGGAACCGGGTCATCCCGCCGCTTCGGCAAGCGGCACCATGGCCAGAGCCCTGGAACTCCAACAGCGTTATCCCCATGCCCAGGGCCTGCGTCATCAGGGGGAGTGGCTGACGGGGTGGCTGCTGGGCCAGTGGCGCTGGGGAGATCTGCACAACAGCCTCAAGTTGGGCTGGGATCCGCTGCGGAGCGGTTGGAGTGGGGCCATTGGCAGCCAACCCTGGTGCGGGTTGTTGCCCCGTGTGGTGCGCCCCGGCACCGTCCTGGGTCCTCTCCACCCGCCGGTGGCCAACAAGCTGGGCCTGCCCACCACGGCCCAGGTGGCGGCCGGCACCACGGACGGCAACGCCGCCGTGCTGGCGGTGGATCCCCAGCCTGGGGACGGGGTCACGGTGCTGGGCACCACCATGGCCCTGAAACAACTGTGCCCGGCATCCTTACAGGGCGCTGGCGTCTACAGCCACCCCATCGGCAACCAATGGCTGGTGGGTGGGGCGTCCAACAGTGGCGGTGGGGTGCTGCGCCAATTCTTTGATCCCCCCACCATCGCCGCCCTGTGCCGCCAGCTTGATCCCCGCCATCCCACAGGCCTCAACTACCTGCCCTTGCCCGCCCCCGGCGAGCGGTTCCCGGTGGATGATCCCCAACTGATGCCTTGTCTGGAGCCACGGCCCGTGAGTGATGCCTTGTTTTTGCAGGGATTGCTGGAGGGAATTGCCGCCATTGAGGCCCGGGGTTGGGCACGGTTGCAAGCCTTGGGCGCTCCGGCGGTGCAGCGGGTGCTGACCGTGGGGGGCGGCGCCCGGAATCCCACGTGGCGGCAACTGCGCCAACAGGCCCTGGGGTGCCCCGTTCTCAATCGGCCCCATGCCTCCACTGCTTGCGGGGCGGCCCGGTTGGCGTGCCGTCAGAATGGGACCTCAACGTTGTCCGCGTGATCGGAGGCCAACCCCCCATGAAGCGCCTGCAAGCCATTGTGTCCATCGGCCTGTTTCTGGTGCTGGCGGGTTACGTGAGCTTCAGCGGATTCAGACTGCTGAGCTTGCTCTGGACCCGGTGGCAGGGCTGAGTTGCGGCAGGATGGGATGCCCCCACCCATCTCCAGCGCCATGGCTGCCGATCCCCTCACACCTGCCGTCAGTGACCGCATTTGCCGCCACATGAACGAGGACCACGGGAGTGCAGTTGCCGCCTATGCCCGCCACTACGGCAATTGCCCACAGGTCTCCACGGCGCGGCTGGTGGCGGTCACCACCAGTTGGATGGATCTGGAGGTGGACGGGCAGCCCCTGAGGATCGCCTTTGACCATCCCTTGCAGGACAGTGAGGATGCCCATCGCACCATGGTGGCCATGCTGCGGGCCATTCCCGGGTGAGCCCTGGTGGTTTGAGACCAGGAAAAACCCTGATGGTTGTGGCGGGGGTGTGGGAACGCTGAGACAAGGCTTCCCCATCCCCCGTTCATCCTTGTCATGGCTGGCAATCCACCGCCAACAGGCACTGGTCGCCCCCTGGTCCAACTCTTGCGCCTGGGCCAGGACCTGATCACCCTGCCCACCTGCCCTTGTTGTGGCGCCGCCGCCACGGATCGCCACCGTCCCTGCGGAGACTGCCTGAAACGGTGGGACTGGCCGGACGCTGTGCTCCACGGCAGTGAACCGATGCGGTTCTGGGCGGTGGGCTTGTATCAGCAAAGCTGGCGTAGCCAACTGCTGGCCTGCCGCGAGAATCCCGTGCCCGGCGTGCTCCACTGCGCTGCGGAACACCTGCTGACGGGCCTGAGCTGGGAAGGCGCCCCGCCTGTGCTGATGCCCATCCCCGGCTGGAAACGCCGGGGCAATCCCCTGCCGGAGGTCTTCAGCCAAAGCCTGAGCCAGTGCTCCGGCTGGCCCCAGGTTCAGTGGCTCAGAAAGCAGCCCCGCCCGGGTCAGCACCATCTGGGCGCCAGTGGCCGCCGCCGCAACCTGCAGGATGCTTTCCGGCTGCTCTCCGTTGCCGCCAAAAGTCAGCAGGGGCGCCTGGTGTTCCTGGTGGACGACATCCTCACCACCGGCAGCACCGCTCTGGCGGCGGCAGCTCCACTGGAGGCGGCCAACATCCCCGTGGCGGGGCTCCTCTGCCTGGCCCGCACGCCCCCCAAACATGGGCGTCGGCCCACGGTGGGTTAGGATTAAAAGCGTGGTTTTGACCTGACCAGCATCAGGCCAAGGCCTGCCGGGTTAGCTCAGTTGGTAGAGCAGGCGACTGAAAATCGCCGTGTCCCCAGTTCAAATCTGGGACCTGGCATTGCCCATAGGTCGGAAAGGGTGGTGGAGCTGTCTTCAGTGACAGCGATTAGGGTCTCTTGGGCACGGAAACCTGACATGTGGAGCGTGGCGGCAGTGGCGCTGGCGGCTGTTCTGGCGGGAACCATGGGAACCGCTGCCCAACTGGGACCCGGGGACCTGGGCCCAACGGCGGCAGCGTCATGGCGATCTGTCCTGGGCGGCTTCGGCTTGCTGGCGGCGTCCATGCTCCGTCGGCAAGCCCCATGGCGCTACAGGTTCCCTGTCCGTTGGGTGGCGCTGGGGTGGCTTGGTGCAGCCGTGGGTCCACTGGCGTTCTTTGTGGCGGCGGACCGCACCGGTGTTGCGGTGGCCACGCTGGTGGCCCTCGGCACCGCTCCCCTGGCGGCCGGTTTGCTGGACTGGATGACAGCAGGCCAGCGTCCCAACCGGCATTGGCTGATTGGGGTGACCACGGCCTTGGCGGGGGTGGCTCTACTCTCCGGCGGGGCGATCCAGGTTGTGGGTAGTGGCGTGGTCTTGGCGGCGCTGGCGGGCTGTGGCGTTCCCTGTCAGGGATTTGCCGCCCAGAAGTTGATGATGGACCGGCCGCCTCTGACGGCAATGGCCACAGTGGTGGGTGGCGGCATGGTGCTGCTGTTGCCAACGGCGCTCATGGAGGCGGGGAATGCCCTGGGGTCTGCGGTGTCTATGGCCACGGTGGCGTATCTGGGGTTGGTGACACTGGCCTTGGGCCATGTCCTGTTTGGCCTCGGCCTCAAGCGCCTCAGCCTCAGGATGGCGGTAGTGGTGGGACTTCTGGAGCCGGCGGTAGCCGCCACCCTGGCCATGACGGTGCTGGCCGAGCCGGTGACCACGGCGCTGTTGACCGGGATCTGTCTGGTGATCGCGGGCATCACCGTTGCCGCCATGGACGCAAGCACCAATCCCGGCAATCTGTCACGCTGATGGAACCTGCCCCGGCCTTATTGCGTCTTGACCTGCATCACCGTCATCAGCGGGTGGAAGTATTGATCCAGCAGCGGCGCCATGTGGGGGTGACGGCCCTGTGCTGGTGGATTGCCGGGGGCAGCGCCGCAGATCCCCTGGGGCAACGGGGACAGGCCCAGCTTTTGGCCAGCGCTATTCAGCGGGGAACAGTCCGCCAGGATGCCGTGGTCTTGGCAGAAGAGATGGAGTCTCGCGGCGCCTATTTTGTGGCGGGCGCCCGGGAAGACGGCGTGGTGTTGTGTCTGGGGTGCATGGCTGCGGATGCGGCGCCCCTGCTGGAGCGGTTGCGGGAGATGGTCCAGACGCCACGGTTGGCGCCCCGTGAAGTACAGCGGGAGCAGCAGCTCACCCTGCAGGCCTTGGCGCAACAGCGGGAAGATCCCCTGCAACTGGCCCTGGCAGACCTGCGCCGTCTGCTCTACGGCCATGGGGGCTATGGCCATGCTCCCCTGGGCTTGACGGCAGAGGTGGCGACATTGACTCCCGGCCAGCTTCACCAGGCCCATCAAGGCTGGGGGAACAGCGCCATGGTCATTGCCGCAGCGGGCCATCTGGATCGGAGCGCCACAGCCCTCCTGACGGCCCTGGCGGAGGCTTTGCCCCCCAGCCATGGCTCTCCCCCCATGGCGCCGCCCACGGCCCTCCCCGGTGCGGCCACCATGGCCTTCCATCCCCAGGACACGGAGCAGGTGGCGCTGCTCCTGGGGGCCGCCACCTGTGGGCTCAACCACCAGGACCATGCCGTTCTGCGCCTGCTGCACCACCACCTGGGCATGGGGATGAGCGCCCGGTTGCCCCAGGTGATCCGGGAAACCCATGGCCTGGCCTACGAGGTGGGGGTGTTGTTCCCTGTGCGCCGGCAGAGCGCCCCGTTTGTTGTTCACCTCTCCACCAGCGCGGCACGGGCGGTCAAGGCGCTGGAACTGTTGCTGGCGGAGTGGCAGCGCCTCCTGGAGCAACCCCTTCAGCCGGAGGACCTGCGCTTGGCCCACGCCAAGCTGCAGGGGCAGGAGTTGGCGGCCCTCCAGACCAGTGGCCAGGTGGCGGAACGGCTGGCCCTGCTGCGCGGTTACGGGATGGCCGTGGATGCTGCCGAGCAGCGGTTGACCCGGTTGGCGGAACGGGACGGGGGCGACTGCCAACAGGTGGCGCGCCGTTGGCTCAGCCAACCCCGTCTAGCGGTGGTTGGCCCCCAGGCGCTGGCGGCACCCCTGGAGCGCCTCTGGTCTCAGGGGAAACCATGAACCCCATGCCTGCGCCGCCGTTGCGGGGTATTGGGCGCAATGTCTAACATAACCCGAGTTCTGGATAATGGGAAGCAGGAGAAGCCGCTCCTGTCCTGGCTTGTGGCCTTGGTAAGGCTGATGGGGAAAGGGAGAAGAGACCTCCGCCGCGTCCCGCTGTTCAGGCTGTCTGGACCTTGCCGTGGGGTGAGGGGGAGGTTCCCAAATGGCGATCATGGTCAGTCCTGGCCTGGCGCCTCCTGTTGCCGCAACCGATGGGTGAGATAGGCGCCAATGGCGGCCCCCAGGAACCCCAACACGTTGCGGGTGACGGGGAGCCAATCGGTGGTGCGGCTCAGCACGGGTCCCAGGCCGAAGATGATGAACATCACCCCCCACAGCGGCGCCAGCAGCAACACCCAGAGCCAGGCAACGGGACTGCTGCTGTTGGGGCGGGGATGACCTGCAAAACCGGCCACCACTCCTCCCAGCATGGAGATGACGAAGGTGAGCACCCACTGCTCCTGGGGGAGGCCGGGCACCACCCGGCAACCACCCCGCTCCAGACAGGTTTCCACCGCCGCCAGGGCATCCTGGATGGCCCCGTCCTCGCCATGGTCCCGCACGTAGTATTGGTTCCCGAACCGGGTCTGGAGTTCCACCCAGTAGTTGCGGGGCATCAAGGCAAACATGTGGTCGCCCACGCTGAAGTTGAGCAGGTTGCCGCCACGGGAGTCGGCGATGAGCACCAGGCTGCGTTCGTCCACGCCCCAGAACTCCTTCACGGCCAAACCGGGGGTGCGGTCGTATTGGGTCAGCACCCGCAGCTTCCACCCGTCCTGGGCCTCCACGGCGTCCAACTCCTCCACCAGAGCTTGCCGTTGCACGGGAGTGAACACACGGGCCAGGTCAATGACCGGGGTGGACTCCTTGGGCAGCAACTCGGGGTTGTTGGCCCCGTGGGCAGGGGCGACCCAGGTGGAGAAGGACAGGATCAAGGTGAGGAACAGGGTTAAGGCGCGAGGCACGGTTGCGGGGGCAAGAGACGGTATTCTCTTGCAGATTCAACAACATTCCGTTACCGCTCTCAAGCAATTCTGTGTCTCAACCCTTCACCAAACGTCCCGGCAGGGTCACCCCGGGCAAGGGTAGCGGGTCGATACTGAACAGGTCGGAGTCAAGTTATCGAAGTCAAGTTATGGGCCTCGCCCTTGCCCAATCCCAGCTTGAGGCCATTACCGCTGCCTGCCGCCGCCATCCGGTGGCTCACATGCATGCCTTCGGCTCCGTGGTGCGGTCCGACTACCGCCCCGGCGAGAGCGACATCGACCTGCTGGTGGAGTTTCATCCTTGCGAACCTGGAACGCCCTACAGGGCCTACTTCAGACTGCCGAGTGAACTGCGCAAAAGCCTGTCTGATCCCGTGGAGCTGGTGATGGTGGATGCCGTTCGCAATCCCTGCGTCAAGGCAACAATCGAGGCCAGCAAGCGGGAAATCCATGCTGCGTAATCCCGCGCCTACCTCAACGACAACCTGGAAGCCGCCGCTGCCATCGCCGCGGCAACCGCAAGACTGGATGAAGGCGCCTACAGCAGAAACCGGCTCGTCCCCATCAGGAAACGTGTTGATGCCAGCGAGATCATCCCCCAAGCAACAACTTGCTCCTCACCAACAGCCCTGCCCGCTCTGGCTGCAGCGGCGCCTTCAGGCGGCTGGCGGGGCTGTGCCTTTCTCCACCTATATGGAATGGGTGCTCCAGGATCCGCAGCACGGCTACTACGGCCATGGTCGTGTGGCATTCGGGAGGAAGGGGGATTTTGTGACGGCCGCCAGCCTTGGCCCCACCCTGGCCACTTTGTTGTTGCCCCAGGTGCTCCAGTGTCTTGACGCCCTGGCCGGCACATCAGAGGCCCTCAGCCTGGTGGAGTGGGGACCGGGGGATGGTGGGCTGAGCCGTGATCTGGGCATTCTCCTGGCGCAGGCGCGCCCCCAGTGGCGGCAACGGTTGCAGTTGGTGCTGGTGGAAGCCAGCCCCGCTCTCCGTCAGCGCCAGACTCAGCAACTACAGCGTCAGCCCTTGACTTGGCGCCATGTCCACCCTGCCGAACTGGCTGCCGCCCCCGTCACCGGTCTGCTGTTGGCCAACGAGTTGTTGGATGCCTTGCCGGTGGAGCGCTTGACCCGGGGGGAGGACGGCTGGCGCTGGCAATGGGTGCATTGCCGCCAGGGGCGCCTGGGCTGGTGTCCGGGACCACCGCTGCCTGCCGAGATTCCGGCCCTGTTGGCGGCCGTGGGCATTCATTTGGCTGGAGACGCCTTCCCCCTGGGCTGGAGCAGTGAGTTGGCCCTGGCTCAGCGCCCCTGGTGCCGTGCAGCAGCAGCGGCGCTGCAGCGGGGCTGGCTGTGGTGTCTGGATTACGGCCACAACGCCCGGCGCTACTACAGCCCCCAGCGGCCGGACGGCACCTTGATGGCCTATGCCCAGCAGCAGGCCGTGGGCAATCCCTTCCTCCAGCCGGGCCGGATGGACCTCACCGCCCACGTCTGCACCGATCTGCTGCGCTACTGGGCCGAAGGGGCGGGCTGGACATGGTGTGGCGAGGTGAGCCAGGGCCAAGGTCTGCTGGCTCTGGGCCTGGCCCGGCAACTGAGCCGTCTGGGGGAGGCGGACGGTCCTCCGTTGGCCCAGCGGCTCGCCCAGCGGGAGGCGTTGCTGCGGCTGGTGGATCCCGCCGGGCTGGGGGGCTTCCGCTGGTTGTTCTTTCACCGGGGCTGCCCGACGCCAGTCCCTGGGAACCTGCTGGCCCTGAAGGAGTCGCCAGGGAGAGAGGATGGAGACTACACCTGTTTTGCAGGCTAACCAAGAGAATTTTTGACCAAATGCCAAATTTCGGATAGGCCCGCCCCTGAAGCGAAGGCAAGGGCAATAAGCACGACAAGACCAGTTGTCATGGGATTGAGTCCCAAGACGGCCAAGCCAGGCAGACCGCCAATTGCCGCTAAAAGAGCAGCAATCTCAGCGGCTGACAAATTGCTCATGCCAAGCGGCAGTAACAGAGCCGTGATCTCACCAACAGGCAATTTCACTCCGACTAAATCAAGAAATCAACCAGACGCCAGATGGGAAAGGACATTAGCAGGGCCACAAACAGGGGGAGTGGATGTATCATCTCGATGAGAGTGGATGGGGAGGGTGACGAAGGCAGCGCAGAGAACCATTGGCGCCTTTTTGTCGCTGGCCAGGCAAGCTACCACGGCGTACGGATCCAAGGGGCCTCCCGTCACGCTCCCAGGCAGGCGGTCACCAGGCCTTGGGCATCAGCGACGGGGAGAATCGGCACCCCCAGCCTGGCGGCCACTTGGTCCACCGTCAGGTCATCCAGGAACAGGGGAGAGCCATGGCGGAGCATGACGCTGGGCAACAACAGTTGATCCCCCAGATCCCGACCCGCCAGCCCGTCAATCAAGTCTGCCCCCGTCAGGAGACCGGTGACCACCAGCTCCTGGCCCCAGTAGGGACTGGGCAGGGCATGGAGCAGCAGTTCCAGACCCTGGACGCCCTGGAGACGCTCAACCACCGATACCAATGCCGGCCCCACCAGGCCGCCCACCACCCAACTACAACGGCGGGGCGCCGGGAGGGCTGGGGGGAGTTGGGCTGTGGCCTGGTCCAACGCCTCCAGGAAGGCGCGAATACTGCCCACCCCGTTGGCCTGCTGGGGCCAATCTTCATAGGTGGAGCGGGGCGGCAGGGGCTGGGCAGCCATGAGGTACCACTCATCCGCCAGCCAGGCGAAGCGGCTCCCCACTTGGGGGATGAACTCCCCTTGCAGGGCCTCCACCTGGGCAACGACCTGGCGGGCCAGAGGGGGGGTCACCGGCGTCAGGTCCATAGCGGCGGCAGGACGGAACCGGGTCAGGCCCACCGGCACCACGGCGGTGGAAAGCACCGTTGGCCAGGGTCCAGCGCCCCAGCGGGCCAGATCCCGTAAGGTGCGTTGCAACTGACGACCGTCATTGAGGCCGGGACACACCACCACCTGGGCATGAATCTGCAGGCGGCGCTGGGCAAACCACTCCAACTGCTGAAGCAGTGAACCCGCCCGCTTGTTGCGCAACAGACGGCAGCGTAGATCCGGGTCTGTGGCATGGACAGAGACATACAGCGGTGAGAGGCGCTGGGTTTCAATGCGTTGCCAGTCAGCTGGGGTCAGGTTGGTGAGGGTGAGATAGGAGCCGTAGAGGAAGCTGAGGCGATAATCATCATCCTTGAGATATAAGGTGGAGCGCTTCCCTGCTGGTTGTTGATCAATAAAACAAAACGGACAGCGGTTATTGCATTGCCGCAAACCGTCAAACAAAGCTTCACTGAATTCCAAACCCAAATCCGCATCCATATCTTTCTCAAACGCCACGCAATGGTGTTGTCCGGCTGGATCCACCACTTCAAGCGTCAACTCCTCTTCACCAATCAAAACGCGATAATCAATCAAGTCCCGGGGGGCCACACCGTTGATCCGCACAATTTTGTCACCGGGTTGAACGCCAAGCTCCTCGGCAATGCTGCCGGCTTCCACCATGGTCACCACAGCCGGCTGCGGTGCGGTGGCTCCGGCACCGTCCAGAACAGGGTTTGGTCGTGGTTCTCGCCACATGGAGCGGGGCCTGCCATGGCGGCAGGGGGTGGTGTGCAACCGTCAAAGCTTAGGCACGAGGCTTAGGTACCTGAAGGAAAAGCCAATTAAGGCCTCAGAAGAGCAGAGAGAAGCGAAGTCCGAGGGAGTGATCCACGGCAGCATCTGTGGAGGAGGTTTCCT